>JAYSSK010000206.1:0-82652 GCA_043720595.1 Acidimicrobiia bacterium
CCGAGCGGTGAACGGAGGGATCGGAGTGAACCCGAGGTGGAGCAACCCATCAGACGCGGGCGCGGCCGAGCGGTGAACGGAGGGATCGGAGTGAACCCGAGGTGGAGCAACCCATCAGACGCGGGCGCGGCCGAGCGGTGAAGATTTCGACGATTCCAACGGGGTCGCCTCAGGCTGTCCGCATTTCTCCTAACCTGTTCAGCCATGGCATACGAGTCGAAGCGATTCACCCCGAAGAAGTCTGGCTCAGACATCGGAGCTTCGGCCGATGCGAAGTCGGGCACACAAAAGGCCGCACCGCTTGCTGAAGCACGGGTGCAGTCCGCTAGTGGTCGGTACACGCCTCGCTCGACGTCAAGCGGCCAAGGCCAGGTCGAAACCGCTGAAAGCCCCGCCTGGGTTGCTTGGCTGATGTTCGCTTTGTTCGGCATTGGGTTGCTGATCATCGTGGTGAACTACACCAATGTCTGGTGGGATGCCAACAATTGGGCCCTCATCGGAGGCCTTGTTGCCATCGTCCTGGGGTTCATTACCGCGACCCGTCTCCGCTAGCTCGGCCTACCTTGGCGAGCGGTCTCACTCGGCCAATTTGCGACTGAAAGCGATTTCAGCTTTGAGCTGCCGAATCACACCGATGTGATACTCCCCAGGTTTATCCACAGGTTGTGGAAAACACCGGGCATGACTTGACTATTCGAACCGAGGTGCGAGTAACGACATTTCATCCATGCAGTGGCGAGGGGGCATCGGATCTTCATTTGCGGCCCGAGTCATCCGAATTTCTGTTCCGCAAATGTTGCACTGATAACGCAGATTGACCCGACGAAGTTCTCCTTCGGGCGGCGGAGCAGGAACTGGCGCAGCCATTGCACCGATGATTCGGTACCCAATCTTGAGCAAGACGTAGATCGCGATGGCTGCGACCACCAGACGGACCGGAGACACAGGTATCAGCGTACCGGCCTGACGGCCGAATCAGGTTGGCCAACCGGTCAAAGTCGTTCGATGATGGTCGCGTTGGCGAGCCCGCCGCCCTCGCACATCGTTTGCAATGCATAACGGCCACTTGTGCGCTCGAGTTCGTTGAGCATCGAGGTCATGATGCGGGCACCTGACCCACCAAATGGGTGGCCAAGGGCAATCGCGCCTCCGTTGACGTTTGTTCGTTCCAGTGGCATGCCCAATTCCTTGGCCCACGCCAGAACGACCGGAGCGAACGCCTCGTTGACCTCGAACAGGTCGATGTCATCCGCCTTGAGGCCACTTTTGTGCATCGCCTTGGCAGTCGACGGAATCGGGCCCGTGAGCATAGTGACGGGGTCGACACCGGCAAGGGCAAACGTGTGGAAACGCGCGCGCGGCTTCAAGTTGAGCTTCGCTGCCATCTCTTCAGTCATGATCAGCAGCGCGGCGGCACCATCGGTAATTTGCGATGAGTTACCAGCGGTGACCATCCCATCTGGCTTGAATGCTGGCTTCAGCTTGCCCAGGGTCTCCATGGTGGACTCGCGCCGAATACCTTCATCGGTCGTCATCAGAACGCCTTCAGCGTCGAGCACCGGAATCATCTCGTTCTGGAACCTGCCCTCGTCGGTAGCGCGGGCAGCCTTCATATGCGAGGCCACTGATAGCTGATCGCATTCCTCGCGAGTGATTCCCCATTGCGCAGCGATCATCTCTGCGCCGATCCCCTGCGGCTGGAGGCCACCAACCGGCGCATAGCGATCACGGACCTGGCGAGAGAAGGGCGTTCCCAGTTCCCGGGTGGCGAGGCTTGCCCCCATTGGAATGCGGCTCATCACTTCGACGCCCGCAGCGACAGCAATGTCGTAGGCACCGGACATGACGCCCTGCGCCGCGAAGTGTGCGGCCTGCTGTGACGAGCCGCATTGCCGGTCGATCGTCGTTGCGGGGACGGACTCTGGCCAGCCAGCGGCCAGAACGGCGTTGCGCCCGATGTTGAGCGCTTGCTCGCCAACTTGCATGACGCAGCCCATAACGACGTCGTCCACAAGCGCTGGATCGAAGTCGTTGCGATCAACCAGCGCTTTCAGAACCACCGACGCGAGGTCGACCGGATGCCAATCCTTCAGTTTGCCGCCGCGGCGGCCAAGTGGTGTGCGAACAGCATCGACGATGACTGCAGTACGTGCCATGGGGTCACTCCTGAGGTTGTTGTTGCAGGTCTGGACCAGCACTGGACCGGACAGTCAAGTTTCGCGCACTTCCTCCGCTGCAGGCCAACTGCGGGGTGTTCCCGACTCGTCACCACCGCTCGCCTGGCGTGAGGCGAAACAGGTGCCACGGGGCCAGAACCGTTTGAAAAGCCAGACGTTTCGGTCACAACGGTTCGCGTAACGCGCAGATCACAGGCACGTGTCGGAGACGTGACAAGTACGTGGAATCGGTAGTTCCACGCTGGACAACACTCTCGGTGTTGGGCCACACTGTCGAAACGCTCATAGGTGAATCCACCTGCGATAGTTGATCGGAGAGTTCGGTGACGGATCGAACGCTACGACCCCTCCTCAACGAGGGGCCTAGTGAATTGTTGCCCGACAGATGGAGCCTTCAGGGGCTGCGGACATCGGATCCGACGGATCCGGTGGAACCGCGAAGTCGGTTCCACCGGAGCAACGACCGCTCGGATGTCGCTGCCCTAGTGCGATCCCTCTACGCGGGACCGCCGTTGGGGCAGCGATCGCTTCCAGCCAGCGGGTCACATCGCAGCGTCGCTGTGGCCGCAACTGAGGCGACGGTCGAAACCGATACAACGGCAACAGAAGACCTAGCGGTCGTCGCGATCGAACCCTCCTCGGCATTCAACAGTCCGGCGAAGGACGCCCAGCTCCAAGAGCCCCGAGCCGAGGACCGCTGCATCGCCGAGGAATCCACGGAGATGTTCCTGGCACGGCGACTGCGCACCGCAGAGTTCGTCATCCTGCCGAACACGGACTTCGCCTACCGAACCGTCAAACGGACCGTCGATTTGGTCGGAGCACTCTTGCTACTAGTTCTTTCGCTCCCGCTCTTCGCCCTGCTCGTACTTCTGATACGCCTCGACTCGCCAGGCCCCGCGATCTTTCGCCAAACCCGCGTGACGCGAAACGGACGTCACTTCACGTTCTTCAAGTTCCGCACGATGTACGCCGACGCACGCGAACGGTTTCCGGAGCACTACCGGTTTGACCAGACCGTGGACTCCGAAGACGTCTTCTACAAGCTGGCCGACGATCCTCGAAACACCCGTATGGGCAGATGGCTTCGCCGAACCACTCTCGATGAACTTCCAAATCTGTTGAACGTTTTGAAGGGGGAGATCAGCTTGGTTGGTCCACGGCCCGACCTGCCCGAGCTGGTGCGCCGGTATTCGGACCTCGAGCTCTCATGTCTGCTGACGAAGGCCGGGCTTACGGGGTGCGCCCAGACGCGCGGCCGCAGCCTGCTCACGATGAAAGAACGCCTCCGGTTCGATTTGTACTACGTGTCGCACCAGAGCACGTGGCTCGACGTAAAGCTGTTGGTCCGGACGGTGCTGGTCGTCCTACTCCGGCGAGGTGCGTTCTGATGCGGATGGCATCGGCGAACATCTCGCCGGACACATCGCGGGACTCTTCGCCCGATATTTCGGTCGTGATCGTGACCTACAACTCTGGGCGAGAAGTGCTCAGCTGCTTGGATTCCTTGAGCGCTTCCACCGGACCTCGGTTGGAGGTGTTGGTAGTCGACAACAACTCGACCGACGAAATGGTTCACCGCATTCTGTTGTCGTACCCCGACGTCAACGTGTTGCAGATGGGCACCAATCGTGGGTTCGCCTGTGCAGTAAACGTGGGCATTCGCGTCGCAGCCGCTGACGTTATTTTGGTATTGAATCCCGACACGATCGTCGAGCCAAACACCTTGGCGACGTTGCTCGAATTTTCGAAATCACATCCGAGCGCTGGCGTCGTCGCACCGCTTCTCGTTTACCCCGACGGATCAAACCAGCTCACCGCACGGTCATTTCCAACCGCAGCGGCCGGAATGTGGGGGCGGCGCTCACCGCTCACACGAGTCTTCCCGCGCAATCGCTGGTCGAGCCATTTTCTTGTCGGGCGCGGGACCGAACCCGGCGACGATGCGTTTCGATGCGACTGGGTCTCGGGTGCCTGCATGCTCGTGCCCAAAAGGGCGATCGAAAGAGTCGGCATGTTGGATGAGCGGTACTTCTTGTTCTGGGAAGACGCCGACTGGTGCAAACGCATGGCTGACCAGGGCTATGCGGTGTGGACCGTGCCGCTGGCAGTAGTCAGCCACAGCGAAGGGGGCAGCAGGCGTGGATGGCCGGCCGCTGTCGTGAAGTCTTTTCATCGGGGCGCGTACCTGTATTGGCGAACTCACGCTGCACCGCAGTGGTGGAACCCAATGCGGTGGATTGCCGCAGTGGCTCTATGCGCACGCTCAACCGCACTGATCGCTGCGCATCGACTTGAGAACACCGTTCGCATACCCGTTGCAGGAGGAAACCGTGGCTGAAATCGTCAAATCCCGTCGTCTAAAACGCCATGCAGCGCCAACTGCGCGGCCCGGGTCTGCAGCCACCACTGGCCAAACCCGAACAGGGGCTTCGTCGCGCCTCGCCGGCCGACAAACCCGACGTCGTTCGCC
The DNA here is from genome assembly GCA_043720595.1 of Acidimicrobiia bacterium. Classification (GTDB taxonomy): domain Bacteria; phylum Actinomycetota; class Acidimicrobiia; order Acidimicrobiales; family JANYDT01; genus JANNBN01. The sequence continues at coordinate 4,651 of JAYSSK010000206.1, forward strand.
TCGACGACGGGAAAGACGTTCTGCCTGGGGTCCGTTGATCGGAATGGGTGCGGCAAGCGCAGCTGTTACGTTCCTTGCAAGCTTCAGCATCCCACCGCGATACGAAGCGAAGAGCAGGGTCCTGGTCCGTAGCCGTGACGCAACGGTGCTGAGCAGCACCGGCAACGATCTCGCCAGCCAACCCGGAATTGTCGACTCCACACTCGGTGCCTCTCTTGTCAACACCCAAATCGCGGTGCTTGGGTCCCACACCATCGCCGAAGAGATCGTCAACCGACTCAAGCTCGACCAACGACCGGTCCCTACCGGCATAGTTGCCGACATCAAGGGAGTCGTAGCAGGATCAATTAAACGTACGCGCGCGTACATCATGCACGGCATGTACCGTCAGCCCGGGCGGCGCGATGAAGCGATTCAAGAGGTGGCCGAAGGACTCAGTGGTGCACCGGTCGGCGAGTCCTTTGTTCTCGAAATCACCGGCTCGGGTGGCTCGCCCACCGACGCCCAACAGGTCACCGATACAGCGGCGGATCTGTTGATCGAGACAAGCGCCATTCGAACCAACCAGGAGGCCGAAGCACACCGGCTTGCGTTGCAACGTCAGCTCAACACTGCATACGACGCTCAGTCTGAGGCGGAGGAAGCGATCGCGGAACTGAAGCAGCGTCGATCAATTACGAACCTCGATGCTTCGCTGGTGCTCAGCGAAACCGGCCTTCAGGAACTCCGCTCGTCGCTGAACGAAACGAATGCCGAGTTGGAAGCCGTCGCTGCAAAGCTCGCTGCCACCAAAACGCAACTCGCAGCCACCCCGAAAACCACAGCGACCACATCTGAAATACAAACTGGCAGGAGTTCGACGGAAGTCTCCAGCGAAACCACCAGTTCCACATACACGACGCTGCTGAACGCGAGCCAAAGCATGGAGGCCGACCTGGCCGGGCTCCGCGCGAAGTCCGGCGCGCTGACCAAGATCCTCGCGATCACTCCACCAGCTGCCGCAGCTCTTCCTGCCGCCGAGGCGGCTTTACGCATGGCCGAGCTGAAGCGAGATGTCGCGACGAGCGTCGTTCAAAGCCTGAGCGAGGACTACGAGGCCGCTGCGGCGCGCGCACAAACCGGCTCTGTCGAACTCACTCGCTTGGACTCAGCTGATCTTCCTATTTACCCAGCAGCCCCAAAGCGTTGGATGTACCTTTTCCTGGGCTTCACTATCGGCGCGCTGGCCGGGTTCGTTACCGCATACCGACGGCTCGTCAAGGCTGGCGCGTTCCGACACAACACACGCGTTCTTGGCAACGATTGGGATGCAGAGGATGGACTGCCGTTCGCGCAACAACCGCTCCAGCTCCCACTTGCCGGGACTAAGCGGAGGGCCGGAACTCTCGCCACAGAAGGCGAATCCGACGAGGCCCTCGAAGCGCAAACGAGTGAGGACTCGTCCGCATGGGACGCAATCGACCTGACTGAGCCATCGGAACGATGAGCACCGTCCCGCGCCCAGTAGCTGTGGGGTCGATTAATACGCGGCTGGCCGTCGGCGCAATCGCACAGCTCGCTGCCCGACTGGTGCATCTTGCTGTGAACATCACAACCTCGCTCGTCTTGATTCGCTACTTCACGCCAGGCCGATACGGCGACTACGTCTTCGTAGTTTCGGTGTGCGGCTTCTTGCTTCTTCTCAGTGAGTTCGGCATGCGCAACCACGCTGTACGTGAGCTCTCCCGTGACGCGGCGAATGTCGGCGAGATCGTCGGCACGGCGACAGCGGCACGCATGATCACTGCGATAACGGCGACCGTCGTTGGTCAGCTGGCATGTATTGCGTTCGGCGTGAACCGCACGACCCAACTCGCTGTAGCGGTTTCGTCGCTGATCTACTTCACCGAAGCAATTCTCACTGTGACCGTCATTTTCCAGGTCCGCTTGCGTCAGGAAGTCGAAGCACTGGTTCGCACGTCAATCGAGCTTGTCGAGTTGATTCTGGTCATCACGGCAGTTCGACTCGGTTTCGGCCTTGTCGCTGTCGCGACCGCCCCAATCATCGGCGCGGTGTTCGGCATCGCTATCGCGTCGGCCGTCGCAAGCAACCGTTTCGGCCTTCGGCCTTCCGTTGCATGGTCGGCGCTGCCGGGGTTGTTCCGGCGGGCAGCGCCGCTCGCGTTGATTGGTGTCGCGGGGGCCGCTTACTTGAAGCTCGACGCGTTTGCCGTAGCGGTTTTTCGGCCGCGCTCCGACGTCGGGCTGTACGGCGCTGCGTTTCAACCGATCGAGCACACGCTCATCACGACCATCGTCGTGGTCAATGTGTTGTTCCCGGTTCTTGCCCGTTCGTACGGCAAAGAGCCGGAGCGTTTTGCGAACGTGTACCAGGGAGGCATGGAAGTGCTGCTCGCACTTGTGCTCCCAATCCCTGTGCTGCTGTCGGTGGTTGGTCGAGCCGCGGTGACTTCCGTTTACGGACCTTCGTACGCAAGTGCGTTCCGGCCGATGATGGCGCTCGCCATCGCCCTCGTCATGATCGTCGCGAACGTCTGGCAGGGGTTTGCCCTTGTGGCTGCGGGGAACCAACGAGCGACGTTGTTCGCAGTCGGTCCAGCCATTGCAATCAACATTGCCATCGACGTGCCTCTGGTCATTCGGTATGGACCGCTCGGCGCAGCGCTCGGCACGCTGGCAACTGCGGCGTTTCTGGTCACGTGTTCGTCGAGAGCGGTCACACGAATAACTGGCTGTCGCCTTGATCAGGCACGGCTGTTGCGTCTGTCCGGGTGTGCGGTCGCACTGTGGGTCGTCGGCGCCGGGTTCCAAGCTGCCACTCAGAGTCACTGGTGGATCACCAGCGTGGTGGTGGGCAGCGCATGGGTGCTGCTCCTCTGGTTGACAGGGTCTGTCCGCATGCCACTACAGGGTGATGGTGTTGGTCAAAGCGTTCGGTACGACGTTGGGTCCGGTGTGTCATGAGCGCCTCAGTGAGCCAGAGCGACGGGCCGCCTGCAGGGCTGGACGCAGACCAAGCTAGGCACGCTTACGTTCCAGGGTTTTCGATTGTGATGCCCACATACAACCGATGCGACGTCGTTGATAGGACGATTCGCCAACTCCTTGCAGTTGACTATCCGGCGGATCGGTTTGAGATCATCGTTGTGGACAATTCAACGGACGGAACACCGGCCATGGTGGCGCGGCACCATGCGGAGACGGCCGGAAGGGTTCGGCTGCTGTCGCTACCAGAACGGCTTCCCGCGATCAAACGCAATCGCGGCCAGGACGAGGCATCGCACGAGTACGTGCTCTTCATCAACGACGACGTTTGGGTTGAACCTCAGTTCCTGGCGGAGCACGCGCGGAGTCACCTGTCCCATCCAGAACCGGTAGCCGTCTTGGGATACGTCCGACAATCGGCGGAAATGGAGCAAACCCCATTCATTCGCCACTACCAACCGTTCGCCTATCACGAGTTAGCCGATCGAGCGGATGCGAAGGTTGGATGGCTCCACTTCTGGAGCATGAACCTGTCGATGCCTCGATCGACCATCCAGGAACGAAACCTTCGATTCCACGAGGACTGGGCCGAAATCGGCAACGAGGACGTCGAACTCGGGTACCGCTGGGTCAACCGCGCCGGATTACCCGCGGTCTATAACCCTCTGGCCTCCGGTGAACACTTCCACCCCCACACGGTCGCGAGCGCTGGGGCTGTCCAAAGGTCCATCGGCAGAGGACTTCGCGACCTCACCCATTTGATCCCCGAGCGAACGCTTCTGGACCGGTACGGAGTTCTGTCGCTACGGAGTTCGCCACGTGGTCTCGCGCGAGGTGTCGTGCGGGAACTGCTCTTCAACCGGTACACGGTGCCACCGCTCACTCGATGGCTCGATGGGCTCCCGGCCGAATCAGACCAACGCATTGCTCGGTGGATGTACTGGAAAGTGTTGATGCACCACGTCAACGCCGGTTACCGCTCTGCGCCTGGCCGGACGCCGAGCCCGTTGCCGGTTCACCCGCCGCGCCATCCGGACTCGGACCCGATTGCAAGTACAACGATTGGCGCTGGACGAGCAGGAACATGAATAGCTTCACCTCGTTACCCGAACAACAACCCACCCACGCAATGGTCAGCCGCGTGCGTCAAATCATGTTGGTGCTTGGTTCGGCCGGCGTGGCGTGGTTTGGTGCGTTGCTGGGATTGAAGTTCGTGGCAGCGCTCGCCGTCGCGGCGTGTTTCGTCAGTCTGCTCATCGTCACAAAACGACGCGACGAGGTCCTGCTCCTCACAGCCACTGTTTCCGTAGCGCTGGTGATTCGAAAATCGCTCGGGACTCTCACCTTCGTGCCGAGCGGAGCTGCCGGACTGTACGTGTCCAGCTTGGACTTGGTTGTCGTCATGATCTACGGGTTCTGGTTGTTTGAAGGAACGCTGTGGGCCGATCTCAAACGTCTGTGGACACGACGAGTGGTACAGGTCGTGATTTTGTGGCCAGTGTTCGTGTTGCCAAGTTTCGTGGTGGCAGGAAACGCAGGCCTGGCCTTTGCCGAACTGGTCCGCATGGCGTCGTGCACGGCTTTGTTCATTGCGTTCGCAGCCAGAGTTCGCACTCGACGCCACGTCCAGATCGTTCTTCTCACGCTTGCTGCTGTGGGGGTGGTCGAATGCATGATTGTGGTCGCGCAAAAGGCTACGCGAGGCCCACTGGGGCTTTCGTTCCTCGGGACACCGACGACCATGGTCGCAGGCCGCGTCACCGAGGCGGGCGTACTCGACCGGCCATTCGGCACGATCAATCACCCGGTATTCATGGGAGCGGTACTCGCCCAGATCGGCCTGCTTGCTTTTGCCGTCACACTCGGCCTCCGCAATCCACGTCATCGCCTGCTGGGCCTCGGAGTAGCTGGCGCTTGTGGGCTGCCGCTCGTGTTGTCCCAGACACGCGCCGCAGCACTTGGCGTAGGTGTCATTGCACCGCTGTTGGTGCTCTGGGCGTTGGCGACCAAGCGATTGGAGCCGCGGCTTGCTGCAGTGTGGGTGGCGGGAGTCGTGGCCTTGCTCGTCGTATCGCTTCCGATAACGGTGCCGCTCTACAACGACAACTTTCAAACCGACCACTTCGGAGTCGAGGTCGAATCGAGGACACAACTCAACTCGCTCGCCATCGAAATGTGGGGCGATTCGCCGCTACTCGGCGTCGGCTTGAACAACTTTCAACCGGCCTCGCAGCGGTATCAAGACCCATCATTGATCTTTGCCGGAAACCCGGTGCACAACGTGTACCTGCTGCAACTCTCCGAAACAGGGATCATCGGCACGGGGGGGTTCCTCGCCGCAATGGTTGCCGTGGTGATACTCGCACTCCGACTTTCGCGAAGCAGTGACCGCTTGTACAGCGCTTTGGGTGCCGGTCTGGTCGCAGTCATTGGTTTCTTCGCGATCGAAGAGATGCTTCTGTTCGCGCTCCGGCAGGAATCCCCGCGAACGCTCTTCTGGATGCTCGCGGGCCTCGGAGTGGCGACCGATGGAATCGCACAGCGCGCCTCCACGGAGCGCGTGCCTGCCGTGACGTCTGCTCCTGTGGACATACCCGTCAGTTCTGGTCTACCGGTGTCGATGTGAAACGGGGTCGAGCCCGATGCGCGCGTATCGTATGTGCACATGTCGTCCTTTCTCTGCTTCTGACAAATCGGGCAGTCGCTACCGTCCAGCCCGCTCAACCGGTGCCGGCGACGGTCCAGGCCTCCACAACCGAGGACTTGGACATACTGCTGGGTGGCGCCGAACGCTCAACCGGGCGTCACCGAGTCTTTCGGGTCGTCGATGGCCGACCCGTACCGATCTCGCCACCAGGAGAGTTGGACTTCTTCTGGCCCGCTTGGGCATTCGGAGGCACCAAGATCGTGTTGTCCGCTCGGACCGGAGCGGAGGGTTCTCCCGAACAGATCTATTTGATGAACCCAGACGGCACAGGTTTGGAACAACTGACCGCAAATCCGTGGCGCAATCAGCAGCCCAAAGTGTCGCCGGATGGCCGCTCTGTAGTTTTCACATCGTCCTGGTCCGAGTTCGAACACATCGCGCTGTATCGCTTGGACCTTTCTTCACTTGAGGTCACCAATCTGTCGGCCAAGACGAACCGCGTGGGAGCGTTCGACGCCGACCCACGGTTCGCGCTCGGCGGAACACGAATCGTTTTCGCCAACACCATCCGCGACGACCTGGTGAAGACCGTCCCGACACAGATCGATTCCATGGCGCTTGACGGATCCAACCGGCGTCACCTCGTTACCGATGCCGCGTACAACGTGGACCCCGCTCTGTCACCCAATGGCCAGCTGTTGACGTACAGCTCGTATCGGGGGAAGGGAAACCCGCGCAGCGACATCGCCGGGGGTGTCGAGGTGAAACTCGACAAATGGTTCCTCCCGATCCGTAACGTGCGCACTGGCAAAGAGGTGTTGGCCAACAAAGCGATGAACTGCGCAGTGCGGGCGCCGGAGGATGCGTGCTCGGCCGACCTTCCATCTGCGTTCAATCCGGTGTGGCGTCCCGACGGAACCGGGCTCGGATACCTCGCAGCGTTGAGCTCGCGCACGATGTGTTTGTGTGTCGTCGACGCTGATGGAAAGCGAGCCCGTGTGCTCGTACCGACTGACGACATTGCGTTGACGTGGGCCGATTGGAAGGACTTGTCGGCAGCGCCGTCGTCCGCCGTGGTTTCCCAGCTCAAAGCCATCGGAACTCAACGAAGTACGGACCGCCTGCTGTTTGTCGCCGCGCGTGGATCCGGGCCTGGATCCATCTGGACATCGTCCGTCGACCGTTGGGGTGAAACCGCCGTGCCGCTACCAAACGGCTTCGACGTACAGACCGCGCGTTGGAGCGCTGACCGCCGCCGAATCGTCTTCGCCGCCCGGGCGCCGCTCACAATGATCGAACTTGGATTCACGCCGCGAACTGGTCCGAGGCGCATCAGGCACTTCCCATCCACAGTTCTCGGTGTCGACATCGTCGACGTTGATCCCACATTGCAGGTCTTCATGGTGAACACCGACGGAACCGGGCTGCAGCGATTGACAACGCCGACCATCGAAGACTGGCGCGACGCAGTACCTGACGGTGAATTGCGGTCGAACACCGACCCTGACCTTTCCCCCGATGGTACGAGGGTGCTCGTGACAAACCAGTCGCCTACCGGCGAATCGTTTCTCCTCTCGATCGATCTCCGAGACGGCACGATCGTCAATTTGACCAACGCAACGTCCGGAACGCAAGCCGTCACCGACACCACGGGTCGATACTCGCCCGACGGTAAATTGATCGCCTTCTCGAGCAACCTCGGTGCCGATCGGCAGATCATGACAATGGCCGCTGACGGCACCCGCGTGCGGGCATTGACGGACATCGCCGGAATCACCGCAAGCCCAGCGTGGTCGTCCGATGGCCGCCGCGTCGCGTTCGCGATGAACCTCTCGCCGGAGCCTCTTGGTGCGAAGGGAAGGCGGGCCGCTCAACCCGGCCTTGACTTGGCGCAGGCAGACCTCGCAGGCGTAGGCAGGTGGCAAGTGGCGAGCGTCGACGTTGCGACCCGCCGAACTCGCACATTGACCACACCCGACCCTGCTGGTGCGTTCTTGCCGACCTGGTCTCGTGATGGGCGGAACGTTTTGTACACCTCGTTGACGTCGCAGGGCAACACCGACCTACGCATCGTGGACACCACCTCGCTCGTTCAGCGACCACTCCAAATCACACAGCAGATGCGGGAGGTGTCAAGTGACTGGCGATGACCAACCTCAGGACCCCACGCGGGTCCTCATTGAATACCCGGCCGCAAGCCACATCGACAATGGGACTCGGCCGCTCCCTCTGCTCAGCGTTGTCATCGTGAGTTGGAACACAGCTGACTTGCTTGACCAGTGCTTGCGCAGCATCGCAAAAGAGGTCGGCGACACCACCCACGAAGTCATCGTGGTGGACAACGGTTCCGACGATGGGAGCGCCGACTTGGTGCGTCGCTTGTGGCCGAACACCATTCTGATCGTCAACGAGTCCAACCAGGGCTATCAACGGGCCAACAACCGAGGAATGGCAGCGGCCCGCGGAGAACGACTGTTGCTCCTCAACGCTGACGCGTGCTTGCTTCCAGGATCGCTCACGATCTTGATGAGCAACCTCGATCGAGACAACACCATCGGTGTCGTTGCGCCGAGATTGGTCTATCCCGATGGCAGTTGGCAGCGTTGGACAGCAGGCCGCGAGCCAAGTCTGGTCGGTGCGTTCGCATTCTTCCTCTTTCTCGAACGCATCTCGCGACGCTTTGCTGATTGTTCGTTGTGGCTGTACTCGGACACCGCCGAGGCGTTCAGTCCTGATTGGGTTTCAAGCGCTTGTCTGATGCTGCGCAGGGACACCCTCGCAGACACCGGACCGATGAACGAACGGTTCTTCGCATACATGGATGACGTTGATCTGTGTCGCCTTGCACGTAGTGCGGGTTGGACCGTCCGATATGACCCGGCTGCCACGGTGATGCACGTGATGGGCGCCGGAACTCGGCGGCGGACCGGTGCCGCCTCGCCGCTCGCGCTCCGCACGTTCAACCAGTACTTCGCCAGCCTTCACAGCGCCCCCCAGACGGCACTTCTCAAAGCCGTCGAGGCAATTGGTTTCGCTGCCCGCGTAGTCGCGCACGTCGCCCTCCTCGTGGCCGACCCGATTCACCATCGCAAGGCGATTCGGACGCAGTGGCGAAACACGGTGATCGCGCTCGAACGAATGAAGACACTTCCCGCCGCGCCGACGCACACAACACCGACGCACACAACACCGAGGCACACACCACAACCCAAAGGAGCACCATGAACGTACTCGTCACCGGCGCAGGAGGCATGCTCGGAAGCGCGCTCGTACCGGCCTTCGTAGAAGCCGGCTACCACGTGATCGCCACCGACTGTGACGTGGCCACCGGCCCTGTATGGGGGAGGAACGGCCCACCGCTCTTTTACCTGGACGTCCGAGACCACGTCGCGGTCAAAGAAGCAGTGAAGTCGATCCGCCCCACATTCGTTGCACACCTAGCGGCAGAAACGGACCTCGAACGATCCGATGCCGATCCTGTCGGGACCCGGGAGACCAACACGGCTTCGACCAGGCACATCGCGGAGGTGTGCAACGACGCAGGCTCGACGTTGATCTATATCAGCACTGCTGGTGTGTTCGACGGGACGAAGGACGATGCGTATACCGAGGCCGACGCACCGAACCCCATCAACACATACGGAGCGACAAAGTTCGAAGGAGAGGTAGCCGTTCGCGAAACCATCGCTGCACATTTCATCGTGCGCGCCGGATGGATGGTGGGCGGAGGGCCGGGAAAGGATCACAAGTTCGTTGCCAAAATGATCGATCAGATACGAGCTGGTCGAAACACCATTCACGCTGTCGGCGACAAACTCGGAACTCCTACGTATACATTCGACTTTGCCCGCACTCTGCTCGCGCTGATCCACAGCGACAAATTCGGTTTGTACCACATGGCATGCGAGGGAGAAGGCAGTCGATACGACGTCGCGAAACACATTCTGCAGACACTCGGCCTCGATGATTCGACGAAGCTCATCGAGGTCGGTTCAGAGTTCTTCGCGCACGAATACACCTCCTTGCGGCCCCGCTCAGAGATCATGCGCAACGACGCTCTCGATCGGATCGGAATGAACATGATGCGCCCATGGCGCGAGGCCATCTCGGACTATCTGTGGCTCAACTTTGCCGACATGCAACGGGTTCGCCGGTCTGCTTGACCTGATTCCCTTCTCGACGCCCGAATGCGCCGACCAGACCTCCCCACCCACACGAGTCCGAAGCACCAGACGCCACCGGCACGACTTACCTAGGAGCATCCGCGATGAACATCTCCCCCCTTTCGACCATCAACTCGCCAGACCCCACGTCGCAGGACGACGCACCATCCGACACGGCAATTGACCTGCGGCGCGTCGCTGTCGTCATTCCGATGCCCAACGACCCGGACTGGGCACTGTTCGATGACCTCTCGCAAGACATCACCGTTATCGTTCCCGACGACAGCGATGGGCACCTGACACCACCCGATAGGGCGAACGTTCTGTTCTACGACTACGACGCCCAGCGCGAGGTCATGGGGAAGAACTGGGACGCCATCCCACACAAGAGCGCTGCGTGTCGCAACTTCGGACACGTGCTCGCCTATCGCGAGGGATACGACGTGATCATTGCGTTGGACTATGACTGCCGTGTGCGACCGGGCTGGCTCCAAACCCATCTGGAGTCGCTCACCACCGTGGTTGACGCTCCGGCTCTCAAAGGGGAGTGGATCAACTCCATCACGGCAAAAGGCTTCTACGCCCGCGGATACCCCTACGAGTGGCGCACCCCGGACCGATCTCGCGTGGAGGAAACCTTCGCCTCTGGCCCCGTGAAGATCAACATGGGAGTCTGGGACAACGTCTTGGACCTGAACGGGGTCGACAAGCTGCCTAGCGAGCCTCCGTACGACCCTGGGCTGTACGGCGAAGAAAACCGCATCGCTCTCGGCAACATCCCGGTGTGCGGGATGAACACATCGTTCACGGCAGACTTGACGCCCGCATACTTCTTCCTCCCAGATGTGTGGGTGGATGGCTGGCAGCTCAGCCGCCATGACGACATCTGGGGTGGTTATGTCCTGAAGAAGTTGATGGACCTCCGAGGTGATCTGTTTTCGTTCGGTCGTCCGATCGTGGAGCACACCAAGCAAACTCGCCTCGAGCGGGTAGTGATGTTGGAGCAGTGGATGCATTTGATGGCGGAAGGTTTCTTCCAATGCGTCGATGCGGCCGTGAGCCGAGTGCGACCGGGCGACTACGCGACAATGTTCGCCTCCTTCACCGACGAGTTCCTCGTCGAGGCGTCAAGGAGCCCCCGACCAACGCATTACAGGGGCGTCTACCGAGAATTGGGCGAGTCGATGCAGCGGTGGGCCCGGTGCTTCGAATGAGGCGACAGACATGAAGGTGATGATCGACTGCGCTGCGCTTGGGTCGGGCCTCGGCGGAGACGAAACCTGGCTAACCGGTCTCATCGAGGGCCTTGCCGCTGTCACGGACACAACGACCACCGACTGTTATCCGCTGCTGGTCGATTCGGCGGAACGCGTTCCACACGCAGCGAGAGGTCAGCAGTGCTTTCCATTGGTTCCCGTCCGTCGACACCGAGGTCTCCGCCACTTCACGTTTGACCTTCGTCCCGCAACGAAACATCCCCAGCACGCAGACCTTCTGATGACCATCACGCACGCGCCGATGCGACCCCACGTCCCGTCGGCCCTCGTCATCGGCGACCTTTCGTTTCGACATCTTCCGCAGCTGTACCCCAGCCCGGTGCGTCAGCGATTGAATTGGCTCGTACCACAGCAAGCGAGACAGGCCCAGGTCGTGCTTACCCCAAGCGAATATTCTCGCCAGGATCTGATCGAGTCATACAACCTTGACCCTGAACGGGTCTATGTCGTGCCGAATCGTGTAACCCTCCACGACCCTCGCGACGTCGCCGACCACGAGAACGCGGCCAATATAGTATGGGCACGAACGAATGGCATTGACCGGCCGTTCCTGCTGTATCTGGGAAACGTGCACCCGCGCAAAAACTTGGGTCGCCTGGTCGAGGCATTCTTGATCGCTCGACAAAGGCCCGAGATGCATGACGCAGTTCTCGTGATTGCTGGAGCACGTTGGTGGGAATCCCCAGAAGGGCAGGCGTCCATGTCAGCAGCCCCAACCGGCTCTGTCATCGAAGTCGGTCGGGTGACCGACAGCATCCGTCATTGGCTTCTCGGAAATGCAGTTGCACTGGCGTATCCGTCATTGTTCGAAGGGTTCGGACTACCGCCTCTTGAAGCAATGGCCCATGGCACACCGGTCCTCGCTTCCAATTGCACATCGCTGCCCGAAGTGCTCGGCGACGGAGCGTTGTTGGTCGACCCCTACGACGTGGAGTCCATCGCGGTTGGGCTGACATCGTTGTGGACCGACTCGGGCCTGCGCAGATCGCTACGCGCCGCTGGTCAGCAACGTGCCGCACAGTTTGATTGCAGCCGAGTCGGTCGTGCTGCTGTCACAGCGTTTCGTTCGTCTGTGGGTCCAGAACGTATTGGGATCGCGTCGTGAACGGACAGATCGGGATGCGAGAAGCGCTGCGTCAGGACTTCGAGGCGTGCATGGCGCTGGACCATCTGCGGCCCCGCGGGCTGCGGCGAACGTTCGACGTATTGACCCAGTCCGGATTTCTGACGGTCGTGTTGTTCCGCGTTGCCCACGCAGCTCATCTCCGTGGTTGGTTCCCATTGGCACGATTCCTCCTGCTTTTGATGGTGATTCTCTTCAGCGCCGAGATCTACCCGCAGGCTCGAATCGGCCCTGGTTTCGTGATCGCGCACCCCATGGGTGTAGCGATCGGCGCCGGCACCGTCATTGGCCCGAACGTTCAGGTTTACAAGGGTGCATCCATCGGCACCGCCGGGCTCCGCGACCCAGATCTCGATGGTTTTCCTACAATCGAAGAAGGGTGCAAGATCTTCGATGGAGCCAAGGTGTTCGGGCCCATCACGATCGGAGCCCACAGCCGCATCGGGGCCGGGGTACTGCTGCTCCAGACAGTCCCACCGCACTCAACGGTGTTCGCACCGCAAGGCCAGGTTCGTACGGCGTCTCCCGAGGAACTGGCTGGCATCGAGCCGAAACACCTGATGAACGATCGAGAGGACCCCGTATGGGCGCCGTAAAAAAGCTGCTGCTCGGGACCGTCCTCTCGGCAGCGGTCGGGGTGGGCATCGTTGCCCTCATCGCGTCGAAAGTGAACCGCGTCCCATCGGTGCCATCCGGTTTTGTTGCTCCAACCTCGCTCGTCGCTTCGTCGGCCCTGCTGAGTCCGACAGACATCGTTTTCGATTCGAACCGCACCGGAAATTTCGAGATCTGGGTCATGGCCGGTGACGGCGGCGCACAGCGCCAACTCACTTCTGACACGCAGACAGACGCGTGGTGGCCCCGCCCATCACCCGACCGCCGACACATTCTCTTCAACCGTGTGCCAGCAGGTGTTCACGACACGAAGACAGCAAGCGTTTCGCTGTGGGTGATGGACTCCAACGGTAGGAACCAACGGCTACTCAGACCGCCAGGACTGGACGGGTGGGGCCAACAAGGGCACGCCGAATGGTCCCCCAGCGGCAACCAGTTGGTGATGTTCGGCGGCAGCACGCTGAACCCACAGATCTATCTCACGGATGCAACCGGTCAGTCTCCGCGAGCGCTCACGGACCGAGGAGGAACAAACATCGATCCGTCTTTTGCTCCTGACGGACAGACCATTACGTTCGTAGGATGCCCTCGGTCGTTCTGTCAGGCGAGCGACTACGAGATCTATACCGTTGCCGTGACAGGCGGCCCGGTGACACGGATTACTGACGATAATCTGCGCGACCACGACCCGTACTTCTCTCCGGACGGCAACCAACTCGCATGGCTCACCGAAGTGACCAAGCCATCGAAGAGCGACCCAACCGGAGCTTGGGACGTCCGCTTGTCCGACGCGTCAGGGGCCGGGATCAAACGGTTGACGAACGACACGCACATCACAAGCCGGCCGATCTGGGCCCCAGATGGCCAGTCCGTATTGGTCCACCGCCTCGAAAAGGGAACGGACACATCATTCCAACTGTTCCGGATTCAAGTGGCGACGGGCGCAATCACACGCCTGACCTCCGGACCATCAGTCAACGAGTACCCCGGCTAGCCGGGTGCACACCTTCGGTCATCGGCGGGTTGCGGCCGCCCGTGTCAACCGATCTATGACCGCCGGTGAAAGGCCCTCGGCGTCTGCCGGAGGTTCAACGAGCAGCAGATCAAATCCTGCGATGTCCGCTTGACGTAAGCGCGCGTACAAAACAGCGGCAAGAGTCGCTCCGGTATACGGGAGCGGCGCGTCGATCTTGGCGGCTCCGGCCGGACCAGAGCCTGGTCCGAGGTAACCCACCCGGCTCCACTCCCCCGGCGGGATCGGGCTTCCCGGTTCGACTAACAGGACGGCAGCGCGGGGCGCATAGTGGCTGGCCAGCATTCCGGGTGCACGGCTAGGGCCCGATGCAACGGCCTGCACAGGGCGCCCGATCACAGCCGCGATTTCGTCTGCGCTAATTGCTCCCGGGCGCAACACCTGCGCGTTGCCGTCAGCCAACTCGACAATGGTGGATTCGACGCCAATCACACACGAACCACCATCGAGAATCGTGTCGACCAGACCATCTGCGTGCACATGATCAGCACACGTAGGACTGACGGCGCCGAATCGATTAGCAGATGGTGCAACCAGTCCCGCGTGCTCGCCACATAGAGCGATGAGCGCGAGCGATAGCGGGTGACGGGGTACGCGCACAGCAATTGTGTCGCGCCCGCCGGTGACCTCGTCGAGAACGTGTGCTTGACGCGGGAGCACAATGGTCAGCGGTCCTGGCCAGAACGCAGCAGCCAGTCGACGGGCGTCGTCGGTGACCACCGCCCAGGTGGACAACGAAGCTGCCGACGCGATGTGAACAATCAGCGGATGGTCGATGGGTCTGCCCTTTGCCGCGAACACCGAACGAACAGCAATCGGGTTGGCGGCATCTGCAGCCAACCCATAGACCGTCTCGGTTGGAATAGCGACAAGGCCACCCCCGCGAATGATCTCCGCTGCTTGCTCGACAGGGCCGGGTCCCTGGCTGTCGCGATCGGCCAGATCGAGCGCCCGCGTCATCACGATCGGCGCAGGAGAGTTGGGCGAAGCGTGCCCATACAAGCGATCAGGCGTCACGACATAACCAATGCGCGCATACCATCGAACCAACTCCGGTTGAAAGGCACTCACCGCTAGCAGGGTCTCCGTTGCCCCGGTGGCTGCAGCGGTTTCGTGGGCTGCCTTTATCAGCGCTGTCCCAATGCCACTTCCGAACCATTGAGGAGCGCTGGCCACCTTGGTGACTTCTGCCGTACCGATACTGCGCTCATAGCCACGTTGAGGGCCATCCGCCGGGTTGCCGACACCAGAGGGGATCACCGAAACGGAGCCGACCAAGACACCCTGGTCGAACGCACCGAGCACCACAGCACCCTCGTCGATCAATGCTCTAAGTGACTCGGGTCTGAGCCGCTGACCGCTCGAACGCGCATCGACCCTGGCGGCCCAAGCCGCGCGAATCAGGTCCACAACGGCGGTCTCTTCCTCGGCGCCAACAATCTGCCGGATCTCCAATCGGCCCGACTGCCCGATTGCCTGCCCGATTGCCTGCCCGATAGCCACGGTTATGACGCTACCTGCACGCTTCGGTAGGGTTCACCGGCTATGGCTGACCAAACTCCACAACCTGCCGCAGAGGCCCCGAAGCGCAAGAATATGGACCGCTGGCTGGGCGATGGTGGCATGTCCATCATCGGTGGCATCGGAGCATCTATCGACTCGTACGGGGTCGTCGAGAGCAGTTACCGTGACCACGGATGGGCCGAGGGCCGTTGGGAACCCACGATGCTTGCTTCCAACCCGCACGGCATCGTGCAGGCTGGCGTGCATGCGGTGCTGCACGACGCCCTGATGAACTTCGCGGTCAACTCAGCTTGCTCTGGCAAGGACCGAACAAGGGCAACACTCGAGATGAAGACCGAGACGATGAAAGTTGCCCAGGTTGGCGAGTCATTCACACTCCGAGGCGACGTGATCCGGATGGCGAAGCAAGTTGCGTACGCCGAGGCCCGCGTGGTGGACGCCGGCGGCGAACTGGTGAGCCGGGCGACGGGGACGTTTCTACTGCATCGCGAATAGCGGGGGTTCGGTCAATACGCTCGGGAGATGACCTCTTCCACAGTTCCGGATTTCGCAGCAATCGGCAAGCACTTCTCGCTGGAGGGCAAAGTTGCCTTGGTCACCGGCGGCAGCCGAGGAATGGGCCGGGAAATGGTGCTGGCGTTCGCCCAGGCCGGTGCCAATGTGGTCATTGCCAGCCGACGGGTCGAGTCATGCGAGGCGTTGGCTGCCGAAGTGGAAGCGTCAACTGGCAGGGCTGCATTGGCAGTCGCCTGTCACGTTGCTGACTGGGACCAGATCGACAACCTCGTCAACGTCTCCTACGAACATTTCGGCAAAGTCGACGTGTTGGTCAACAACGCCGGTATGTCGCCGCTCTACGACAAGCTCTCCGACGTCACGCGGGAGCTGTACAACAAGGTGCTCGATGTGAACCTTGCCGGGCCTTTTCGGCTCACTGCACTTGTTGGTGAACGAATGCAAGCCGGAAGCGGCGGCTCGATCATCAACGTCAGCAGTGGCGGCGCGGTCCGGCCGACCAAGAACATCATCCCGTACGCAGCGGCCAAGGCCGGTCTCAACGCGATGACGGTCGGTTTCGCTCATTCGTTCGGTCCCACCGTTCGTGTGAACTGCATTCAATCCGGTCCGGTGCTCACCGACATCGCAAAGGCATGGCCAGAGGAAATGCTCGAGAAGGGCCCCGAGCGCCTCGCCCTACGCCGCTACGGGTTGCCAAGCGAGGTGGTTGGCGCCGCCCTCTATTTTGCGTCCGACGCATCCAGCTTCACCACGGGTTCGATCCTCGCCATGGACGGTGGCATGCCCTAAGGAAGGGGTTTCCTCAGGGATCCGCCATCTCCCGAAAGCGAATCCCGACAAATCCGATCGGATTTATCGGTTATTGTGTCGGCAACGCACACAACAACTCTTCGGAGGAGATTCACATGTCACTTCGCCTTGGCGACACCGCACCCGATTTCACCGCACCAACGACCCAGGGCGAGATCAGCTTTCATGACTGGCTGGGAGACAGCTGGGGCGTGCTCTTCAGCCACCCAAAGGACTTCACCCCGGTCTGCACCACCGAGCTTGGCCGTGTTGCTCACCTCAAGGGTGAGTTCGACAAGCGCAACGTGAAGGTCATCGGCTTGTCGGTCGACCCGGTCGAGAGCCATCTCAAGTGGGAAGAAGACATCGCCGAGACCCAGGGCGCAGCGGTCAACTTCCCAATGATTGGTGACCCAGACAAGACGGTCGCCGACCTGTACGACATGATCCACCCCAACGCATCAGACACATTCACGGTGCGCAGCGTGTTCGTGATCGGGCCCGACAAGAAGGTCAAGCTGCAGATCACCTACCCAGCCTCGACCGGGCGCAACTTCGACGAGATCCTGCGCGTCATCGACAGCCTGCAGCTCACCGCCAAGTACAAGGTGGCCACACCGGTCGACTGGCGTGACGGCGGCGATGTCATCATCGGCGCAGCTGTCAGCGATGCCGAGGCAAAAGAGTTGTTCCCGCAAGGCTGGACAACCGTCAAGCCATACCTGCGGGTGCTCCCACAACCTGGCAAGTAATTCCGCTGGCGAGGTGCACCTCGCCAGTCACCAGCATCAAACGCAAGACGGGCGGTTCGTTCTCCGGGGGGAGGCACGAGCCGCCCGTTTTTCGCGGACCGGTCAATCCGCCGGTTCGACGGACGGGTCGTTGACGACGGTTTGAGCAGCGGCTGAACACCGGACGGCGGAAATGTTCCCAAGCGCTGCCGATAGCGTGGGCACGTGAGTGGGTCATCACATCGACGCGAAGACCGACCGGATTGGGCGCAGGCCAACCCGGTGCGGATCGACGCGGCGCTCGCCCGAGCGCTGGTCAAGCCATCCGGTGGCTGGTTTGTGTTGGGCGCGTCACGGACCTACGGCGGGTCGAGCCGGCACGTGATTGCCAAACTGTCGCCGCTGCGACGAGGCCCGTCCAAAGTGTTGGGTCCTTGGCGCGAGACAGTTGCCGATCAGGAGTTGGTGTTGTGGCGCACCGAGCCCGGCGGACCGCTTCACATTGCACCTGGCTCCTGCCCCCATATGGGTGCCCATCTCGCCGACGGATCGGTCCGTGACGGGTGCCTTGTGTGCCCTTGGCACGGACTATCGCTCGACGAACCCCATGGGCAATGGCGGCAGCTTCCGGTTCACGACGACGGGATCTTGGTGTGGGTGCAACTCGAACCAACGGCCGCTGACGCACTCAGCGCCCCCGTGCTCCCCAAGCGACCTGATGTCTTCCTCGACGGCGTGACCCGAGTCGATGCCACATGCGAACCAGCCGACGTGATCGCCAACCGCCTCGACCCATGGCACGGCGCACACATCCATCCGTACGCGTTCACGGCCTTGCGCGTGATCGACGAGACCGACGATGCAATCGATCTGGTCGTGGCGTACAAGGTGGTCGGCTCGTACGCCGTCGAAGTCACCGCCCGGTTCGAAACCCCCGAGCCAAGGACGATCGTGATGACGATCATCGATGGCGAAGGCACGGGCTCGGTCGTCGAAACGCACGCCACCCCCATCGTGTCTGCGACCGCCAACCGATCGCCGCGCACCGCCGTGATCGAGGCGACACTGGCGACGTCTGACCGCCCAGGTTTCGCGTACGCCTTACGCGGAGCAGCGATCGCCAGGCCGATCATCAAGCTGTCAGCTGCACGGCTCTGGAAGGACGACGCCAGGTACGCCGAGCGGCGCTACCACCAGCGCGTCGCTCTAGGCAACCCTCGACCCACCAACTCAAGCCTTTGACCGGCAGTCACGCCAGCACGATGAGATCACTGGGCGGACTCACCGAGTCAGGTCGATCAAATCGGATCGACCCACCCGGATCCGGTTGCCGTTCGGGTCGATCACGGTGAACAGGTTCAGCGGAGCGGCTCGAACTATGCAGCCGCGTACACGTCATTGGCCGTCGTCGATCGCAGGGTTGAGTATCCCGGGCGACGCGCTCGGCAACGTTCAGTTCGCCAACCGAGGTGGAAACAGCGTGCAATTGTTAGCGATCCCGCCGACATAACACTCATACGCTGGATCGACAGCCGTGTATCGAAGGTCGAGATCGATCGCGCTGGCTGTGCCGCGCAGCGGTCTGATCGCCACCGACAGATGCGTGAAGTCGTTCCCCGGGTTTGGCAGAACAGCCGGAGAAGCGGAATCGAAGTTGACGCACCCCGCAGATTTCCAAACCGCCGGCAGGGTCTTGCCTCGCCACCCGCCTGGACACGCGACAAGCCTCACCGTTGAGTTCGTCGAGAGAGTGATGACCCCGGCCTTGGGATGAAACTGTTCGATCTGAGCCACGATGGAAGTCGAGATGGTGACTCGCTCGACACGGAGCCATACCTTGGCGGGTAGTTCCTCGAGGACGCCTACCGCGCGGACATCGACCGGGAACGAACTTGATGCCAGATTCTTGAGCCGTGACAGGTCAGCGCTGTGCATCCACCCGACCACCGTCAGGCCACCGCCACCCCACATCGCACTGAACCTCGAATTTCCGGAGATTTCGGAAAGCACCTCGACCGCGGCCGGAATCGACTCGCCGACATAGGTGGCCTCGCCAGGAACTGTCCGGAGCGTCACGCACACCGTGCGCCGGTTCAGTTCGCCGCGCTCATCGACGACACCGATCAGCGCGGTTCGGAGCGGTTCCGCATCGACCCGAGTCGTCCGGCCTGTGAACGCGATGGTTCGGCGGTCGAACTCCACCCGAAGGTCTCCGTTGGCGGCCGAAGGAACCGCTGGCGTGCACTGTCTGATGGTCAGCGCTTCAGCGCTCGGGGTTGCGTGGGCGAACAGGATCACCAGGACGAGCAGCGCGATGCCAGAGCAACGGATCGAACGCACACAACCAGTTGATCGCGCCGATGCCGCTGTACATATCCGAGGAACGGTTCGCACTCTGCGGCCGGGCAGCATCTCTCTATTGCTCACCGGTGCAATGCCGACGAAGTGCTACGCCAGCTTCGAACAACGCATCGCAAACTCGGGCCAATGCGGTGGGCGACGTGACCAGCCCGGCACGGTCGTTCGGAGTGTGGAAATCCATCCCAGCACCACTGATCGAGAGCATCGGCAGATACAGGTGCTGAAGCACCTCCCCCTCGCCGACCCAATGAGGTGACGACGCGGTCAGCTTCAAGCCAATGGATGCAAGAGCTCCGTCGATTGGTTCGATCGCAGACTGGTTCAAGGACGTCATCGCTCTGCGAGTTGCGATGAGTTGGCGACCGTCGGAGCCGTCGGATTCGACCGCAACCGACGCACCGATGTGCATGATGCAACCCAGCTCGGGGTCGACACTCCGGTCTCCCGTCAGCTGTTGCGCAACCCAGTGTTCCGCGCCGAGATAGCCCAGTTCGTGGCCGCCAGTGGCAACGACGAAGATCGGCCCACCGAGAATAAGCCGACTGACCAATTCGAGTAGCACTGCGACCCCGGTCCCTCGCTCGCCGGCGCAACCGAACCATCCGGTGAGCGGCGTCGTCAGCATCAGATGCTTTCCGGGTCGACCATTGTCGGCAAACACGTTGGTCGTGCTCAGTGGCATCGTCTGAGCAGACGCTCGAACATGCACGACGCCGGACTGCAGGACGCTCAACTCGGTGCCAGCGACAAGGAACACCGGGAAATTGGTCGGGTCTACGTGCAACGGCCGGTTGATCGCCCGCAGCAACCCGGAGGGATGGCGCGTTGCGCAGACTGCGGCCTCGAAGCCAGCCTCACGGGCTCGGCGAACGGGCTCGGCTATAACCGAGATGTCGCCGCCGAGCCCCGGCTCAAGGTCGATGACGGCAACCCGGTCGGTGTCGATCGTTCCCTGCCACTCGTACGGCACGGGCAGGCACTCGACCTCGTGCTGACCCACCCGAATGGTTGCGTCGGAATGCCAGCCCGTGAAGTTGACGGTCTCTCGACGGACGGAAAGCCCGGCAAGCTCTAGGTGTTCGGTCAACCAATCGGCTGTCTCTAGGTCCACCGAGGAACCAGTTCGGTGAAAACCGAGTGCCTCGTACTCAGCCACTAAACGGAAGAGTTGATCTGGAGAACGACCAGGTCCCATGTGCGAAGACTACGACCGGTGCGTCAACGTCAGATTCACGATCACCATTCGCGCGTTGTAGGGGCTGCAGGCCGCGAGAGTGACACGGGCGGACGTCACCGTCGAAGACGGGACCGCTGCCAGCGTTGAAGTTTGGTGAGGACACCAGTGGTGGGAATAGACCACACTGGCTCTGGGGCCAAGCCCCATCGCCCGAGCAGTTGGTTGGCTGCCAGAAATCCTGTCGCCACCGCACGCTCCATCAGGGCAGTTGGGAACGGGACGCGCACCAGATCTCCCGCTAACGCTAGACCGGGGGTGGGTGTCGCGACGGTAGGACGACGCGCCCAGCTCCCTGGCTGAAACGCGGGGCAGTCCGAACGGACGATGAGCCGTTCGTCAAGGATGGTCATACCGACCGTTTCGGGATAGCACTGGTTCAATTGGGAAAGCAGCGCCGACTTCACCTTCGCCTCGTCGACCGGGTCGCCGTAATCCGGCCCGAGCGCGTAGGCGTGCATCTCGATCACGCTGCCCCCGGTCTTGCGCGACCAGACGCGCGCCTCATCCTGGTATCGATGCACGCACGAGATGTTGTCGATGATGCCGAACCCAGCGGTTCCCGCGAACGGAGCGCGGTCGGGCCGTACGTCGCGGTCGAACCACACTCGGAGCACGGCAAAGGGTGGTGCCACCTGCAGGGCGCCGACATCGCTGCGCCACCCGGCATCGCCCATCCAGGTGTTTGCGTGGACCACCTCGCGAAGACCCGACACGTTCAACGCAAGCACCACGCCGTGGCGTGCAGACACAGGCTCAACGCTGTGAGTTGGCGAAGACACACGCACGCGCACACCACGCTGTTGTAAGGCGTGCGTGGCGGGTGACCAAAAAGCATCGGCGAACGGCCGCTGCAGTACATCGAAGCAGATTCCTTCTCGAGTTCCGAGGAAATACAGATGGAACATCATCAGCAATTCGGCGGCGCTCATTCGCTCTTCCGGGTTGAAGAACGAATGAGCGAACACCTCGAACAACATGCGACGCGCGTCCGACGGAAACTGGACGCTATCCAAGTACGCAGCTGCGCTCATCGAATCAAAGCGCGCATACGTATCGTCACCATCGAAGGCGAGCATTTCGGCGGCTTGGTCACCGTTGATCTGTCGAAGATCGCGCAGGCCAAGCGTCGGAGTGCGCCTGACCAATGCCAGCAAATTGAACGGAGGACGCGAAGGCAGGTTCTTGAACGACTCAACTGCACCACCGGGGCCGAATAGCGGGTAGTCATCCAGCGGCCTCAGCGACGCAAGTTCTGGGTCCCACCGTTTCATCAGTGCACGTACGTTGTAGTACTGCCTGAAGAAGGCGTGAAAACCTCGTTCCATCTGCACCGGACCACCGCCAGCCAACGGGCGAAGCTGGTCGGGCCAGGAGCTCAGGCGGCCACCCAACATCGGCTGTGCCTCGTGCAGGTCGACGGTGATGCCTCGCTCGGCAAGCACCATTGCAGCAGAGGCCCCAGCGAGGCCGCCGCCGACCACGGTCACCCGATAGCCGGCCTTCGATGGCGCGTTGAGCGGAAGCGACGAACCAACTGGAGTGACGACCGCTGCCCGAGTGTCTCGCGCGCCGACATACGGCACGCTCACACCGGCCTCCGAGCAAGAAACGAATGCACCACGCCGTCTTGCCAGAAATCGAAGCGGGCCTTGCCGACCACCGGCCTGGTGCGCACGCCCGCGAAGCCGTGCGAGGTGAGGCGCGCTTCGAATGCCTTGACGCCATCGAACTGCAAGACGCTTCGCCACAGGTACCGATAGATCCGTGTGTGACGGCTGGTGATGAGACCGGCAGGGATGATGATCCCCCAGCACACGCTCGTCCACGTGCCGATGGCGCGGGGCGAGTCTCGAACGCTGTACTCGTGAAAGCAGATCGGCGCACCGGGCTTGAGTAGCCCCTTCACCCGCTCAAGACACACGTCAGGATCGGCCATGTTGCGAATCCCGTATGCCATCAGAATCGCATCGAAGGGTTCGTCGCCCAAGGTTGCCGCAGGATCCATCGCATCGCCCAATACGAATGAGACGTTCGGTGAGTCGATGAACATCGGCTTGGCTCGCGCTTGGGCAAGCATCCCAGCGGAAGCATCGAGCCCCACAATCGTCGCCGCGGGGTACGCGGAGAGCACGCCAGCAGTCGACAAGCCTGTACCGCAGCAAAGGTCCAAGATCCGCAGACCGGCGCCAGAGGCACCGAGCTCCAACCGTTCGGCGCTCAACGCGAGGTGCTCCACGTAACCCGGGTTTCGCTGCACAAGAGTGTCGTATGTGCCCGCGACGATGTCGAAGTCGGCAGGAACCTCTCGTTTGCGCTGGCTGAACGGCTTGGGAGTCACAACGAGCCAGGCTACCGGTGACCAGCTCGGGACCGACAGCCCGACATCGGGCGGCAGGGCTAGCCGGTGAGCGTATTGAGCAACCGAATGGTCATTGGGGAGCCGTCGACAGACGTGCAGGACACTTCATGTATCGGCACTGCTGACTCGATCACGCCGGTGCGCACAGGAAGCTCTGCGGCATCGATGTCCGTCCCGACCCACACCGTGCGAGCGGTCTCGATTGTCAGCCCCCGCGTCGCGGGCACCAGTGCTACGGGTTGTCCATCACAGGCGACCTCGAAGGATGTCGCGCCGACCTCAACAGAAGAAGGCGAGGCACTTGATTCGCCGCTGCTCCACCAGATTATGGGCTTCGTCGGGCCCGCTGTCAGTAGATCCTTCGAAGTTCCAAACCGATATGTGTGCGTACTTACTGCAGCAACGGACTCGAAGGGCCTAAGGAACCGAGCCGTCCGCGGATCGAGAGGATCCTTCGCCCACAGTGCCTGTGGTCTGCCGAGATCTGAATCGAGCATCGAATGCATCTCATCTATCAGATCGATGTCGGTGACCAAAGTCCCGTGTCGATCGGCCGCATAGTACGGATACGGGTCGTAGCTGGACCCGACACCGATCACCTCTTCGTCCGGTTCGGTGGAAGCACGAAGGTCGGTGATGTATGTGGGTTCCTCGTGAATCGCCCGCCCATACTGTTCACCGTTTGCCAACCAGAACCCGAGCAGGTGCACCCCTGTCGCAGCGATCACGAGAGCTGGCTGCCAACGCATACGCTTCTGCACGGCGACTGCTCCGCCGCCCATCAGTAGGCAAACTGCTGGAACGATGGCGAACTGGTAGTAGTCGTGCACGACGTAGAGCCCGAAGAACACCAAGCATGCCGACATCGGCACAGCTGCCAGCGCAGCGCCAAGCACCCCTCTGCCCGAGCGAACCAGCGAATGCAATCCGAAGAGCGCCAGCACCAGCCCAAGGCCACCCATATACAGCGGTGTTCTCACCGCAATTCGGATCCAAAGAACCGGGTCCAGACGGGCCGCGACGTCAAGGTAAACGCTGTTTTTGACTCCGCTCGAAGTAAGCGCTGTGGTCAAGACGCTGCGCTCCTTCAGCGTGTCGGCCCAACGGGTCCACGACACTCCGGCCACAAGTGGGACTCCGCAGAATACGGCGCACAGAACCATGCCGCGCAAACGCCGCGACAGAGCGAAGGCCACGAGCACCAGCATCCACGGTGCGAACGTCACCATCTTCGACGTTGCTGCGACCACACCGAGTACAACAGCAACAGCACCCCAGCCAATCGAGAACCGACGCGAGATTGGCCACCGGTCGATGGAACGCACCGAGGCGACAATCCACCACAGCACGGCCGCAGTGGTGAAGGACTCGATGAGCCCGACTCGTCCCCATAGCATGGTGTACGGATTCAGCAGGTAGAGGGCAGCCCCCCACAGCCCCTCGCGTTCGCCAACCAGATGCCTGCCAAGCGCAAGAATTCCCCATGCCGTGGCCACGGTAAAAACCGTTGCAACGAGCCTGAGTGCAACCATGTCTGGCACACCCAGCTTCATAATCAGCGCGCTTATTGCCTGATACCAGGGCAACTCGTACGCGACGTAGGCGTGCGGACCGAAAACTGATAGGCGTGGGTGAAGGAGGTTAATCCCGGAGCGAGCGAAGATCCGTGCGGTGTCGGCCGTCTGACCCTGGCGCCACCACTGCTGACGGCCCGCCCACGTGTCGAAGGTCGGTAACGCAAACGCCACGTATATCGCACTGATGATCGTCAGCAGCGTCGAATGAGGGCCACGACCGACCCGGGAGTTCCGCTGGCCGGCAGTCCCTGGGGCAGAGCGCCCAGGACGCGTCTTTACCTCATCGGCGAGCGCGGACTCCATCAGATGTCTTTCGACCCTTCACCGCTGGAGCTTGAACCTCAATCGGCTAGCAGTAGCAACGTAGCGTCGACGCTGCCCGGCTGGCCACCTGAACGAACCAACTGGTGCATCGCACGTTGCAGCGACTCGTTGATCGGAGCCGCCATCCCACACGAACGGGCAACGAGGACGACTTCGCCGTTCAGGTAGTCGGTCTCGATGGAGCGGCCGGTAACGATGGACTGCCAGGTGGACCCGCCCCCACGATGCTTTCCGTTGACTGGGCGGTATCGCATCGAAGAACGTTGCGCTGCTTCTTCGTCGTCAGTTGCAACGTCGATGCCAGCCGCAGCGAACACCTCCTCGGCTTCTCGGGCAGCTCGTTTGACGAGTTCCTTGGCGGCATCGGTTGACCGGCCGCACGCTGCTTCAACCGCGTTGCCGGTATTCAGGATCAGCTTGCGATATTTGGCCCGCATAACGTCGGCACGGGCAACCGACAGGAACTGCGACGCGGCGAACATCGCTGCCAGCTCTTCCGCCGCGTCCGTCGTACCGCTTGGGTACCGACCGACGTCGAGCGAACCACCAATAGGCGCACTGATGACTTGTACGACACCAGGTTCGAGGAAGGCCGTCGGCATCATGACGTTGACGCCCAGAACGTTGGGAAACAGGCGCAGCGCCAGTCGTTCGGCCTCGACGCCATTCGTCGCGCAGGCGACTGTGACCGTCGGCGGGGCCACCGCGTGAAGATCGGCGAGCGCCAGCGCAGCGTCCTGCGTCTTGGTGGCCAACAACACAAGGTCCGTGTCGTGGAACTGGACAGCCGCCGGTGACCCGACCACCGCCACGGGTATCGTGATGGTTGCGTCGGGATCTTCTACCCGGAGCCCACTCGTCTGCATCGCCTGAAGGTGCGTTCCCCGAGCGATGAGCACTACCTCGTGGCCATGCTGATGGAGACGACCCCCAATGACGCCCCCAATGCCACCTGCTCCTAAGACGATCACACGCACAGGGTCACCTTACGCGGGCGCGAACCGGACAACCACTGGAGCGTGTACCGAATAACTGCACTTCAGCCGTAGCCGCATCGGCGAGACTGGTCGCCGCATGAGTACCGTCACCCCAGACCCCGCACCCAACCCTTCGGGAAAGCGCCGCATCTTCGTCACCACCGCTCTCCCCTACGCCAACGCGGCGTTCCACGTGGGGCACATGATGGAGTACGTCCAGGCAGATATTTGGGTGCGGTTCCAGCGGATGCAAGGCCACGAGGTGCACTTCGTCTGCGCCGACGACACCCATGGTGCGCCGATCATGATCGCCGCCGAAAATGCTGGCAAGACCCCCCAGCAGTTCGTCGCCGACATCGCGGCCGGACGCCAGCAGTACCTCGACGGCTTCCATATCCGGTTCGACAACTGGCACTCCACCGACGCTCCGGAAAACCACCAGATCGCACAAGACATCTATCGTTCCCTTCGCTCAGCTGGGCTCATTGCGACACGCACCATCGAGCAATTCTTCGACCCGGCTAAGCAGATGTTCCTGCCCGACAGGTTCATCAAGGGCACCTGCCCGAAGTGCGGCACGCCAGATCAATACGGCGACTCGTGCGAGAACTGCAGCAGCGTGTATTCGCCGACAGAGCTGAAGAACCCGTACTCCGTGCTGTCCGGTGCAGCGCCGGAACTTCGTTCGAGCGAGCACTACTTCTTCACACTGTCAAAGCCTGAAGTTGTGGCATACCTCCAGGACTGGACCGCCAAGCCCGGGCGACTCCAACCCGAGACGGTGAACAAGATCCGTGAGTGGTTCGACGGTGGCATGAACGATTGGGACATCTCTCGCGACGCGCCCTACTTCGGCATTGAGATTCCCGACGCTCCAGGCAAGTACTTCTATGTGTGGCTCGACGCGCCGATTGGTTACCTCGCGTCACTGCGCAACCACTTCGAGAACGGCGGGGCAGCAAGTCATTGGCACCAACCGTCGCGCACGCAGCAGACGTACGACGAGTTCCTCGCGGACGACGCCGTGGAGCAGGTGCATTTCATCGGCAAAGACATCGTCTACTTCCACACCCTGTTCTGGCCTGCCACGCTGCATTTCAGTGGCCGCAAAACGCCCACCCAGGTACACGTGCATGGTTTCCTCACAGTCAACGCCGAGAAGATGTCGAAGAGCCGGGGCACCGGGATCGACCCCCTCAAGTACCTCAGCATCGGGATGAACCCGGACTGGTTCCGCTACTACGTCGCAGCCAAGCTCAACGCCAACGTCGAAGATGTCGACTTCACGCCCGACGATTTCATGGCCCGGGTCAACTCGGACCTGGTGGGCAAGTACGTCAACATCGCCAGCCGCGCCGCAGGGTTCCTCACAAAGCGGTTCGATTCGACGCTCTCCTCCGGTACTCTGCACACATACGAGTATCGCGGTGTGGCCGACGAGCTCATCGGCCGCATCGGCGCGCATGCAGCCGAGATCGCAGCGCTGTATGACTCACGTGAGTACTCCAAGGCCATCCGCCAGATCATGGCGTTGGTCGATGAAGCAAACGGCCTCATCACCAACATGAAGCCATGGGACCACGCGAAAGATCCGGCCAAGGCTTCCGAAGTGCACGAGGCATGCAGCATCTGCATCCAACTGTTCGCCCAGTTCACGGTGCTACTAAAACCAGTTATGCCCAGGCTTGCCGCCGACGCAGAGGTGTTTCTCGGGGCTGACGAGCTGTTGTGGGCCGACGTTGCGCGTTCTTTTGCCGGCGCTCGCATCGGTCAGTACAGCCACCTCATGAAGCGCGTCGATCTGCCGATGCTCGAAGAGTTGTTTGCGCCCCCTCCCCAACCTGTCGAAGTTCCGGCGTTACCCGGCGGCGAAGCCATCGCGGATACGGTCACCATTGACGATTTTGCCAAGGTCGATCTGCGAGTTGCGCTCATCGTCGACGCCCAGCACGTAGAGGGTTCGACCAAGCTTTTGCAGCTCACGCTCGATGTCGGCGAAGGCCACACACGCAACGTCTTCTCCGGTATTAAAGACGCTTACGACCCGGCTGACCTTGTTGGGAAGTACACCGTCATGATTGCCAACCTCGCACCTCGCAAGATGAAGTTCGGCGTGAGCGAAGGCATGGTGCTGGCTGCGAGCCACGCCAACGAGAAGGCCGTCCCCGGCGTGTTCTTGCTAGACCCACATCCGGGCGTCCACCCAGGGCTACGCATACGTTGACCAGCGGTAGGGCCCGGGTTCAGTCCACCTGCACGTCGGGCAGCAACGTACGAACCAGCCACTGGAATGACTTCCAGCCGGCTTCGCGAGCGCCGGTTGATTCGCGTGCGAGACGTGCGCCAGCATCGCTGATCGCCTTGCCGTTGGGCACCTTGAGGTGTGCTTCGGCGCAACGCTCCATGAGGACAAACCATCCAAGCGCCTCGGCCACCGTAGGCCCCACCGTCAGCAATCCATGGTTGCGCAACACCACAGCCTTGGCTGACCCGATCGACTTCGCAATTCGATAGCCGCCGTCGACCGTAAGTACATCTACTTCTTCGTCGTCGAACACCTCGTGGTCCTCGAAGAAGCCGGTGGACTCTTGGGTGATGGGCCGGAGCTTCTGAGCCAAGGCGCTGAACGGCGTTCCGAACGGGGTGTGGGTGTGCGCTGCGCTGACCACATCTGGACGGGCTTCGTGCACCGGCCAGTGGATGTTGTACGCAGCCTGGTTGATACCGAGTTCCCCCTCGACAACGCGACCATCCGGTCCGACGAGGACAAGATCGCCAACGGTCACCCGGTTGAAGGGAACTCCGTAACCGGCTATCCACATGTGGTCGAGTCGCTCGGGATCTCGAGCCGAGATGTGGCCGTCGCCAACACTTCCCCAGCGCAACGCCCCGAACACGCGGTAACCAATTGCCAGTTGCCGCAACCGATGTACTCGCAACTGGCCAAGGTCGGAAAACTCGGGTTCGAACTCGTCGGGGCGCAACTGGGAATGCGGATCGGCGTGCATCGGCGTGTGTTCCAATCTCAACAGAAGGTCTCAACAGAAGGTCTCAACAGAGGTGACGTTATGGCGTGCGGCCCACACAGCTTGGCTGGTCAGATAACCAGGCGCTAGCAGCAGTGAGGACCGGATCCTGCGACGTACCAAACAATCCCCAATCGATGGCGAGCGGTTCATCGGGCGCTATCGGCCCGTCGTACACCTTGCCCGCACGGTCGAGGTCGTAGCTATGGGTCACCATGAGAAACGAATCGTCGGGCAAGCGGACCCCGACGTTGGCACTCGTCACTCCAACGGTGGGTGCGCCGAACGACCGAGAAGCGGGACGGCCGATGAATGCAATCGTTGCGATCTCCCCCGCTGACCCGGTCTGCCCAGACGTCAAGACCGCCACAGGGATCGCCGGGTCGTGCAGTCGGGCTGGAGCCAGGTTGCTCCACACGGTTCGGTTGTCAATCAGCACCTTGCCGCCGTTGAAACGCAACTGCTCACGCGTCTCATCGCCGTAAACGAATCCGCCGACGACCTGCTCGGGCATGAACGGCTCTAAGACGCTCATCATCGAGAACGGAAACCCACCCGAGTTTCGACGCAGATCCAACACCCACCCGCAGGGGCTGATTTGCTGTTCGACGGCACCGACCGAAGCAACGCCCATCGCTGCGAATGCGGCTTCGTTCTCTGCCTTTCCCGTCGAGCCAGGTAGGTCGAGATACCCGAGCCGGTTGCCGAGCGTTCGAGCAGTTGGCAACTCGGCGGTCTTCAATTCACCGCGCCGAACCGTGAACTCGATCTCGCCGAGCAGCGGACGGTTGACCCTGATAACGGCTGTTTCGACGGCGCGTTCCGCTGCCGTAGTTGCCGTGAACGCTTTGCCGTTGAACGACACGATGCGATCGAGGGTACGAATACCCGCTAGCTCGGCCGGGGAACCAGGAACCACAAAAATCACGTCAGGCGGATACACCCTGAGCCCGAAGCCTGTGCTCGTACCGTCGAGCAACGAGCGTGCCGCTGGCGGATCCAGGAACGCAGAATGACCGTCACCAAGATCCTTGACGGTCTGGCGCAGAATTGGGTACAGGTCTGGGATCGATTGCGCCGTTGCGCCCATCAGCCGAGCCCTATCAGTGATGCTGCGTACGTCGGCTGTGCGCCGCCGTACCCAGTACCGCTCAACGAAAGTCAATGCGTCCGCCAGGTACTTCGCCGGCGAAGGCAACGCCTGCGGTACTGGCGGTGCCGCAAGTGTTGTCGGTGTTGTCGATACGTCCGTTGACGACCGCTCGGTTGTCGGACTCGACACGGTTGAACGCACTGTTGTGCCTACCGACGGGGTGACAGGCTCCTTGGTCACACGAGTGATCGATCGTTTTTTGGCAATTGTGCGGCGAGTCGTCGGCACTTTCCGCACGACGCGTTTCGTGGTTCGCACAGCAAGTACGGCGCCGTCTGCAGACGGTGCCGACGGGGACCAAACCACGAACATCGTCACCGCGGTCGTGACGGTCGCTATGGCGACGTCACGGTGAAAGCGCTGCCAACGCACAGTGCTCAAGGAATCGCTCGAGGAATGCTCAAGGGACCGGGCATGGACAGACGTTACGAGACATCGACAGCAACGTCGCCACAACCCACAACTCAGAAGCGCTCCGCCCACCAGCGCGACGAGTCCGAGGAGCAGACAACAGCCGACAACTAGCCGACAACTAGCCGACAACTAGCTCTGTTCACGTACCAAAAACGGTTCACCGATTGCCGGGGTCATGTTGCACTTGTAACGTGGCGGCTACTCACCAGGTGCGACGCGTCGGTGGAGCTGAAATGCTCGCCAACGATCGCTCCCCATTTGGAGGTACCCACCACATGAAACTCACCCGCAGCGCAATCGCTGCGACGATCGCAGTCACCGGAGCAATTCTCGTCGCTCCAGCCGCGAACTCGCAGGATCAGAAAGCCGTTGCCTTGATGTTCGACCTCACCGGCCGCGGCGACAAGTCGTTCAACGACGCAGCAGCCGCCGGCCTCGACAAGGCCAAGGCCGAGTTCCCAACCCTGAAGGCGACCGAGTCGGTTCCTTCCGGCGCAGACGGCGACCGTGCCGAACGTCTGAAGACCGTCCTCGCAGACAAGAACGGCCTTGTCATCTGCGTAGGCTTCCTCTGGACCCCAGACTGCTCGAAGGGCGCTAAAGCCAACCCAGGCGTGTACTTCGCGTCGATCGACGACAACCTGTCAGACCAGGACGAAGGCGCCAACAAGGGCAAGCCGTTGCCCAACGCTGCGGGCTTCACGTTCGCCGAGCACGAAGGCTCGTACCTCGTTGGCTACATCGCTGGCCTGAAGACCAAGACCAACAAGGTCGGCTTCATCGGTGGCGTCGAGATCGACCTCATCAAGAAGTTCGAAGCTGGCTTCGAAGCAGGCGCAAAGGCAGCCAACAAAAAGGTCAAGATCACCCAGAAGTACGCCTCGCAGCCTCCAGACTTCTCTGGCTTCACCGACGTGCCAAAGGGCAAGGCTCTTGCCGCAGCGATGTACAAGAGCGGCATCGACGTGATCTACGTCGCAGCAGGTTCAACCGGTAACGGCGCATTCATCGCAGCCAAAGAATCCGGCAAGAAGCCAGGCACGATTTACGCCATCGGCGTGGACTCCGACCAGTACCAGACCATCTCGGTAGCCAACGGGCGTGACTACATCCTCAGCTCGATGCTGAAGAAGGTCGACGTCGCTGCATACACCGCCATCAAGGGTTACGTGAATGGCACACCGGTCACCGGAGCACAGACTCTTGACCTCAAGGCCGGCGGCGTGGACTTCTCCAAGACCAACAAGAAGCTGCTGGACGCAAAGACCATCGCCAAGGTCGATGCCGTGAAGAAAGACATCATCGCGGGCAAGATCAAGGTTGGCACCACGCCGACGCGCAAGTAACACCAACGCAACATATGAAGTTGGCCAGACTCATTTCGTCTGGCCCGAACAACGGGGCGGCCTCAGGCCGCCCCGTTTCGTTTCTGATAGGAACAACACGTGAGCAACCTCGCAATTGAACTGCGCGACATTGTGAAGCGATTCCCAGGGGTGGTGGCGAACGACGGAGTGAACCTCAAAGTCGAGAACGGCAGCATCCACGCGATCATCGGTGAGAACGGTGCCGGGAAGTCGACGCTGATGAAGACGCTCTACGGGGCGCACCAGGCTGACGAGGGCACCATCAGCGTGAACGGTGTGCCCAAGGTGTTCAAGTCTCCGAAGGACGCCATCGCCGAAGGCATCGGCATGGTGTTCCAACACTTCATGCTGGCCGACAACCTCACCGTTTGGGAGAACGTCGTGTTGGGTGACGAACCCGGTTCCGGATTCGCCATCAACTCGAAGAAGGCCCGCCAGCGCATCACCGAGCTCAGCGAGAATTACGGGCTCGACGTCGACCCCGACGCGATGATCAGCGATCTCGGAGTTGGGCAACGCCAGCGGGTCGAAATCTTGAAAGTGCTCTACCGCGGCGCCCGCATCCTCATCCTCGACGAACCCACTGCTGTGCTGGTGCCCCAGGAAGTCGACGAGCTCTTCGCTTCGCTGCGTGAACTCGTGGCTCAGGGTGCCACCATCATCTTCATCTCGCACAAGCTGCTCGAGGTGCTGCGCGTGGCCGATGCAATCACCGTCATTCGTGCAGGCAAGACAGTCGCCGAGGTCAGCGATCCCAAGTCTGTCACTGCACGCGATCTCGCGGAACTCATGGTCGGCTCCGAGTTGCCCACCCCCGAGACGACAGGAACCACCGTCACAGACCACGTCCTGCTCCAGCTCGACGGAGTTGAAGTTCCGCGGTCGGCTGGCGGAGCGGGCAGCAAGACATTGGCAATCAGACGCGTCTCGTTAGCTGTCCATGCCGGCGAAGTGTTGGGCATCGCCGGTGTCGAGGGAAACGGGCAGGCAGAACTGCTCGAGGCAATCATGGGTGTCCGACCGATGACCGCAGGCACCATCCGCTTCGACGGAACCGACATCACTCGTTGGTCCACGAAACAGCGCCGCGAAAGTGGCATCGGATACGTGCCGGAAGATCGGCACCGAGACGGTCTTGTGCTGACGTTTCCCCTGTGGGAGAACGCTGCGCTCGGCCACCAGGGTGCCACTCCGTTCTCCAACGGGACCTTGATGAATGCCTCCGGAGCCAGGGAGTTCACGCAACAGGTCATCGACGCGTTCGACGTTCGAACGCCCGGTACAGACGTTGCGGCTCTTGCGTTGTCAGGGGGTAACCAGCAAAAACTCATTGTGGGCCGAGAAATGCTGACCAACCCCAAGGTGTTGGTTGCCGCGCACCCAACGCGCGGCATCGACGTGGGTGCACAAGCAGCTGTATGGGACTCCATGCGAGACGCACGAGCAAAGGGACTTGGCATCCTGCTCATCTCCGCCGACCTCGAAGAGCTCATCGGGCTGTCCGATCGCCTGCTGGTGCTCTTCCACGGAGAGCTCGTCGCCGAACTCGACCCGTTGCACATCACTTCTGCCGAACTGGGCAGCTACATGACCGGAGCAAAGGCAACCACGTCCGCATGAACAACCTCAAGAAGACGCTCACCCCGGCGCTCATTGCACTCGCCATCGCGTTCGCCATCGCGTCGGTGGTGCTCATCGCCTCGGGCCACAGCCCGCTTACTGCGTATCGAGCGATGTGGAAGAACTTCGCCACCCTTGACGGTGTGATCACGTCAGTCAACGTGGGGGCCCGCTACTACATCGCTGCAATCGCCATCGCTGTCGCGCTCAAGATGAACCTCTTCAACATCGGCACCAACGGCCAGTACCAGCTGGGCGCAATGTTCGGCGCAGTGGTGGGTGCCGCAGTCAAGCTGCCCGCCCCACTGCACGTCGTACTCACATTGGCCGTCGCAATCGCGGCCGGTGCCGCATGGGCAGCGCTTGTTGCGGTCCTGCACAACACCCGAAACGTTCACCCCGTCGTTGCAGCCATCATGCTGAACGGTGTTGCATCCTCGGTCATCACCTACCTGATGCAAAGCAGTTGGACGAACTTCAAAGACCCTGCGCTGAAGGAATACGGCTCTACCCGGCCAATCCCTCGTTCGGGTCAGCTGCCGGTCTGGAAAGTGGGCGACAGTGTGCTGCAGAGCTACGTCTTGCTGGCCGTGCTGGTTGGCGTCGGTTTCTATCTGCTGGTGTACCGCACGCGATTCGGTTTCGAGCTGCGCGCCTCGGGTGGCAACCCCAGCGCTGCACGGTCGGCCGGCGTCGACCCGAAGCGAATGGTGCTCATCACCATGGCCATCTCTGGGGGCGTTGCGGGCCTCATCGGTATGGGCATCGTGCTGTCCTCCAACGATCAGCTCACCTACGGCGACCGGTTCCCCGGCTCACTCGGGTTCACCGGAATTGGCATTGCCCTGTTGGGTCGCAATCACCCTGCGGGCGTGGCAGCCGCAGCGTTTCTCTGGGCCGCCCTGGATCAAGGAGCTCGCGGCCTGGTGACCGTCAACATCACCGGCGAAATCGCCGTCATCCTGCAAGGTTCGCTGCTCTTCATCGCAGTCATCGTGTACGCGGTATGGGAACGTAAGTTCCTGGCAGCGACCATTCGAGACGCCGCGGCCCGAACTGCTGCGGTACGCAAGGAAACGGCACCAGCATGAGCCCCGTTACGGACACGACGAACGGCCCCAGTGGTGCCCACCCTTCCCCACGGAGCGTCGCCGACCATCCCGTGGTTCACAGACTGTTGGCAGCCAAGTGGCAACGTGCGGCTGCAGCGTTCTTCGGGTTCGTCGTGCTGCTCACCATCGCCGGCCGCCTGTTCAGCTCACGCGGTGAGGACGGCAGCGGGGCCGGCCTCACCGGATCATCCACCATCAGCACCGCACTCGGGTTTGCGGTCCCGGTGGTGCTGGCAGGTCTCGGCGGGCTCGTCTGCGAACGAGCCGGCATCATCAACATCGGCCTCGAAGGGATGATGATCCTGGGTACTTGGGGAGCTGGCCTGCTTGGTTGGCACATGGGGCCATGGGGCGCACTGCTTGGCGGGCTCATCGGAGGACTCCTCGGTGGAGCACTACATGCCCTCGCCACAGTGACGTTCGCCGTTGATCAAACAGTTTCCGGCGTTGCTATCAACATTGCGTCCCTCGGCATCTGCCGATACCTCAGCGACATCTTCTTCAACGGAAAAGGCAGCGAGGGAGACCTTGGCACCATTGCGGATTCACCGTCGGTCTCCAACTTCGGTTCCCGCTTCTCCGTCCCGTTCATTGGAGATCCATTGCAATCTTTGGAAGATCGGCATTGGTTCCTGATCTCTGACCTCGCCGGTGTGGTGCGTGGCCTCCTGGTCGATGTTGCCTGGAGTTCGTTGTTGCTGCTGCTCCTTGTGCCGGTGGTCTGGTACCTGGTGTGGCGCACGCCGTTCGGCCTGCGGTTGCGTAGTGCGGGCGAAAAGCCAGCAGCAGCAGAATCGCTCGGCGTCAACGTCATTCGCACCAAGTGGATCGCCGTCACCATGTCCGGCGGGCTTGCTGGCCTTGGTGGGGCGTGGCTTGTGCTCGACAGCTTGAAGTACCAACAGGGGATGACAGCCAACCGCGGCTACCTCGGCCTGGCCGCCATGATCTTCGGCAACTGGATGCCGGCAATGTTGTTCGTCGGCGCAATGCTCTTCAGCTTCAGCCAGTCGGTCGGTTTCCAACTCGGTTACGAATCTCGCGCGCTCATTGGTGCAGTCGGCATGGCCTTTGCGCTCGGCACCATCTGGACGGCCTTTCGCCGCAAGGTGGTCCCTACGGCGCTGATGGCAGTCGTTTCCATCGGCATCCTCGTGTTCGCTGCCCGCAACAAGGCCATCAACGATGCCCTGATCAAGGCACTTCCCTATGTCCTCACGCTCGTCGTCTTGGCCGTAGCGTCGAAACGCCAACGTCCCCCGGCGGCATCAGGAATCCCATACATCAAGGGCCAAACGGGCTGACCGTGGCGTCGTTGCCTATCGACCATATCGACTGGGAACCAATCAGGGCAGCAGCCAAGGCCGCCACTGCCTTTTCCTACGTGCCGTATTCGCGCTTACAAGTTGGCGCTGCGGTGCTGATGGACGACGGCGTCATCATCACCGGGTGCAATGTCGAGAACGCTTCCATCGGGCTCACTTTCTGCGCCGAGATCACCTTGCTGGGCAGCATGCACATGGCCGGTTACGGGCGCGGGCACATGGTGGCGTTTGCGGCGACCGACCAGTACGACCGGCGGCTCACCCCGTGCGGGCGCTGTCGTCAACTGCTCATGGAGAACGGGGGTCCAGACCTGATAGTCGACGCTGCGCCAAACCCGCGGCCGATGCGTGAGCTTCTCCCGGACTGGTTCGGGCCCGAGGACCTGCCGGTGGCGATCGACGGGCCAGGCGACGGCTGACGTTGGTCCCAGCGGAGAAAGCTCCCCACATGATCGGCTCTGACCGGCGGAGCGGTTCGAGACATGGCGGGACCTCTTGAATCCGCTGATGCGGACGACCGCAGAATCTTCGGGAGCGTTCCGGCAGTCGGTCGCTGTGAAAATCAGCGACACCGACTGTGGAACGAACGACGCGTTCGACTCATACTTACTCGATGACCGGATGGAACTATGCAGCAGTCTTCGAGGCCGTCGCCTCATCAGTACCAGACCAACTGGCTCAGGTCAGCGGGGAGCGCCGCTACACCTGGTCCCAGTTCGACGCACGCGCCGATGCGCTGGCGGCACACCTTCTGAAGAGTGGCCTGGGCGAACAAGCCAAGGTCGCGGCATACCTCACCAACTGCCCTGAATACCTCGAAACGTACTTCGCTGCGTTCAAGGCTGGAATGGTGCCGGTCAATACCAACTTTCGTTACGGGCCCGACGAGATTCGATACCTGTTCGAGAACGCCGATGCGGAAGCCGTGGTGTTCCACGCCGTCTACGCGCAGCTCATCGACAGCGTTCGCGAACAGCTTCCCAGCGTGCGCCAGTGGATTGTGGTCGATGACCCTGGTGAGAGCAACGGAGCCGCTTCGGCGCCGTGGGCAACACCTTACAACTCGATTATCAGTGCACATAGCAATGTGGAAGGTCCGGTACGTGGTCCTTGGGGGCTGAGCGGCGACCACATGCTGTTCCTTTACACGGGCGGCACGACAGGCATGCCAAAGGGTGTGATGTGGCGCCAGGACGACCTATTCAACGTGCTCGGCCGTGGTGGCCACGCCGCGTTTCAGCTTCCAGGTGTCGAGTCGCTCGACGAGTTGCGGACGAGAACCATCCCTATCCGGCCAGTCATGCTTCCGGCCTGTCCGTTGATGCACGGAACCGGTCAGTTCAGCGCGTTCATCTCAATGGTCTTGGGCGGTTGCGTTGTCACGAACCCAAACAGATCGTTCGACCCGGCCGAGCTATGGGACCTCGTTGAGGCGGAACGAGTCACCAGCCTTGTTATTGTCGGGGACGCGTTCGCGAAGCCGCTCCTCGCAGCACTCGACACCGCACCGGGCCACTGGGACCTGTCCGCACTCACCATGATTTCAAGCAGCGGTGTGATGTGGAGCCAAGAGACGAAAGAGGGCCTCTTGGAGCACCTTCCACATACCGTGCTCGTCGACAGCTACGGCTCGTCTGAGGCCGTGGGGTTGGGCGCCAGCGCTTCTTCCAAGGGCAACGCGGCAACCACGGCAGTGTTCCAGCTCGGGCCAACGGTGCACGTCTTCACCGAAGACAGCCAACGTGTTTCACCAGGGTCCGACGAAACCGGATTCGTCGCCATCAGCGGGTTCGTTCCCGTTGGCTATTACAAAGACCCCGAAAAATCAGCTCGGACGTTTCGAACCATAGATGGCGTGCGTTATTCAGTGCCGGGAGACTTCGCCCGGGTCAACGCCGACGGGACCCTGCACCTTCTCGGCCGCGGGTCGGTCTGCATCAACACCGGCGGCGAGAAAGTGTTCCCGGAGGAAGTAGAAGAGGTGCTGAAAGTCCATGACCATGTTGCCGACGCGGTCTGCGTTGGCATCCCCGACGACCGCTTCGGTGAAGTCATATGCGCGGTTATCGAACAGTCGGCAATGGCCGAAGACACAGGGTTCGACCAGGATGCTGTCATTGCTTCGGTCGCGGCGAGGTTGGCAAAGTACAAGACACCGCGGTTAGTAGTGCTGGTCGACAGCATCGGACGTTCACCCGCAGGCAAAGTTGACTACAAGAACCTCACCGCAGCGGCCAGAGAGCGCCTCGGTCGCTAGCGTTACGGGCGCCGGGTCGGCCTGCGGATGCGAGATCAAGAGTGCACACGATTCTTGACGGACTTGAGTTCCGCAACGAGTCCTACGCGTGCTTGCTAATGGGTCGGTGAGCGTTGAGCGAGGCTCTGTCGGCGGCGTCTCTCCCGGCGTGCCAGCCGGCCGCGTTGGAGATGGATGATCGGGTTGTGCGGACGTTGGGGAACACCTCGGCCTGGTGAGCCACAACCTGCTCGTGACGCGAAGCAAGGACAGGCAGAAACGAACCGCCCATTTCGACTCGGGCATCTTCGGTTGCCACCTCGGCGGCTTCGCGGAGGCGCTCGCCGATGCGTAGCGCGAACGCAATGATGAACGTGCGGCGAAAAGATTTCGTACGGGAGGTACCGGTTCGGTCGACCGATCTGCCGGCGGCAACCATTGATGACGTCGCCTGGGTAAGGAGCGACGTGAAGAGCAGCTCGGAGATGTCGAGGTCTGCCGGGAAACCGAACACCGTGACCATGCCCAGCTCTGGTGCCATCACCGCCGAGCAGCGATTCGCTTCGGCCACCACGGTGAGCAGAACCGCTTTGGCTTCGAAGTACGGGTCTTCGACGTGCACCCGCCTCGCTACAACGCCCGACACCGTCGGCGCGCCTGCGTCGATCATGGCGAGGTCGATGGCATGGCGAGCCATGAGCTGCTGTGCCTTCGCTGTGAGCGCGTCGGCCTCTTGGTCGAAGGTGGTGGACTCTGCTTTGGCCAACAGGCCCCGCACAGTGGCGAGGACCTTTTCATCGAGCGTTCCAGAAGCCGATCTTGTAGGCGGCGGCGCGATGGGGTGCGCGCTGGGCGGCGGAATGAACACCGGCATCTTTGGCAACCGCCGCAACGCGACGAGCAGTTCGATACCCGCGCGCAAATCGGCAATCAGGCGCATTTCTTCGACCAGCGAATACACCAGCGGGTCATCGAAGATCGAGCCGACCGGCGAGGCGGCCGGATGGACACCCAGCGATTGCAGCTGGCGTTCCCACCGATCATCGAGAAAGCGGCAATCGGTTGTCTTCCGCTCGTGACACAGGGTGTTAACCAGGAGCACCCGGTGCTCCGGCGACTGCTGCTTCGAAACCACGTGCGCCAAATCCAACGGTTGCCACCCCCCGGCGAACGTGGCACGAACCGCTTGAGTCAGTGCTGCATCGACGGCGGTCACCCCGGCCCGACGACCGTCGGAAAGGATCGCCGACGTGAGGCGCTCTAGTGCGAGGAGTAGCTCGGGTTCCATCCCCCGTAAGAACCACGAAATGGCTAGGTCGAGCTGATGCAGGGCGTTCGCCTGCAGATCTGCGTCAGAGCCGGTCCCTTGGGAGCGGGCCCGTCCTGGCTGCGCAGACGGATTCTGCCAGCGAGCCCATGCCTCGGCTTCGGCTTCGCCCCTGCTACTCGTCAGACGATCTCGTTGCCGGTTGCTGTCACGGCGCTTGGTGCTGTTGGAACTCATGGAGGCCGATCTTTACAGCAGGGTATGACAACGATGAGGTCCGGGCCGAACCGATCCTTGGCGAACAGAGATCAGCCGTTAGCCTCAAGGCGTTCGCGGTCGCGTGTGCCGATAACTGCGTCGACCTCCACTTCGACCTTCCATTGCGGGTTCATCAGGCCGCTCACCACAAGCATTGTGTTGGCAGGACGAATCTCCGAAAAGAGCTCCCCGTGGAGACGCTCGACGGCGTGAACGTCCGTTCGATCTGTCAGATAGACACGTGTGCGTACGACGTCGGCCAGGCTGCCTCCAGTTTCCATCAATGCTTTCTCGATGATGTCGAAACACCGTTGAAGTTGAGCCGTGACGTCTGGGGCACACGTTCCATCGGCGTTGACAGGTGCCGTTCCGCTGACAAAGACCATGTTGTCGACTCGAACGGCACGGCTGTAACCGACGATGAGCTCATAAGGCAGGCCGGAGGAGATGCGCTGGCGTTCCATGGGGCAACCTTACAAAGGCGACCGTGCAACACTTGGTCATGTCAGCCACGACTTCACCTTCGGATTTGGTAAATGATCCGACCAATGATCCGACCAATGATTCGACAACCGATTCCGGCAACGATTCCGGCGCCCAGCCGGCGGGCGCGTCCACGCATGCGCCAGCTCTGCTCGGCGCTGACACTATTCGCCGGGTGCCAAAGGTCTTGCTCCACGACCATCTCGATGGTGGTCTCCGGCCGCGCACCATCATCGAACTGGCTGCCGAGTACGGATACCGCGGTTTGCCATCAACCGATCCCGACGAGTTGGCATCGCTCATCCGGCGAGGCGCCGACCGTAAAGACCTCACGCTCTACCTCGAAGGTTTCGCACACTCCTGCGGCGTTCTGCAGCACACGGATGCGCTCACTCGAGCCGCACACGAATGCGCCCTTGACCTAGCCGCCGACGGAGTCGTCTACGCCGAAGTTCGGTTCGCTCCAGAGCTTCACATTGAGGCCGGGCTCTCACTCGACGAGGTCGTCGAGGCAGTGCAAACGGGATTTCGTTCCGGTCAGTCTGCAGCGGCTGCAGCGGGCGCACCCATTGTCATCGGCACCCTCTGTTCCGCAATGCGCCAAGCTGCACAGTCGAACGAGATTGCCGCACTTGCTATTCGGCATCGAGACTCTGGTGTGGTCGGGTTCGACATCGCCGGCCCTGAAAAGGGCTTCCCCCCAAGTCGTCATCTCGACGCGTTCAACCTCGTGCACGAAGCCAACTTCCACACCACCATTCACGCCGGAGAGGCGTTTGGGCTGCCGTCCATTCACGAGGCGTTGCAATACTGCGGCGCAGAACGCCTTGGCCACGGGGTGCGGATCGTCGACGACATCACGGTTCACCCAGACGGATCGTATGAACTCGGCCGTCTTGCGTCGTTCGTCCGTGATCGTCGTGTCCCGTTGGAGATGTGCCCGTCGTCCAACGTGCATACCGGTGCAGCGGCGTCCATAGCGGAACACCCAATTGCGCTGTTGAAGCGATTGCGGTTCAGGGTCACCATCAACACCGACAACCGCCTCATGTCCGGTGTGTCCATGACCTCAGAGATGCAAGAACTAGTCGATACGTTCAGCTACGGCCTCGATGACCTGCAGTGGTTCACGGTCAACGCGATGAAGAGCGCTTTCTGGCCGTTCGAAGACCGGCTGCGCCTCATCGAGCAGGTGATCAAACCCTCATACGCGCGCTTACGAACAGAAATGCTGACCGGGGCCTGATCTAGAGATCAGCGAGACCCGCTCGTTGCGAGGCGCGCCGCGAGCGCTTCGAAACCCGGTCCACCAAGCTCGGTCAAGACAGACTTCCGGCCGGAAACGGTCATAATCAGCGCCTCAGCAAGCCCCTGGACCACGGGGCCGGAACCTTGCTCGAAATCCATGTCGATCGCACGGATTGTGATGCCACGACACCGCGTCGACTCTTCCCAGATGGTGCGGTCCAGCACGACCTGAAGTCGTTCCTCATCGACGTGGCGCGGCCTGAGAAGCGGCCGTCGGATGTCCTGATGATGGATGAACAAATCCGCAAGCACAGACGCCGTGGTGGACCGGGGCGGCACGTGTCTGTCGCCGATCGTGCCCGCAAAGCTCCCGAGAAGCTCCGTGACCGGACGCGAGCCCCGTTCCTTTGCAACACGGTCTGACAGTTTCGGCACGCTCCACCCAGCCTTCAGAAGGGGCATGAACACCGCCCCACGCGTCACGGTCGGCACCCAGTTCAGATGCGCGACGACCTCGCGCACCCGCCATCCGGTACAAAGCGAATCGGTGTCCCAATCGGCTTCTGATAGCCCAGCAAGGAACTGGGCAAGATCGCGCCGCTCGTCATCGACAAGGTCCCAAAGTTCGCTCATCGGAATCTGTTCACGCGCTCAGCACCTGCTCCATTGACGCACGGAGCCCTGCCAGCGAAGGTCCTGCGTCGGCTCCGAGCACTTCGAAGTACACCTTGCACTTCGGTTCGGTTCCACTCGGGCGAACAACAACCCGACCACGGTCACCGACCTTGATGACAACGACATCAGCCGGAGGATTGCTGGTCGCCAAGTCACGCCACTCGGTCACCGCAACACCGTCGAGCAGCGCAGGCGGATTGGCTCGGAGACGCTCCATGAGTTGCGCCATCCTCGCCGGGGCATCTGCGCCATCAACGCGAATCGACCACTGCGCAGTACGCGATGCGCCGTAGCGCTCCGCAATTTGGTCGAGTCGTGCCACCATGGTCGAGCCATTTGTGAGCACTTTCGCAGCGAGGTCGGCCATCACCACCGCTGCGCCGATGCCATCTTTGTCCCGGACCAGTTCACCGACACAGAATCCGATGGCCTCTTCGTACATCAACACCGTGGTGAGCTCGGGATGCGCCATCGCGGCACGCGCCAGGTGCTTGAACCCAGTTAACGTTTCCGCGTACTGCACGCCATGTTTCGCCGCAATAGCCGCCAAGAGCGAGGACGAGACAACTGTGGTGGCCACAAACCGGTTGGGTCCGAGCGCAACAGTCGCGTCGAGCAGGTGATCCGCAAGCAGCCAGCCGATCTGGTCGCCCGTGAGTTGCCGCCAGCCCGCCGGTGCACTCGAGTCGGGAATCGCCGCGGTCATCCGGTCAGCGTCGGGGTCGTTGGCAATGACAATGTGCGCGTCCAACTGGCGGGCCAGTTCCAACGCAAGATCGAGCGCTCCGGGTTCTTCCGGGTTAGGGAATGCCACGGTTGGAAAGTCCGGATCGGGCTGTTGCTGTTGAGGCACGCCGTGCACCTGACTAAAGCCGGCACCCGCAAATGCGTGTCCCATGGTGGTGGCGCCAACGCCGTGCATCGCCGTGTACACGACGCGCAACGACGACCGTTCGGCCGGCGTCGACGTTGCCGGGTCCAACGACTTGATACCGCCGAGATACGCCTTGCTCAGTTCGTCGCCCCAGGTAGCGATGCGCTCGTGTGGGTACGCAGCGACTGGAACAAGATCCTCGGCAGCAATTCGTATGTGTGCTTCTATTTCACGATCGGCCGGAGAAACAATTTGCGCGCCGTCTCCGAGATACACCTTGTAACCATTGTCCGCTGGCGGGTTGTGGCTGGCGGTGACTTGAATTCCACCCACCGATCCAAGATGCGTTGTGGCGAAAGCAACCAACGGGGTAGGGACAAACGACGCAGACAGCGCCACACGGAATCCGGCTGCCACAAGCACGGCCGCAGCATCTTCAGCAAAGCGGCGGCTGCCGTGGCGTGCATCATGGCCGACAACGACTAAACCGCCACCCTGACCCTGCTCCACCAACCACGCGGCAAACCCGGCAGTCGCCTGGCGGACAACCAGGCGATTCATCCGAGC
Organism: Acidimicrobiia bacterium; assembly: GCA_043720595.1. Taxonomy (GTDB): domain Bacteria; phylum Actinomycetota; class Acidimicrobiia; order Acidimicrobiales; family JANYDT01; genus JANNBN01. Next base: position 48,517 of record JAYSSK010000206.1, read on the forward strand.
AGGACCAGGACCGATAGCAGCCCGCAAGCCAGCGGTTCCGAACGCGAGCGGCGCGCCGAACAACTCGGCGAGATGGTCGAGGTCTCCGCTATCAACCAGTTCCTCGAGAACCGACCTCGTGTCGGGATCAGGATCCTGCGCAATCCACCTGTGAACCGCACCAAGCAGATCGGCGTCAGGCCCTTCGGTGGGGTCTGTGGAGAGAGGCACTTCGGTCACGTAACGTTTTACCAGCGCAGCGGTTCAGCCGAGCGCTTCGAGGATTGAAACTGTGGCCGATGTTCCGATGCGGGTTGCACCGGCATCGATCATGGCGAGCGCACTTGACAGGTCTCGCACGCCGCCGCTTGCCTTCACTCCAAGTCGACCCCCGACGCACGCGGCCATACGCCGAACAGCTTCGATTGACGCACCTCCCGCAGCATGAAAGCCAGTAGAGGTCTTCACATATTCGGCGCCAGCCATTTCTGCTGCCTCGCAACTCGCGTCGATCTCATCGCCCGTGAGCACAGCGGTCTCCAAGATCACCTTCAACATCGCCCGCGGTACCGCAAGGCGAACCTGAGCAATGTCATCTTCGACGAGCTCCCACTCGCCAGCCTTCACCATGCCGAGATTGATGACCATGTCAATCTCGTTGGCTCCGGCCGCATACGCGAGTGCCGCTTCGAACGCCTTGACCTGCGTGGCAACAGCACCGCTCGGGAACCCAATCGTGGTGCACACAGCGATTGAATCAGACAACAGGTCGTCGGCCAGCGGCAGCTGCCACGGCATCACGCAGATTGCGGCAACGCCGTAGAGGTTTGCTTCGCGGCAGAGGTGTTCGACCTGCTCGGGCGTCGCCTCTGGCTTCAGCAGCGTGTGGTCGATGTATTGGGCGAGTTCGTCGCGGTTCACGTGCTCATCGTCTCACGGACGGTCACGCCGCGAAACGGCCAGCGAAACTAGATTGTTTCAACTGTTGTGCGTGAACTCGGCGTAACAACCCGCCGGACCAGGCAATACGGTCGACGTCGTGGCAATGGCACACACAGCCGGGCGACCTGGGACCTGCACGATCGTGTCGGTCGTGATTCCCGAGTTGTCAGTCATCGACCGGGTTGGGGTCGTGTCGTATTGACCGGTGACCGTGCAGCTGGCTCCGGCGGGAACGTTGTTGAGAACGTAGTTCTGCCCGTCTGCCAGCGGCACCAACACTCCTCCCAGTGCCGGACCGGCGCTGCATTGAACTGCCAGGTTTGCTGTCGAGCTGACCGTGAAACTGAGGCTGGCACTGTTCGTCACGGCTATCACCCGACGAATCGGATTCCCTGCGGTGCCCGCACTCCGTGCAATCACCAGGCTGCCGAACGGAATGGTGATGGACCCGAGTCCAGATGCAGGCAGTGTGAACGGCGTCGTCGGTGTTACTTCTGCGCAGGTTCCCGGGACAACCCACGACATCACCCGAGCCGAAGCATCCGCGTTGGAAAACGACACCCGCACCGTCGCTGCCACCGTTCCGACGGGCAATGCCGACGCGCACGGCACCGCCTGGCTCACTCGCCGCGCAACAATCAGATCACCAACAGCAGCCGGTGGCAGGGTCGGCGCAGACGTGCTGGTGCTCGTTGTACTGGTGGCCGGTGCGGCCGTCGTTGCTGTTGGCGCAGTCGTTGGGCTGCTCACACTCGTGCTGGGAGCAACCGCTGGAACCGTCGTAGCGGCCGTCGCGACAACCGTGGTGGTGGGCACCCCAATGGTCACTTTGACCTTCAACCGGACTTTCACCGCGGCACGACCATCAGACCCAGTCACCGTCAACGTCGTCGAACCGAGCGTCGCCGTGCCATCAGCGGTAGCCACGAGATCCGTGTCATCACCCTCCAACGGGTTTTCGTCGAACACCATCTTTAGACCCTTGCGGGTCGACGACGACAGCTTGATCGGACCCTCAAAGGATCCGAGCCGTGTGACCAACACCGTTACGGACGACGAACCATTCCGACCGACCGTCAGAGACGAGCTGTCCAACGACATTCTAAAGCGCGCCTTACGAACTACGGCTGAAGCCGGATCAATAGACCCGACCACGAATGCAACAACTGCCAAGAAACCACCAACAACCCGAAAAGACCATGTACGACCAACATCGAATCGATCAAAAGATACCGTCATATGGCAAATGTACCCTCATACGTGTGACACCACAATGACTGCCCACCCGAGCCAAGGGTACCCCCGCCCTGCCTGCGCGGGACTGGGAGCCAGCCGACAACCGGACAAACAAAACGGTGCGGGCCGAAGCACGCACCGTTTGGAGTGATTTGACTTTGACCTGACCTGGTGGAGACGAACGGAATCGAACCGTCAACCCCCTGCTTGCAAAGCAGGTGCTCTGCCAATTGAGCTACGTCCCCGGAAGGAGCCAACAGACTAGCGGCTCTGCGAGCGGTGCCGTGCACGGATTTGTCTGCGTTGGTCCACGGTCCCGGAAGCAACGCTCGGCACGACCGTTGCAGAGCTTCGGCCTATTCGACCTAAGTCGTATCGACGTCAAGACCAGGAGCCTTGTTCCATGGACTCACCGGCGGAATCCACCGCTCGCAAACCAAGGAGCTCCCATGAAGCAAACTCGTTCGATTCGCACCCGGCTTGCTATCGCTGCCGCCGTCGTCGTCGTGAGTTCGAGCATTGCCGCGCCTGCGTTCGCCAAGCGCGGCCGCGGCAGCGATGACGACCACAGTTCGTCCTCGTCAAGCGTGTCGACCCCGGCCTCAACCCCGGCCTCAACCCCCGCCTCAACCCCGAAGGTGAGCACCAGCCGACCCCGCAGCTCCGTTCCAACAACCCGCGACGACCGCCGCGGTGATCGAGGACGTCGGCAGGGCCGAGGACGCCGCTGAGATCGCGCGCCACCAACTTCCTGCTAACCAACTTCCTGCCAACTCCAAACGAATATCCTGACCACGTGTCCCGTCGACGAAGTGCCCTCTCCACCGAGGTGCTGCGCTTCGCATTGGCGGGCCTCGTCGCGTTCGCGTTGCTGGGATTGATCTTGCTGCTGCTCCTCTCGAAGATTGCGACGAGCGAAGCGCTCCGATCCGCTCGGGAGGGGGCGCGTCTCGCCGGGTACGGGATTATCGAGCCAGCCGTTTCTGCAGGCCTACTCGGCTCACCAGAAACGGCCGCGCCGGAAATTGCCCTGCTCGACGAGTTGGTAACCACTCGCGTCCTTTCCGAACGCGTCGTGCGAGTGAAGATCTGGACGCTCGACGGGCGAATCGTCTACTCCGACGAACCAAGACTGGTCGGTATGACCTACACCCCGAAGGCAGACCATGCCGAAGCGGTCGAGACCGGTGAAATCGGCGCAGAAATTGCGAGTACGAAAGGCCCCGAAAACGAGTTCGAACGGGAGTCCGGTCAACTGCTCGAGGTGTACATGCCGATGCGAGCCCCTGACGGCACGCCACTGGTCTACGAGCAGTACGAGACATACGACTCGATCGTTGGCGACAGCCGCCAGTTGATGTGGCGTCTCGCGCTCCCTCTTCTCGGCTGCGTGGCGCTGCTCTGGTTGGTGCAGTTGCCGCTGGCTCGTCGGTTGGCGAACCGAGTTCGCGCTGCCCAAGCGCAGCACGCGTCACTCGCCGAAGCTGCAGTGACAGCGTCTTCACGCGAACGCGAACGCATTGCCGTCGAGTTACACGACGGCGTGGTACAAGATCTGGCCGGCCTCACCTACGAGCTGGCCGCCCTCGGATCGCGGACCAGCGATCCAACCGCGCGCGCTGCGCTAGTTCGCAGCGCCGACATCGCCCGCACCGCAATGCGACAAGTCCGTACGTCGCTGGTGGACCTTCACCCAGCAACAATCGGGGCGCTCGGACTCGAAGCTGCTATCGAACAGTTGGCTGAACCACTCAGACGTGGCGGCATCGACGTGGGTGTCCACGTAGACAACGACACGTTCCCGGTCGCAACACAGGCATTGCTGTACCGCGTAGCTCGAGAACTGCTTCGAAACGTCGAAGAGCATGCAGAGGCGTCCCGAGCCGACGTCACCCTCATGACCGATCGGTCTGGAGTCACCCTCGTTGTGTCGGACAACGGCAAAGGCATCGACGAGGCAACACTCAAGCGGCGGCGCGCAGAGGGTCACGTTGGATTGGACTTACACCGGGCCGTTGTTGCGCAGCAGGGTGGAACTTTGGAAATCGACTCGACTGCCGGATCCGGTACCACGGTCAGTGTGAGCGTGTTCTTGTGAGTCCCGAACTGTCCTCGGATCGAATCCCCATCAACGTGATGCTGTGTGACGACCACGTCGTCGTCCTGGCCGGCCTTCAGCAACTCGTCTCGGGCTTCGATGGCATCTCGGTGACCGCGACGGCACGCAACGGATTTGAAGTACTCGATGCAATCGGACGAACGCTCCCCGACGTGATCCTCATGGATCTCCAGATGCCAGAACTTGACGGGGTCGCAGCTACTCGGCGAATTCGTGCCGAGCATCCAACCGTGCAGGTTGTTATCCTGACGTCATTCTCAGACAGGGGACGGATCGAGGCAGCACTCGATGCGGGCGCAGTTGGATACCTCCTGAAAGACGCAACACCCGAGGAGCTGGAATCCGCCATCAGGGCTGCTGCACGCGGCGAGTCTCCCTTGGCCCCGAAAGTTGCCAAGGTCCTCGTCACCAAGGACGAGTCAGCTATCAAGCTGTCTGCTCGGGAACTTGAAGTCATCGGGTTCGTGGCGGCCGGGCTCACCAACAAGATCATCGCGCGAAAACTTGGCATCGCTGAGGCAACCGTCAAAGCCCACCTCACCTCCATTTTCCGAGCGATCGGTGTCGACAACCGCACCCAAGCAGCAAGGTGGCTTGGGACTCACCGCGGCGATGGTCAACGGTCATGACACTCCACGCTCGTCAGGTCAAACGCGCAACTGGCACCAACACGTGCGGCCGCGGTGCGCGCTCGCTGTTTTCCCTGTTGGGTCTAGTCCTGACTTTGCTGTTGGTGTTGCTCGTCGTTATCGGGCCGGCCAAAGCCAGCGACAGTGGTTCAGGAAAGGGATCGGGCTCCGGGTCCGGATCAGGCTCCAGCGGCTCCAGCGGCTCCAGCGGCTCCGGCGGCTCCGGCGGCTCCGGACGCGACGATGACCGCGATGGAAGTTCTGTTCCCTCGGTTCCAAACCAGTCGGTTCCAAACCAGTCGGTCCCTGCCACCGCACCGCCACCTCCGAACGGAACTGCATCGACCCGCCTGTCAGGATCCGGATCCGTGCCGACCACCGCCGCGACCCGGCCATCTTCCCCCGCCGCCAACATCGAACGCAAGGTGCCCTGCGGGCGCGTCACTATCGAACTTCGCGTCCGTTCAGATGGTCAGACCATCGAGCTTCGAACCAGGCTGAAACCAGAGAAGAAGGGGGTTTGGAATGCGACCGTCATCCGGGATCGCTCCGTCGTGTGGAGAGGTCGAGTTGATCGAGGTCGAGTTGAGCGACGATTCAGTGATTTACCCGGCGCCGAGCAAGTCGTTGTTCGATTGAGCAGCGGCTCGGGAGCGACGTGCACCGCTTCGGTAACACTCCCGGGCTAAGGGCCATTTCTAAAAACAGACCGGGTCGACGGCTATCGTTCGGTCGTTCCCTCGAACCGTGCGCACCGCACGCCTCGTGCGGCGAGATCTCGCAGGAACGGCGCCGGGTCGACAAACTCGCCGACGCTGTAACAACCGCCGCCACTGAGCGCAGCCCGACGCGGTGATCCAGTCAGCACCGCGCCAACTGTGACGGCCGCAACCGCTCCGGCAGCCACCGAGGGTCGGTCCATGCACGCCAGCACAACCGACGTCACTTCGCCCTGGATTCGGCCACGGACCTCCACGCGCACCGCTCCGGCGCCAGCTTCAGCGTGCGGCTTGCGCATCATGGGTAACCGGGAAGTCAGCCGGTCTCGTCGAGTAGCCGCCACACGACCGCTCAGGCGGTCGGCTTCAGGAAACAGCCGGTGCATCAACAACGCGTCCGGCAACGCTCCCCGGTAGCAGTCTGCTCCGCCGATTGGATCTGGGAACCAAACCAATTCGCGGCCACTTCCCCCGGGTCGGTGGAGCCATGTTCCGTCTCGGAAGTCGTTCGATTCATCTGACAGGGCGCTGTGGTGCTGGCGAGCGCAGGCTGGGCCTGCGGTTCCGAATTTGGAGACGTGAACTTCGTGAACCACCTCAAACCAGCCAGCGGCGTGAGCAGCAAGAACATCGGTAAGGCCCGGAGCAAATCCGGCCCCGAGGATCAGCTCGACGCCCGCCATTCGAGCGATGGTGTCGAGACCCAACAGTTGTTCCACGTCAGCAACGGAGTCAGACGTCGAGACCACCGCAACACCCTCAGAAATACAAGCCGCAGTCAGTTCAAACTGATCCGGTGGTGTTGCGATGAGTACAGCGCCAATAGACGTCAAATGCTCACGCACATCGCCGGCACCCGTGTGCGCTCGTCGGCCAAGCATGCCGGCCACCTGGGCGGCCGTTTCTGGGTTCTCGTCGAACAGCAACAGGTGTGAGACGCCGCCCACGGAAAGGAGTTGACGCGCGGCGCGGGCGCCCACTGTGCCGCAGCCAACAATGGCGACTGGTCGGCCACCGGGAACCGCCAAACTCACGATTTCGGTGGTTTCAGTGGTATCGGATATTTCACGTTCTGACGTGTCACCGGAGGTCGGGGCCAGAGAGTTCTCGCCAGCCGCCGCTCTTGGGGGGCACACCACCAGAACCTCGGAGACGGAGCACAAATGCCACCAACCCGGCAAGGACAATTGCAGTTACCGCACGACGGAGTGCATTCACGTGGGGCTAGCTGGAATCGAACCAGCGACCTTCACATTATCAGTGTGACGCTCTAACCAACTGAGCTATAGCCCCTTACGGGGATGCGAGCGTACACCACGATGAAAGCGGTTCAGAAACGAAAAGGATTTTGAGGGAGTACTCAGCGAGCCTCGCGGCCACTTGCGTCGAAGCCCGTTGCATCGCCACCACTCGGCCGCGCCTGTGCCCGGGTCTCGACCCTGATGTCCAGATCGTCGTCGAAGCTATCGTCGGCTAGTGCTGCCAACCAGTCAGCGTCGTCGAATTCATCTATCGACGAGCCGTCCGTATCAACTGGTGCTGTTGGAGTGGAGACGCTCGGCGTTGGGGCAACCACTTCCGCTTTGTTGCGTGGCTTTCGTTTTTCGCGCGACTTGAGGGGGACAGTAGGAGCAACCGGAGTGGTAGAAGTGGCGGGAACAGCGCTGAAGGTGGCTCGCCGACGGATCTGACGGCGCACCGCGGAGGTTCGCCGTCGTCCGATGGGACGAATCTGATCGTCCTCAACAACGCTCATAATCACGCCACCGAGCAGGCCCGAAAGCAAGTTGTAGAGGGCGGCCAGCAGAACCGTCACGACGGTGTTGTGGAGCACCAGCCCGACCACGATGGTCGACGCGCCGCGAAACAGACTTGCGCCTGAGATGCGCACGCTCTCAGCGAAGCCGATATCCACCAAGAAGTTGATGACCCGGTCAGTGAACCCGGCGTTCTCCCCGATCTGCCAGAACAGCGTGAGCACACCAAGAGAAATGGCACCACAGATGGCGTGGAATGCCACCGCAAGCTTGAAGACGGGCCATAACTCAAACTTGCGGATCCGTTGCCGGACACGAACCCCTGTGCGACGACGGAACACAGTACCGAGGTTACCGGGGTCCCGGCCCTTGGTGAGGGCGCGACGGACATGGCTATGGGAATCTGCCTGCGAACGGCTCGACAGGGATGGAGTCATTCGGTTTCGACGGATCAGCGGGGTCGGAGATAGTGGTCGTGGTTGACGGCATCGAGGGAGGGGGCGGGGGTGGCGGAGGTGGCGGGTCCCACCTCGCAGTAGCGGACGCTGCGACATCGTCGAGCACTACTTGAACTGATACGACCCGGGAGCGCCCTTCGAACTGTTCGACGAACGCGCCCACGGTGGCACCGTTCAGCGATGCCAGCCGTTCAGCCTCTGCTCTGTCGAATCTGGCACCTGCCAGCGCTGCGGCGTCAGCCGCTTGTTGGGCACGGGACCGGTTCACAGCTGCCGACGCGAGCCTGGCCAGCCCGACTGCGGACGTTCCCGCAACCAGAACGACCACGACGAGAAGGGGAAGTACGGACCCGCATTCGCCATCGGATCGGAGCAAAGAGAAGCGCGTCCAGCGGCGCGCAGAACGCATCCGTCGAGTGTGTCTTTGCCACCACAGCCGAAACGGGCGGATCTTGGTATTGGACGCATTCATCAGGCCCTCTCAAGTAGCGAGGTTGGCTTCGAGGAGCGGACCTGGAGGGGTCAAAATTGGGGGATCCAAGCTCCCCGGCATGTGAGGCTGATCGGTCTGACCATATCGGTTAGCCCCAACCTTTCGGGCCTACTCGTCGGCCGCGTAGACCTTGGCGACAGAAGCGACGGACTGCCCTGAGTCGAGCGACATCACCCGGACGCCAGTTGCTTCGCGACCCTGGGACGAAATCTCCCGGACCGCTTGGCGGTTGGTGACCCCCGCATCGGAGATGAGAATAATCTCGTCTTCGAGTTCGACGGTGAACGCTCCCATGACCTGGCCCTTTTTCGCCGGCAGCTTGATCGCGATGACGCCCTGCCCGCCACGACCCTGCGGTGAGAACCGCTCGACCTTGACTCGCTTGCCGTAACCCGCGTTCGTGACCATCAACAGATCGGTGGCATCGGAAACCGCGTCGACGGAAACAACCTGATCGCCTGGCTTCATCTTCATTCCGCGCACACCTGCTGCAGCCCGGCCCATCGGCCGCACGTCTTCGGTCTGGTCGAAGCGGATAGCCATACCGAGGCGAGACACCATCAAGATGTGGTCGCCATCGTTACATTGCACGACTTTGACGAGTTCGTCGTCGTCTCGCAAGTTGACCGCAATGATGCCAGCGCGCAGCGACGAGTCGTAATCGGTGAAGAGCGTCTTTTTAACCTGGCCCAATTTGGTGGCGAAGAACAAGAATCGGTTGGTTTCGTAGTCCCGGGTGTCGATGATGGTCTGGATCTTCTCGTCCGGACCCAACGGCAACAGGTTGACAATGGCCGTGCCACGAGCAGAGCGGTCTTTCACCGGGATCTCGTGAGCCTTGAGGCGGTACACACGGCCTCGGTTGGAAAAGAACAGCAGATAGGCGTGGGCCGAGGTGGTGATGATGGAGGTGACGTAGTCGTCGTCTTTCACCTTGGCGCCCTGGATACCGCGACCGCCTCGGCCCTGCGTGCGGAACGTATCGGCAGGCATCGCCTTGATGTATCCGATCTTCGAGAACGTGATGACCAGCTCCATGTCCTCGATGAGGTCTTCGAGGCTCATGTCGCCCGGATCGAACGTGATGACCGACTTGCGAGGTGTGGCGAAGTTTTCCCGAACTGCAGCGATCTCTTCCTTGATGACCGTGTTCAGGATGGTGCGGTCAGTGAGGATGGAGCTGAGGGTGACGATGTTGTCCTTCTCGGTTTGGAGACCCTTCTCAAGGTCAATCCGAGCCAACCTGGTGAGCTGCCCAAGGTTCATGGCCAGAATGTCTTCGGCCTGCAACTCGCTGAACTCGAACGGTGCGGCCATCAGACCACCCCGGGCTGCGGCGCGGTCTTCCGATGCACGGATCAACGCGATGACCTGGTCGATGACGTTAAGGGCCTTGATTCGACCTTCAAGGATGTGCGCACGACGTTCAGCCGCATCGAGGCGGGACTGGGACCGGCGGGTGATGACATCGACCTGATGCTCGATGTAGTACTCGAGCATCTGCTTCAGATTCAGCGTGCGGGGCACGCCGTCGACAAGCGCAACCATGTTCGCCGAGAACGTGGACTGCAAAGCGGTGTACTTGAACAGGTTGTTCATCACGACGAGCGGGTTTGCGTCGCGCTTGAGTTCAATGATCAGTGTGGTGTCGTTACCAGCTGATGCGTCGTTGGCGTCGGAGATGCCGACCAGATCACCGGAGTTGACCAGTTCGCCAATGCGCTCGATGATGCCTTGTGGGGATGCTTGATACGGAAGCTCCGTAACGACGATCTGCGACTTCCCGTTCTTCATCTCCTCAATTTCGGCAACCGCACGCATGCGGATGGAGCCTTTGCCAGTGCGGCAGTAGTCGTGGATGCCGGACTTGCCGAGGATGAGCGCCCCCGTTGGGAAGTCGGGGCCTTTCACGAAGGCCATGAGCTCTTCGATGGTGGATTCGGGGCGATCGAGCAGATATACGACTGCGTCGATGACTTCACCCATGTTGTGCGGTGGGATGTTGGTCGCCATTCCGACCGCAATGCCCTGGCTGCCGTTGACCAGCAAGTTCGGGAAGCGCGATGGCAGAACGGTAGGTTCCTCGTGCTCACCCGAGAAGTTCGGGATGAGATCGACCGTGTCTTCTTCGATGTCGGCCAGCAACTGCATGGCCAACGGGGCCAGGCGACACTCCGTGTACCGATAGGCCGCAGCTGTTGCGTCGGGGGAACCGAAGTTGCCGTGCCCGTCGATGAGCGGATGTCGCAGCGAAAAGTCCTGCGCCATACGGACCAGCGCGTCATAGGCAGCGGAGTCGCCGTGCGGGTGGTACTTACCTATGACGTCGCCGACCACGGTGGCTGACTTGCGGTGCGCCCGGTCGGGCCGCATGCCCTGCTGCTGCATTGACCACAAAATGCGACGGTGGACGGGCTTGAGACCGTCTCGGACGTCGGGCAGTGCCCGGCTCACGATGACCGACATCGCGTAGTCGAGAAAAGACCGTTCCATCTCGGTCTGAATCTCGATGGGCTGGACGTTGCCGAACTCGAACGGTGGCTGAGTTCCGCCGTCCCTGAAAGGTGGGCCCGATGGTGGGGTGGTGTCGCTCATGTCAGGTCTCGGTTGTGGTGGTGGTGTCGGGTGCGGTCGAATGCGACCGGGCTGGTTTCATGTGTGTGCCGGTTGTCAGTGCACCGGTTGTCAGTGCACCGGTTGTCAGTGCGCTGACAATCACTTGGGGAAAAGGCTGTGGAATCTGTGGGTGACCGTGCACAGGGCTCAGATATCGAGGAAGCGAACGTCGTTCGCGTTTTGGATAATGAACTGCTTGCGGCTTTCGACGTCGTCGCCCATCAGCGTGCTGAGAATCTCGTCGGCGATGGCCGCTTGCTCGACGGTGACCTTCAGCAATGTTCGCTTGCTGGGGTCAAGGGTGGTGTCCTTGAGCTCTTCCCAGTCCATCTCGCCAAGGCCCTTCAACCGGTTGAACTCGTACTTCTTGTTGGGGTGTTCGGCGATGAAAACGTTTTTAGCGGCCTCGTCTTTCAGATATTGCTTCTCCTTGCCGACCACGACGGAAAACAGCGGCGGCTGCGCGATGTAGCAGTACCCAGCTTCGACCAACGGCCGCATCTGCCGAAAGAAGAACGTGAGGAGCAACGTTCGGATGTGGGCGCCATCGACGTCGGCATCACACAGCGCAACGACCTTGTGGTACCTGGCCTTCTCTGGATCGAACTCGTCGCCCATTCCCCCGCCAATGGCGCTGATCAGCGCTTGAATTTCGAGGTTCTTCAGCATCTTGTCGATGCGAGCCCGCTCGACGTTCAAAATCTTCCCGCGAATGGGGAGGATGGCTTGAACTCGGGGATCTCGTGCCTTCTGAGCCGAACCTAAGGCTGAGTCGCCTTCCACGATGAAGAGTTCGCATTCGCTGGGCAACTTGGAGGTGCAGTCACGCAGCTTGCCCGGGAGCCCGCCGCCACCAAGGCCGGTCTTGCGGCGAACGAGGTCACGGGCGGACTTAGCTGCATTGCGGGCCTGCTGCGCGGCAATCGCCTTTTTGACGATGCGGTTGGCTTCGGTCGGGTTTTCCTCAAGCCATTCAGCCAACTTTTCGTGGGTTGCCTTCTGCACCAGGGTGCGCATGGCAGTAGTGCCGAGCTTGCTCTTGGTCTGGCCCTCGAACTGAGGGTCGCGTAGCTTCACCGAGATGATGGCCGTGATGCCCTCGCGGATGTCTTCGCCGGCAAGGTTGTCGTCTTTCTCTTTCAGCATCGGTTGTTTTCCGTCGCGCGCATACTTGTTGACGACGTTGGTGAGCGCCGCCCGGAAACCCTCGACGTGGGTGCCACCTTCGATCGTGGCAATGCCATTGGCGAACGAATGGACGCCCTCGTAGTAGCCGCTGTTCCACTGGATGGCGACCTCTGCTTCGCCGATCCCATCGTCGGCAACAGCTGAATAGGACACAACCTTTGCAAACAACGGCTCTTTGGTTCCGTTGAGGTGCTTCACGAAGTCTTTGAGACCATCGTTGAACTTGAACGTGACGGTATCTGGCTTTCCGTCGCCGTCTTTGTCTTTGTGCGGACGCTCGTCGGTGAGGACGATCTCAAGCCCGGCGTTCAGGAAGGCCATCATCCGAAATCGCTCGAGCAAGGTCTCGAAGCGGAACTCGGTCTCTTCGAAGATGGTTGCGTCTGGCCAGAACGTGATGGCTGTGCCAGTTCGGTTGCGCGGTGCGTTGCCGATCACTTCGAGCTTGTGCTTGAGTTTGCCGCCACTGTGAAACTCGCACTCGTGGCGCTTGCCCTCGCGGTCGATCGTGGCAACCAGCCGGCTGGACAGCGCGTTGACGACGGACACGCCCACCCCGTGCAAACCACCGGAAACCTTGTACCCGTCGCCACCGAACTTGCCGCCCGCGTTGAGGACCGACAGCACAATTTCCGCTGCTGACCGGCCTTTCATTTTCGGGTCAGGGTGGGAGTCGACTGGAATACCGCGGCCGTTGTCCGAAACACGACACCCACCGTCGGCGGTGAGCACGACGTCGATGCGGTTTGCGTACCCTGCCATGGCCTCGTCGACTGCATTGTCGACCACCTCCCATACGAGGTGATGCAAGCCCGTGATGCCGGTTGACCCGATGTACATACCGGGACGCTTCCGGACGTGCTCAAGGCCCTCGAGAATCGTGATGTCTTTCGCGCCGTAGTCCGACGCGCCCTTGCCCGACCGGGCGGCGTTGGCCACGGCCGCCTTTTCGATGGCGGCGGGACTCATAAGTGACTGCGGGGCATCAGTCGTTATCGGGAGTGGAACGTCGTTCGTAGTCATCTCATCAACCTTTCGATGCGACCGAGAAGCGGCACCTCTGCCATCCTGAGCAGCGTCTCGCCACACAACGGTGACAGGGACGGGTGAAGGACAGTGCAGAGACGCTGAAACAGGTGCGGCCGGAGTTCGGCGAGCCCTGCTCCGGTCACGCCGCACCTACGGCACTGCACGGAGCACAGCAACAGGTCTGGGGGCCGTTTCAAGGTGCAAACAGCCTACCAGCACGGGTATGACAGTCCGGTTCAATCACGGTCAGATCGGTGTTCCCCAGCACCAGCGAAAATCCCCTATTTCCGGGCAATTACGGGATGATCAGAGTGCCTCCCTGCACCGCTCAGGACCGAGTGCGTCTGCGGGACTCACTGGGTGCTGAAGCCTTGGCCCAACGCGCTGTACGCGAGCCTCCCTCAGCGCCCGACGATCCAGTTGTCGACCCTGTTGTTGAACCTGCTGGCCGCTGTACGACGACGGTCACGGACGTAATGACCGTTGACCCCCTGCTCTGGTTGATGCGTTCCGCAATGTCACCACTCAGAAATCGAAGTTCCGTCGCCCATGCTGGTTCGTCGACCGACACCGTGAGCTCCCCGTCTTTCAAGCGTTCCGGGCGGCTGTGGGCGGCAAGTACAGGACCGACAACCGCCTCCCAGTCACCGAATACCGACACCAAAAGTTCAGGGGATCCGAGACCCAGTTGTCGGGCGACTGTTCCGAGCGAATCACCCACGGGACGCATATCCCCAGGGTCATCCACAGGAGTCCATCGTTTCCACGTCATATCATGCTCTCCAGCGCGAAACCGTCCACAGATTCCACAGGTTTACCCACAGACTCCGTGTCCGCACGGGCTTTCACAGCGGAGACGGTCCCGGCGCGCTCCACTTCGACGACCGCATCCACCTGGACCCCCGGCGGGGCTCCGATAGCCGTCGCCAGGACCGCTTGGCCAACGGGAAGATGGCGCACCAACGCTGCACTTCGGAAGGCGTCCAGTTCGCTGAACACGTCGTCAAGGAGCAACAGCGGAGCCGTGCCCAGCACCTCGGTGAGATGTCGGTGCACAGCGAGGCGCATCGACAGGGCAAGGGTTCGTTGTTCCCCCTGCGACGCATGGGTGCGTGAGGGCCTGACCAAGCCATCGGCCTCGAGCGAAAGCAGCACGTCGTCGCGATGCGGGCCAGTCATTGACAAGCCACGTCTCACGTCGTCGGCTCGGGACTGGGCGAGCGCATCAGCCAAGACGGATTCCGCGAGGGCCTCACCCGCAGCTGGCTCCCGGATCCCTTCAGCGAGCCACGACGACCCGTACGTGACGCGAACCTTCAGAGATGAGTGGGCTGGCGATTCGGCAATATCGCCATATGCCTTGACCAACGCCGGCCGAAGCGCGTCAAGTAACAACAGGCGAGCATTCACCAGGGACGTGCCCGTTTCGGCCAACTTTGCGTCCCATACGTCCAACGTGAGCTGAGCAGCCTCGTCAAGACGGCCGCGTCCCACGGTTGCAACTTGCTTCAGCAACGCATTTCGTTGCTTCAGTACCCGTTCGACGTCATCGAGCAAGGACGCGTACCGGGGATGCTGGGCGGAAAGCGCCGCATCGAGCCAGTCCCGGCGTTCACCAGGGCCACCCTTGACCAGGGTCAGATCTTCCGGGGAGAACACGCTGATCCGTACGACCTCTGCGAGTTCTCTCGTCCGCTTCAGCAGTTGTTTGTTCACCAGGGTTCGTGCACGCCCTGCTGGAACAATCTCTGTCTCGATGAGGACGGCCCGTGAATCGTTCAGGAGTTCTCCGCGCACGACCGCCCGGTCAGAACCGACCCGGGCAAGTGCATCGTTCGGAGCGCCACGGAACGACCGAAGCGTTGCGAGATACCCAATGGCTTCGAGCAGGTTGGTCTTCCCGGTGCCATTTCGACCAGAAACGACAGTGACGCCGGAGCTGAGTTGCACCTCGGCTTCGGCATAGCTGCGGAAGTCTCGGACGGAGAGCCGCTGGAGAGTCACGAGCGAACGATACGCCCGCGCCGGGCGATTGTGATCAGGACACCCGCACCGGCATAAGCAAGTACAGGTAATCCGGTCGATCAGGCGAACGCAGGAGTGCCGGTTTCAGCGGATCTGTTGTCTGCAGCGTGACCGTGTCACCGGTTGCCAGGTCGAGGCCGGCCATCAAGAACTCGGGGTTGAACGCGACCTGGACATCGGACCCCTGGAAGGTGGCTTCAATGTCTTCCGAGGCCTGGCCGACATCCTGGGTGATGGCGATGAGTTCCAGTGACTCTGCAGACATCTTCAGGCGGACGGGGGTGGCATCTTTGGCCAACAACTTCACGCGACGCAGCGCTTCGAGGAACCCAAGTCGGTTGACCGTCAACGTGTTGGGGAGCGACGCCGGAATGAGGTTCCGATACGGCGGATACTGACCCTCGATGAGGCGGGTGGTGAGTCGTACCGAACCAACTTCGAACGCTGCTTCGCGTTGCCCGAGATGCAGGTTTGCTTCGCCCTGTGAGCTGAGCAGGCGGGCCAGTTCACCCAATGCCCGGCTGGGCACGAGGACGGTCTGTCCCTCGGCGAGAACTGTCTGACCAGGAAGATCTCGGACCGCCAGGCGATAGGAGTCAGTGGCAACCAGTCGCAACCCGCCCGCCTCGGCAGCCATGAGCACTCCGGTGAGGATTGGCCGGGCATCGTCGTGGCTGGCAGCAGGAATGACTTGCTTCAGCGCATCGGCGAGGGCGCCGACTGCGATGGTGACGCCCCCAGCGGCAGGGTCTGGTAACCGAGGAAAGTCTTCGGCCATGAGGGTCCGCACAGCAAAAGCAGAGCGGCCAGCCGAAATGTGCGCCTGTTCGCCCTCGACGGACACCTGCACGGCGCCGGGCTGAACGGCTTTCAGGATGTCGCTCACCAATCGGGCTGGCAAAACGGCGGTGCCGTCTTCGCCTGCTGGAACCTCGATCGTCACGTCGATCGTGAGATCAAGGTCGGAACCGGTCAGGCGAAGCTGGGTTCCCGAAAGGCAGACCCGAACGCCGGATAGCACGGGCAGGGCACTCCGGCTGGCTACTGCTCGCGCAGCGGTCCCAAACGCCTCGACGAGGACGTCACGCTCACAGCGGAACTTCATGGGTTGTACCTGTCCTATTCATATAAAGAAAAGAGTTAAAAAGGTGATGACTGTTGTAGGTGCTGTGGATTGTGGGCAACGTAGTGTTTCCGCTGTTCAGAGCGTGTTT
Source organism: Acidimicrobiia bacterium (assembly GCA_043720595.1). Taxonomy (GTDB): domain Bacteria; phylum Actinomycetota; class Acidimicrobiia; order Acidimicrobiales; family JANYDT01; genus JANNBN01. The sequence continues at coordinate 64,921 of JAYSSK010000206.1, forward strand.
CGTTGTCCACTCATGATCCCCAGGCTGCGCGGTTGAGCCGATCGTCGGGATTTGGGCTGTGGACAAAGAATTTGTTTCCCACAGATTGTGGGTGTTTTCCACCGACGTATCCACAGTGCATATCATGATCATTGACCATTTTTGATGATGCGGACGAGTTCGGTGACTTGGTCGTAGGTTGCACGTCGTTCGTGCATCTGCTCGGTGATCTTCTCGACTGCGTGGATGACTGTCGTGTGGTCTCGTCCGCCGAATTCGCGTCCGATCATGGGATAAGAGAAGTCCGTCAGTTCCCTGAAGACGTACATGGCCACCTGGCGTGCCGTCACGAGGGGCCGGCGGCGGCTCTGCCCCGTGAGGTCCTCGATGCTGAAGTCGAACATGGACGCAGTTGCGTCGAGGATGGAACGCGCCGTGATGGGCCGCGGTTCTGACGAGGACAGGAGATATCCGAGAACGCGTCGTTCGACCGTAATCGGGTCGAGAACTTCGCCAGGGCCGAGATTGAGACTGGCCCATGCGCAGACTCGGTTCAGAGCGCCTTCGAGTTCCCGGATGTTGTCTTTTATGTTCGTCGCGATGAACGTGAGGACTTCGTCGGGAACAAAGACGCGCTCACGGTCGGCCTTCTTGCGGAGGATGGCAAGGCGGGTTTCAAGCTCTGGTGGCTGCACATCGGTGATGAGGCCCCATTCGAACCTGCTCCGCAACCGGTCTTCCAGGGTCCGAATGTTCTTCGGGGGCCGATCCGACGAGATGACAATCTGACGGCCGGACTGATGCAGGAAGTTGAAGGTATGGAAGAACTCTTCCTGCGTACCTTCCTTACCCTCCATGAACTGGATGTCGTCGATCAGCAACACGTCGCAATCGTCGCGGTATCGGCGCTTGAATGCTCCGGTGGTGTTGGTTTTGATGGCGTCGACGAATTCGGTGACGAACGTTTCTGTTGATACGTACCGGACGCGACTGTGCTTGTAGTTCTGCTGCACATATTGGGCGATGGCCTGTAGGAGATGGCTCTTCCCAAGGCCAGAGTCACCGTAAATAAACAGCGGGTTGTAGCTGCGTGCAGGCGTTTCGGCAACCGACAGCGCTGCGGCATGCGCGAATCGGTTCGATGATCCGATGACGAAATCTTCGAAGGTGTAGCGAGGATTCAAAATGAGATCCGCGCCAGACGAGCCAGCCCCCCCGTTCCGTGGCGCGGTGTGTGGTTCCGGCTGCTCTCGTTCTGGTGCTGGGCGGTACGCGGTGAGATCGACCACATTGTCGGGGGTTGGGCCAGCGCCGATATTGCCAGCGTTGCCCATACCTGTGGGCAGATTCGGGCCACTGTTCTGTGTGTTGATTTGCGAGTCGTCCCGGCCATGCGAACGGCTTTCGGTGTCATCCACAGGAGCGAGTCGCTGAGTGGCGTCTACCGAGACATCGATGACGACCTCCATCGGCCGACCGCTTGATTCGCTGAGCACCGACCGAAGCAGGCCGAGAAAGCGTTCCTCGATCTTTTCCTTGACCAAGCCGTCAGGGACGCCGAGCACAACGCGTTGGTCGCTGAGCGACAACGGTGTGGCGTGGACGAAGTACATGTTCCAAATCGCCTCGGAAACCTGTAGGCGCAGCTGCGCCCCGGCCCGGCCCCACAGTTCGTTTGTCTCCTGGTTGTCCACAGCTAAACCTCAGCCTTACACAGGGAAGTCCACAGGTGTGGAAAACCTCTGCCGATGGGGGAAATCCCGGAGGCGCCGGGGAAAGGTGCCTTGGACACCCTACGCGGCTGGGGAAGCACCCGGGAGGGTGGGAGATGGAAGCTACCACCACGGAGACGGCGCGCGTCCAGGCTATGGCGGGTCTAGACGGCTACCGCGACGGGTCGGACCGGGCGGTTCGGGCGACCGAGTAACATCGCCGTGTTCGTTCTTCGGGCAGCAGTTGCCGCGCCGTCAACATCGTCAAACATTCGTCGAAAAGTTTCACCGTGTGCTGTTCAGTGCTGCTGATCGGTTTCTCGGTCGACGACGATGTCACGGGTGCTCGGCCGTGTCGTCCGTTGCCTCGAACCGAACAGACAAACCGCAGCACTTGCAAGCATCGGAACACTGATCATGAAGCGCACCTTTCAACCCAACAACCGCCGCCGCGCCAAGAAGCACGGGTTCCGTGCCCGTATGGCGACTCCTGCTGGCCGTGCTGTCCTGAAGGCGCGTCGCCTCAAGGGCCGCACTCGTCTGTCGGCCTGAATTTCCGGGTCCGGGCAAACAGAGCACACTGTCGAGTGCGCTGACATGGCCGAACGGTTGCATGTCCAGTCGCCGGCTCGAAGTGACGCGCCCATCCACCCGTTCACCGTGTGGTCTCTGCGTGGAGCGGGCGCCTTCCTCGAGATGCGTCGTTCCGGCCGTCCATGCAAACAGGGTCTGCTCGTTGTTCAGCGTGCAGCTGGTGTAGCTGAATGCCCGGTCGTGCTCGGCATGATTGTTGGTAAAACGGTCGGTAACGCGGTGGTCCGGAATCGTGTTCGACGCCAGATTCGTGCGGTGATCCGCGAACTGGCTCCCCAACTGTCCGGCAGCCGGGTGGTCGTACGAGCGCTGCCCGGCGCTGCTGACTCGTCCTACGAGACGCTGGCCGCCAACATCCGGACGTGCCTGATCGGGGTCAATTCGTGACCCGCCACGCTTCCGTGTCCGTTGGAGTTGTTAACCAGCGTCTGTCGCCAGGTGCATTTGCCCTAGTCGCAGCCATTCGTTGCTATCGCGCCATGCTTGCAACGCGGCCTTCGCCGTGCCGATTCGAACCCACCTGCTCTGCATATGGTCTTGAAGCAGTTCACGTCCACGGAGCAGTACGCGGTTCGTGGTTGATCATTCGCCGAATCAGCCGATGTCGTCCGGGTGGAGGTTCCGGTTACGAGCCTGTCCCACCGCGAGCGTCGGCAGACACTGGATCTGGCCCGTCTTCATCGTCTTCTACGTCCATTTCTGACTCCCCACTACTGACTGAGCGCCATGTTTGAGATCATTGCCCAGGTCTTTGCCTTTCTGTTCGACCTAACGAACAGCTATGCAATGGCGATCATCATCCTGACGGTACTTGTCCGGTTGATTCTGCTGCCGCTCACGTTGAAGCAGACCCGCTCCATGCAGGGAATGGCCAAACTGCAGCCGGAGATCAAGAAGCTGCAGGAAAAGCATGGCGGCGATCGTCAGGCGATGAACGAAGAAGTCATGAAGCTCTACAAGGAGCACAAGGTCAACCCGGCAGGGGGTTGCTTGCCCATCTTGCTGCAGGCGCCGATCTTCATCGGCCTGTATCGCGTCGTCAACGGGCTCACTCGCAATGTTGAGCTCTCCGGCCTCATGATTCGCGTGGCTAAGCCGCAATACCTGTCCAACGACACCGACCTCTATCGCAGTCTTGTGCGTAGCGGTGGTGCGATGAAGTCATTCGGAATCGACTTGGCTCAGTCTGCTCAGGGCATTTCCGGCGGTTCCAGCTTTACCCGTTTGCCGTACATCCTGTTGGTCGTGCTCGTCGGTGTCACGGGATACTTGCAGCAGGTGATCACCAACAAGCAACAGGGTCCGCCTGCTACTGCTCAGGCCGCACAGATGCAGCGCACAATGAAATATCTCCCAGTTTTCTTCGCGTTCATTTCGTTCAATATCCAAGCGGCCGTGGTTTTGTACTGGATCATCGGCAACCTGTGGATCATCGTCCAGGGTCAGATCCTTCGGAAGCTCAACCCAATTACCCCCGAGGCAGTCACCGCTAGCGCGCTGTCGTCGACGGTCGACAAGGTGGCCAAGCTGGACAAGGCGGTCCCGCCGGCCGGTAAGTCCGAGGCCAGCACTGTAGTGAAGGGCAGCAGTTCAGCGGTCGGCCCGGGCAGGTCTTCGGCTTCCGCATCACAGACGCCCAAAAACAAGGCCGCAGCGACTGGCCTCTCCGCTGGTCAGAGCGGTACACCAAAGAAGCAGTCAGCAATTGCTGCGGCCCGTCAGGCCGCTCGCGATGGGCGCTCCCGCCAAGCTGATTCCACGTCCGACACACAGAAATAGGTTCAGGTAGCCATGGAATGGGTTGAGTTCACAGCTTCGTCGCTCGAGGACGCCACACAGTTGGCCGTTGACGGGTTGGGCCTCGAAGAGGCCGCGCTTGAAATCGAAGTCTTGGAGACGCCAGTGGCAGGGTTGTTCGGCCGCGTCCGTGGGACTGCTCGCATCCGTGCACGCGCCGCCGGCGCGGCGAAAGCTGCCAAAGGCACGAAGGCCGCAGCCAAGTCCGCGTCAAAATCCCAGTCAAAATCCCAGGCAGCCAAGTTCGACGCGAGCGAGGCCTCCGGTGCTGAGGCTGAAGCTCCGCCTCGTGCCGCTTCGCGCGCTACGCGGCCAAAGGCAAGCGGACCAGCACTCGCAGCGGTTGCTTCCGTTGCAGCCGCTCCGGTCAAACTTTCGCGAGACCGCCGTCCGCCGGCTTCTCGGGGAAGTTCGGGCCCTGCGAGGCCGAGCGGTGGGCCTTCACGGATGGCTGACGAACCCGTTGACGTGGATGTCGTGGTGGAAAGCTCGAAGCGCTTTCTGAGCGGCCTTCTCGAAGCCGCAGGCCTGAAGGGCAAGATCTCGCACCGTGTCGTCGACGAGCAAACCGTCGAGATTGCGCTCATCGGCGATACCCTCGGGATGCTCGTCGGGCCGAAAGGCCAAACCTTGTTGGCAGCGCAAGAGTTGCTCCGCACCTTCGTGCACCACGATACGGGAGGGCGGTCGGGTCGGTTGATGCTCGACGTCGCTGGCTACCGCGAAAAGCGGCGCGCTGCGTTGCAGATCTTCACGACACAGGTTGCCGAGTCAGTGGTGTCAACTGGCGAGCGTCGGGTCCTCGAGCCGATGAATGCGGTTGACCGGAAGGTCGTGCACGATACGGTGGCTGGTATCGCTGGCGTGTCGAGCCTGTCCGAGGGTGAGGATCCTCAACGTTACGTGGTTCTACTTCCAGAGTGAATCAACTGTGTTTCGCCGGGAATCGGCTGGTCATCCAGGTCATCAAATGACCGAAGGTTCCCGAGTTCACGTCGCCTTGGCGCAGTCGCAGGCCTACGGATTCCTCGGACCCGGCCCGCTGGAGACGCCGCTCCGCCATGCGAATGCGTTCATCGACGTGGTGTGCAGGGAAGTTGAGCGGCTGGATGGCGACGCCTCGACCAGTACGTGGTTGGACCTTGGCAGCGGGGGTGGTCTTCCAGGGCTCGTCGGAATTGACCGATTGCCCGAATCCTCGTGGGTGTTGCTCGATGCGCAAGGCAAGCGGATCCGCTTCCTGGAGTCCGTTCTTGATGACTGGCAGGTGACCCAGCGGGTCAGGTGCGCGCTGGGACGAGCGGAGGAGATTTATCGAGCCGGTGAATATAGTGAAGTCGACATCGTCGTGGCGCGAGGCTTCGGTCAACCTGCAATAACGGCGGAATGTGCCACGGGGTTTCTTCCCGTCGGAGGGATGCTGGTAGTTTCCGAACCCCCACACTCCGATGGGAGCCGCTGGCTAGGAATCGACGGCGCACCCATGGGATTTTCGTTCAGCGGCATTCGTCGCAGTGGTGGATTCGGATTCGCCGTCCTCCGCAAAATTCGACACCATGCAGCACTGGTCCCCCGCTCTGGGGCACTGCTGGCAAAACAACCGCTGTTCTAGCGAACCAGGGTACGATCAGCGGATCCGGCGGATCTCATCTCTTCCGTATGTGAACTTCAGGTCCAACTTCGGCCCCTGTTCGCCACTCGGCCTGGCCTGCGGGCGATGTTTCACGTGAAACATCGCCCCGACGTGGGAGAGTCGATCATCCACTTGGATCCGCCGACGAAACGGCCCAGGTGTGATGTTTCACGTGAAACACCTCGCTGGAACGGGCTGCGGGGCGGTTGGTTACGGTAAGCGCAGTAAAGACGTTCGAACAAGGCAGGCCGCATCACGACCGCACTGACGAGAACCGCTCCTGATCGTGAAACTTTGGCCTTGGCTGTCCGTCAAAGGCGGCGGAAGATTTGGGTGTCTCCCGAGGCGTGTTCCACGTGAAACATCAAGAGACCTACTCCACGTGAAACATCCGTCCGATCGAACGTAGGGTGAAGCTCCATGGTCGGAAGAGTCCAGTCCCTCCAATTTTGCAGCGCCTCGCTGAACGTGAACCACCGCAGCCATACTGGGTCGACGACCTCGACGACCTCGGCGACCTCGGCGACCTCGGCGACCTCGGCGACTTCGACACCCGAGCGGCCAAGTGCAAGTGGATGTGACGTCGCAAAGTTTCACGTGAAACGATTCACCGCACGGCCGGGGAAGTACTGGTGGAAAGCGTTGTCGCAGCTCCTCAAACCCCCTGGCGCGTCAGTATTCTTAGAAATTTCCGCTCCGATGCGAGCCATTCCCCTGGCAACATGGAACAATAGGTGTGCGCCTGCTGGCATACCAGGTCTTCAAAACGGTCCTCCCCGTGCCTCGGCTGAGAGGTTGACTAGCAAGGAGCAGTCGAGCAGTAGTCGACTGAACCGTCTGGCGACCGATCTCTGACCGAATCTCTGTACGATCTTCGAAACAAAGGACGTGACGTGAGTACCTTCGACGTCTCACCAATAGAAACTGAGGCCCAACCGGCCTCTCAAGAACAGCCGCCCGTGACACAGGAGATCGGGTCGCTTGAACGCCCGCTCCCCCGGATTATTGCGATCGCGAACCAAAAGGGTGGAGTCGGCAAGACGACGACGGCTATCAGTGTCGGTGCATCACTTGCCGACCTGGGGTACCGCGTACTCGTTGTCGACCTCGACCCGCAAGGCAACGCGACAACCGGCCTCGGTGTGAATGCTCGCGAGTTGGACCACAGCGTCTATGAAGTGTTGATGCACGACGTTCCGATCGAAGACGCCATCGAACCAACGGCTGTTCAAAACCTCTTTGTCGTCGCAACCACGATCGACTTGGCCGGTGCTGAAATCGAGTTGGTGCCGGCGATGTCCAGAGAGATGAAGCTCAAACGAGCGCTTGCACGGGTCCGTGATGACTTTGACTACACGCTGATTGACTGTCCGCCGTCGCTCGGGCTGTTGACGATCAATGCGTTGTCAGCTGCGACGGAGGTGATGGTTCCGATTCAGTGCGAATACTTCGCCCTCGAAGGGCTGGGTCAGCTACTGCGTAACGTCACGTTGATTCAAAATAACCTCAACCCAGACCTCGAAATCAGCATGTTTGTGTTGACGATGTACGACGCTCGAACGAAGCTGGCCGACCAAGTCACGAAGGAGATTCGTACCCATTTCGGCTCCCGTGTCAGCAAGCACATCATCCCTCGTTCCGTGCGACTATCCGAAGCACCTTCGTTCGGGCAGCCAATTACGGTGTTTGATCCGACGTCACGGGGAGCGCTTGCCTACCGTGAACTAGCTAAGGAGCTCAGCGGTGGTCCGGCAAAGCGGCTTGGGTAAAGGGCTCGGGGCTCTCATCCCGACGAGCGACGAACGGCCAGCGGTTTCGGGCGCCTTGACCAACGATCCAAATTCTGCATCCATACCGTTCGGAGGTGCCGAAGCAGATAGCACGCTTGCAGAAATATCGTTGCAGTCCATCGTTCCGAGTCGGTTCCAGACTCGGGAAGTATTCGACGATGGGGCCCTCGAAGACCTTGCCGCCTCAATTAAAGAAGTCGGTGTGTTGCAACCGATTTTGGTCAGGCCGCAAGGGAACGGTTCCTATGAATTGGTGGCAGGTGAGCGGCGCTGGAGGGCAGCTCGCCGCGCGGGACTCACAACGATTCCAGCGCTGATCAAGGAGACCCCGGACCAAGCCTCGGTGCTCCACGTGCTGATCGAGAATCTCCAACGTGAGGACCTTGACGCACTTGAGGAGGCTGCCGGTTTTCAACAGCTCATCACCGAGTTGGGAGCCACGCACGAAGAAGTTGCAGCGAGAGTTGGAAGGTCTCGTTCCGCGGTGACCAATAGCCTCCGCCTGCTCCAACTGACGCCGGCCATCCAAAAGATGATCAAGACCAAGGAATTGTCCGCCGGTCACGCCCGAACGTTGCTCCAGATCACCGACAAGGCCTTCCAAGAGACATTGGCTCGTAGGGCGGTATCGGAAGCGATGACCGTTAGGCAGCTCGAGTCGGCTATCCAGCTGCGTAACGACCTCGCATCGGGTAAGAGCGGGAAGCAATCGTCCCGAACAAGTGCCACGCCAAAGCAGCCCGACAAACCAGCCGCACTATTAGAACTCGAAGAAATCTTGTCCGGGCAATTCGACACTCGGGTCAACATCGATTTCGGGCCAAAAAACGGCAAGATCGTGATCGAGTTTGCCGATATCGAAGACCTTGAACGAATTTTTGCCGTGATGACAGTTGAACAGCCGGACGAGGACCAACAAGGGTGACACCGGCCTGCGCTGGCAAGACCGCAGCCGACAACTTTGTCGGGTTCAACACGCCTCACCGGCTGAGTGGCCTGGCTTGGCGCGTGACCTGGCCAGGTCACCCCGCTAGGACAAATGCGAGGAAAGTTTCTCCATGAGCCGACCCTTGGGCATTGCGCCCACGATGCGGTCGACCAATTCTCCATCTTTGAACACCAGCATGGTTGGGATGCTCTGTACCCCGTAACGCATAGCGACGTTGGGATTCTCGTCGACGTTGAGCTTGGCGATTTGTAGCTTGCCGACCTGCTCGTTGGAAATTTCGTCCAGCACAGGGGCAACCATCTTGCACGGCCCGCACCACTCTGCCCAGAAATCGATGACGATCGGCGTATCGGCTGCACCGACATGCTCGTCGAACGTTGCATCGGTCAGGGTTGCGATGTGCTCGGACATGGTGTTCTCCTTAGACGGCCTGCCGACAACGGCAGAGATTTCCAGATTGCCAGCCGATTTGCAAGCGTGGCAATGACTGCTAGCCGGTGCAACCGAAACATCAGACCGGTTGTTCCCGTAAACGATGAATCAGTGCTGGGACTCCAGCCAACGTTCTGCGTCAATGGCAGCCATGCAACCCGAACCAGCTGCGGTGATGGCTTGACGGTAGATGTGATCCTGAACGTCTCCGCATCCGAACACGCCGTCAAGATTGGTCAGCGACCGCCCAGGAACAGTGGCTAGATAGCCCTGGTCGTCGAGATCTACCTGGCCTTTGAACAGGTCGGTGTTGGGAACGTGGCCGATGGCGACGAACAAGCCAGTGACGTTGAGCGTGGACCGCTCACCTGTGACGGTGTCTTCGAGAATGGCGCCTTCGAGAGCCTGCTCGCCGACTAGGTCGACAACCGCGCTGTTCCACCGAAATTCGATCTTTGGGTTGGCCATAGCGCGGTCCTGCATGATCTTCGAAGCGCGAAGCGAGTCTCGGCGGTGGACAACGGTGACTTTGCTCGCAAACTTCGTCAGGAAGTTGGCTTCTTCCATCGCAGAGTCTCCTCCACCGACAACGGCGATTTCTTTGCCTCGGAAGAAGAACCCGTCGCAAGTCGCGCAGGTGGAGAGCCCGTGTCCGAGGAGTTTTTGCTCAGCTGGCAGGTTCAGCATCAATGACCGAGCACCGGTGGAAATGATGACGGCCTTGGCTCGGTATTCAGTATCGCCGACAAAGACGGAGTAAGGCTGTTGCGAAAAGTCGACCCGGGTTACTTTCGCTGTGAGGAGTTCTGCCCCAAACCGCTCGGCTTGCGCCCTCATGGTGCCCATCAACTCGGGGCCTTGAATACCGTGCTCGAACCCTGGGAAGTTCTCAACCTCGGTGGTCAGCATCAACTGACCACCGGGCTGGTCGCCCGTCGATGAGATCTCGCCCTCGATGACGAGTGGATGGAGGTTGGCCCGAGCGGTGTAGATAGCCGCTGTGAGCCCGGCAGGGCCTGACCCAACGATGATGACGTCTCTGACGGATGACATAACTGGAGAACCTTTCGCCGCCGACGCGTTGGTCAGGTGGTTGGCTTTGCGCGGCGGCGACGCCACAGCAGCGCTCCACACACTATGAACAATGAACCGATCAGGAAATATGCCAGCCAGACTCCCTGCGGCAGATAACTGTCAGTCAGACGGACCAGGCCGATGATCAGGAAGCAGAACAACAGAATTGCCAGCCCGATAGCCATCACTGCGAAGACTGCATACTTCACCGCTTTGGTCGCGGGTTCAGACGTCTTTGAGCGGACGGTGCCAACCGCCTGCTCAAACGTGTCGACCAGTTGAGTTGCCCAGTCCGGCTCTGCGTTGCTCACACGAGCAGACTATCGGCTGCGAATTCCTGCCGAAGTCGTGGCGGGTTTTGGGGTAGCGGTCAGGTAGCCGGTCGGCAGGAATCGTCAACCGCGACTACGACCGGAGGCTTCCCGATCGGTGTCGCAATTGCGAAGGTCAACGTGCGGTCGGCGACCACCGCTCGCGCAAACCGAGGTGGGGACTGGTCAACGCCAGCCGCTACCAGCGCCGCAACGAGCTCCTGAGCACACGGGGCCGACACGTCGGGAAGCGCCAATGTGGGCTCTGCCTGCAATCGTGCCTCGACGGCAGCCACGGAACTGAACGTTCCGAGCAAGATCGGAGCAGGATGCTCGGGCCGGGTGGTGACAGGCGGGACCGTCGTTGATCCCGACCGAGACCCCGACCCAGACCCCGACCCAGACCCCGACCCAGCAGCAGCCAGATCTGCTGAGCCGGCTCCTGGGGGTAGCCAGACGGTTGTCGTCTGCTGCGGGACCGCAGGCGAGCCGGCTGACGGGGCGGCACCGATCGACGGGCGAAACAGGGTTGTTGGAGGACGTTCCGCTGGGCTAGGGATGGTTCGCGGCGGGTCGGTCTGCTCCGCAGCCGAGGCCGGAGTTGGTACCTTCTTCGCCGCTGGTGGAGTTGCGGCCTTTGCAACACCGTCTGGTGTACCAGCAACCGTGTCGAAACCAACCGGCTCATCGAGGGGTGTGGGCGACGCCGCGACAGTTCCTGCCGCCGCTTCCAAAGCCGCTGCTGACTCGGACGAGACCTCCTGCTCAGGAGACTGGGCGACGGACGAACCGCTCGCCCCAAAGACCGCTTCGTTATCCGATGGTGCCGCTGTTTGATCAGCTGCAGCAGCCATCGTCTCGGAAGCCGCTTCGAAGTTGTCAGCGGCAGCCTGCGCTGCCGTCGTGTCCACCGCAACAGTTTCGAGTACTTCGCTCGCAAGGTCGGACGACCGGGTGGCTGAGTTACCAAATAGGGCTGCAGCCCCGAACGTGCAGGCTGCGACGACTGCAGCTGCGGAGGCGGCGTACCGAGTCGACACGAATCGGCTGCGCCGCGATTGCAACGAGATCACCTTGGCAGTTGTTTCCTCGGGTGCTACATCTACGGCGTTCGTCACGAGTGCCGGCGAAGTCAGCGACAAGGAATCGATTGTGGCTGCGGTTCCCTGATGGTCTCCACTGTTCGACATCGACGCCGAGACAGGTTCGACGCCGACATCGGAAATCCCCCGTGCCCATGATCCGACCGATGCCACCTTTGCTGGACAAATGCCACACTCCGCTAGGTGCAGGAACGACGTTCGCACGGCTTCGGTTTCGAAGCCGACAGCCGCGTCGTGGATTCCAGCCTGCAGGTCGGCGAGGACTGATACCCCAAGCTCGTTGAGATGCCCGTCGTGGAGGAGGCGGTCGTGATCGTCGATGTCGGCCCACTCCCACTGAACCTCGTCGACCGCTTCGTTCCACGAGGATCGGTCAGCCGAAGAATCGAGGTCGGACTCCAGGTCAGACTCGAAACGGGGCGCGGAGAGCCAACCCAGGGTCGGGTCGGGGTCCGGTGATACCGGCGTACCTTCAGATGGCGGTTCGTACGCGCTCATGCTTGGCTCGAGTCGAAAGGCGGTTCGGGCTGATTGGATGTAGCCGCTCGGGCGACTGTTTCCGGCGTTGTGGATGGAATGTCAGTCCAGACGGTTTGCTCAGACTGCCCGTTGAGACGCTGGTTCGCACTCGGTTGGTTCCCGCCGGTTTCGATGTGGGGTGTCTCACCCGTGATAGGCCCGCGCGAAAGGTGCTGCGCACTGGAGGTGATCCCGCCCTGAACGGAGGCAGATGCTGCTGCGGATTCTTCGCGGGCGGGAAGCAAGTGCGGGCCGAGAGCGGCCCGACCCCGCGCAATTCTGGATCTCACCGTACCGATGGGTATTCCTAGGACCTGAGCGATCTCGCCGTAGTCGAGGTCGCACAGGTCGCGAAGCACAACAGCAGTCCGAAACTCTGTCGGCAACTTCTGGAGCGCCGCATCGACTTGAAGCCGGTCCGCGATCCGGCGATCGAACGCGCCATCAAAAGATTCGACGTTGCCAGCGGGCCATCCGGAACTTGCGAACTCCAGCGAGGAATCGTCGGTTGCGATCGGACGGCGCTTGCGTCGTCGGAGTTCGTCCAGCGACGCGTTGGTGGCGATTCGGTAGACCCAGGTCGAAAATGCAGCGTTGCCATCGAATTTGCCGATGTGGCGCATGATGGCGATCGACGCCTCTTGAGTTGCGTCTTGAGCATCAGCGTCGGACCCGACGATGCGCCTGCACACTCCCCAGATGCGCTGACGGTGAGCTCGGAGCAGTTCGTCGAGCGCCCGGGTGTCGCCCTGTTGCGCGCTGGAAATCAACCGGCGTTCCGATTCCCGGTCGAGGTGCTGCTCGAGCACGATCAGCCGAACACCTTTACTTCGGCAATCGACACGCTGGCATTGGAACCCAAGTCGTCGACCCAGAGCATGACGTAGCGGGCCCGGCGATTGACGTTGATGGTGATCGTCGAGTTTGGGACGGGCTCGAACCGGGTGGCGCGAGCCCCCCAAGAAGCCAAATCGCTTCCCACCGTGGAGTCTGTGTAGACGACTGCATTCCAACCCGCCGACAGGCTGGCGACTTGAAGCGAACCGATTCGACGTTCCGAACCGACGTCGAGGATCAAACCGACGCCTCGCTTCGAAACGCCGGCGAACCCGCTCTCGTAAGTCTCCGTTCGCCATGCGGCCAACGTCCCATCGGTCAGGTTGCCGAGCAGTTCGTTGCGTTCGGCACCGTCGCCTGGGGCCGGATCGAACGTCCGAATGGATTGGATGTCGATCGCGTCAGCTGCGGCAGAACCGCTGAACCAGCCGCCCGTACCTCCGATGAGGAGCCCCACCAACGCAAGGCTTGCCAACCGGACAACCGGGAGTCGACCCGTACCGGACGGGGTGCGAGATGCTGGGCGAGATGATGTTGGGCGAGATGATGCTGGGCGGTGTTCCCGTACACCTGACGCAGCGATCGACCGTTCAGCGGTGCGGTCCGCCGGCCGGCGGGCGATGCGTGTGCGTTCATCCATCAGAACCGTTGACGCGTCTGGAGCGTCGTTGGATGATGATGCTGATGCTGGCACCGGCCGGGGGGTACCGGAGGCCGGAGTTGTAGCGCCCGGGGCGCGCGTCACGGCGGGAGCCGCATCGTCTTCGATATCGACCGTGCGCAAAGCGCGGGCAAGATCTGAGGCGCGTTGATAGCGCTGCTGAGGGTCCCTGGCCATCGCGGTCATGATCACCCGCTCGAGTGAACGGGAGAGCTCGGGCCGTATTTGCCGAGGTCGTTGGGTAGTGCCGTTGACGTGCAACGTTGCCGTGGCCAAGTCCGTTGCGCCAACGAACGGGGGACGCCCGCATACGGCCTCGTAGAGCACCACTCCGAGCGAGTAGATGTCGGATCGGGCGTCGATTTCGGCACCCTCCACCTGTTCGGGGGATAGGTACTTGGCAGTGCCGAGAATGGAGCCGACCTGGGTGAGATCCTCGTGCTCGGGGCCAGTGAGCGTTTGCTGAACGGCCTTGGCAATACCGAAGTCGGCCACCTTCACGCGACCGTCGGGCTGCACCATGATGTTGCCGGGCTTCACGTCTCGGTGCACAAACCCGCTTGCATGTGCGAAAGCCAGTCCGTCGGCTGCTTGGGCGACGACCGAGACGGAATCGCTCACGCTGAGAGCGGACTCGCTCATCAGAGCGCGCATCGTGCGCCCGGGAACCATCTCCATGATGATGTAAGCGCGAATAGCATCGTTGGGACGCTCTGGGTACTCGTCAATTCCCGTGTCGTAGACCGTGACGATGGCTGGATGGTTGAGGCGGGCGGCGCTAATTGCCTCTCGTTTGAAACGGGCACGAAAGCCAGCGTCAGATGCGAGATGCGGGTAAAGGATCTTTGCTGCCACCGAGCGGCCAAGAATGGCATCGGTTGCTTCCCAGACCTCGGCCATTCCGCCGCGAGCAAGCGGCCGGACCAACTCGTAGCGCTGGCCGAGCCGTTCTCCAACCACCCCGACGGGCGAAGTTCCATGTGGTGGGCGCCCGGCCATACCCCTCAGCTTTGCACGGCTTTGGTGGTGGTTCGTGGCGCGTTGCTCGCTCGCCCCACCGGTGAGTCTATTTCGGGGCGGCTGGTGCCACGAAGCAGAGTCCAATCACTCCGAGGCCACCGTGGGTGCCGATGACCGCACCAATCCGGCCGACAGTGATGGACGACGGGTCGACGAGGTGGGAAAGCAGCCCATGCAGCGTTGCCAGGTCAGCCTGTGAAGCGTTGCCGTGCATCACCGCTACATTGCTCACCGAACCGTGTTCGGCTTTTGCCTTCTCGAGAAATGCAACAAGCGTGGCGAGAGCCCGGGACCTCGTGCGCTGCTTGCCAGCTTCTTCGACGGTTCCCGACGAGACGTTGATAAGCGGCTTGATCGCCAACAACGAGCCGAGCATGGCCTGAGCCCCCCCGATGCGCCCGCCCTTGCGGAGGTTCTCAAGCGAGTCAATGGTTCCGTACACAAACGAGCGACCGATGTAGGACTGAACAACCTGCACGACCTCTTGGATTTCAGCGCCCCTGTTTGCGGTCTCGGCTGCAGCCAGCACCATGGTGCCCTGCCCTGCGGTGATGGACTTCGAGTCGATGATGGTGACCGGAAACGACGGAAATTCATCGGTAACGGCACGTGCCCCGAGAACTGCGGATTGGTGCGTCGCTGAAAGCGCGGCGGAAAGCGTGATGCAGACCACGCCACTTGCCCCCGCGGCGTGTGCAGAGCGGAAGGCAAGTTCGAATGCCCCAGGGGATGGTGCAGCCGTTTCGGGGAGTCCTGGTGTCGTGGCCATCCGCGCCCAGAATTGGTCGGTGCTCAGCTGTACGCGATCGGTGAATTCTTCCGTCCCGAACCTGATGGAGAGCGGTACAACTGTCACCCGCGCTTCAGAAGTCTGCTCATCGGTGAGGTCGCAGGCCGAGTCCGTGATGACGTGAACTGAATTCATGATCCGAGACGGTATGCGAATTCAACGAGCCCCGTGTCGCAAACGTCTGGCGAACGATCCGATTCGTCGGACCAATGGTTCGATCTCCGTGATTCCGACTGCCCGCGCCGCGAACGCGTACGTTGCGAGGCCAACTCCTGCGGTGGTGAGCACGAAGAACAGAAGGGGCAGTGTCCGCTGCGTGGGGAGTGTGACGTTGATCGGGTCGTTGGTGGACAGGATCGTGCTGGTGAGAATACGGCCTGTCAGGATGACGGCACACGCCATGACGCCAGTGGCCACGAGGACGCGGCCAACGGTGGTGAGCAACAACGCTCCGTCGAGACCAGCGGTGCGGCGCCTGACCACAATTCCAGCCAACACCGCACTCGTGAGGTAGGCGACGGCGAACGCGCCGCCCAGTCCAACCACCCCCCACCAACGATAGAAGAACGCCCCGACGAAGATGTTGATCGCGTTTTCGACGACGTTGACTTCGAAGGCCGCGCGGGTGTCCAGCATCGCCTTCAGCGAGTTCATGTACAGCAGGTACACAGCGAACCCGGGGAGACCTGGCGCGAGCGCGGCGAGCACACGGCCAATGAGATGCGCCTTTTCGACGGACGTTCCCCCATGTGCCGCAACCAACTCGCTGATTGGTTTCGAAAGCAGCATGTACCCAACGGCTGCAGGTGTCATGAGTACAACCAGGGCGCGAGTCGCTGAACCCAACTGCCGACGAAACTCTGCGCGCTTACGATATTGGAACGCTCGGCTCAAAACAGGCTGTACTCCCGCCATGACTGAGACTCCGATGATGCCGTACGGCAATTGGAAGAACACACTGTTGGCCGTTGTGTAGGCGGTGAGATCGCCGTCGGCACCCCGCTTTGCAGCGCGGTAGACGAACCACAGGGCCGCTTGATTGGCGACCACATACCCCACCGTCCACGCTGAAAGCCGCAGAAGATGACGGACTGCCGGATGGCGCGGTTGCCACACCGCGCGCAGACCAAGATCTGCACGACGTAGCGCCGGAACCGTGACGACCAACATTAGCAACACCCCCATTGTGGTTCCCCAGCCGAGCGCCCACATGAGCCCCTGGTCGGCCCGAATTGCTTGAAGGTCCAACGTGCCGCGGACACCTGCTGAACCCACAGTGCGGTACTCATCGAGTCGAAACCGCACCCACAAGAACATCACTGACACCACGATGTTGTTCACGATCGGAGCAGCCATGGTGATGCCGAATCGGGACCGGGTGTGCAGCAACGCCGTGGACAGCGTCACTCCGCCATAGATCGCTACTTGCGGAGCGAACATCCGCAGAAGGCTGACAGCGAGCTCCCGTTGGCCGGGTGCCCATTGGCGGCGACCGCCGAACATCGACAGAAACAGCGGCGCGCCGAAGAACAGCACCACGCTCATGAGAACAACCACGACCACCGAAAGGGTCACGACTGCCGAGACACCGGTCCTGTCTCGCGCGACATGGCGTGCGGTTCTGCGGGTCTTCTCGTCTGGAGGAGCGAGCAGCCGGACGAAGAGCGGGACAAGTGTGGCCGAAAGAACCCCACCGACAACGAGTTCATAAAACAAGTTTGGGCTGACGTTCGCAACGCTGTACGCATCGGTGAGCACGCCAACGCTCAGTTGGAGAAACAGCACGTTTCGGACCAGGCCGGTCAGGCGCGATGCAAGCGTTCCGGCGGCCATCACGGCTGCTGACCGACCAAGGCTCATGCTGTGGGGTCCGGGTACCTTCCTGCGTTGGCGTCCGGCTCCTCTTGATCCGGCGAGCTCAGGATTCGGTGAGATGACGCGCGTCGTGTGGGGCGACGTTGCCCAGTGCCCTTTGCCCTGTTGCTCAGCCACCACAAGATGAGCAAACCAAGCAAAGTCAGCGTCAACGTGACACCTATCCCACTGACCCCCGTGCTGCGGATTGTGTACGCATTACGCGACAGCGCCACACCGTTCGGGGTGGTGAGCGATACCCGCACATCGAAGCTTCCCGACGAGCGAGTTTCAAGGTCAAGCAGCACAACCTGTGAGCCAGCCTGGACTACTACGTCTTGTTCAGCTGATGCGGTCGTGGACCTGACGCGGCCCTGCTCCACCGAGAGATGGACGACCGCCGACCCACCGGTCAAGTTCTCGATCGTGACGGGGATTCTTCCGCGGAGTGCGGTCAGCCGAAACGGACCGCCACGGGCTAGACGCACCCCAGAAAGGTCCCGTTGCGCAAGCTGCCCGGCGACCGTGAGGTACGCGCTGCCGGTGACGGATGCGTCGGTGATCCCCCGGTTGGTACTCACAACAGCCGGATCGGCGAGCGCCGCGCTGAAGAATCGCTCGGCAGCCGCTCCGGCGCCCGGAATGCTGCCAAGCGTCAGGTTGACCCCGTCGATGGC
>JAYSSK010000207.1:0-3308 GCA_043720595.1 Acidimicrobiia bacterium
ATGCCATCGAGTTCTTCTAAGCGCGCATACGACATACCCGCGTGCATCGGCGAGAGCTGGCGCAGCTCGTTCCAGATCGTCTCGGCCATCTGCATCGGCGTGTCGCCGTAGTTCCACTCGGCTCCCATTCGATTTGCCATGTCGATGATGACGGCCATGTCGTCACGAGCCTGGCCCGGTGGGTTGAGGGCCTTGCGAGTGCGCTGCACTCGCCGTTCCGAGTTGGTGACGGTTCCTTCGCTTTCGCACCATGATGCGGAACCAGGCAGGACGACATCGGCGAGTTCGGCGGTCTTGGTGAGGAAGATGTCTTGCACCACGAGATGATCGAGCCCCTGCAGCAGTTTGACTGCATGGGTGGAGTCGGCTTCGGACTGGGCGGGGTTTTCGCCGATCACATAGACAGCGCGCAGATCACCTCGGCCCATGGCGTCGAACATCTCTGTGAGATGCCAGCCGTACTGGTCTTGAATGGCGCGGTCGGTGCCAGCAAGGCCCCAAGCCGTATCGAACTTTGCACGAACCTCGGGGTCGAGGATGTCTTGGAACCCGGTGAGACGATTGGGGATTGCGCCCATGTCGCCGCCGCCCTGCACGTTGTTCTGACCGCGCAGCGGCGAAAGCCCGGAGCCCCATCGCCCCACGTGGCCCGTGAGCAACGCAAGGTTGATGAGCGACAACACGTTGTCGACGCCGTTGTGGTGCTCAGTGATGCCGAGCGTCCAGCAGATCTGCGCCTTGTCGGCAGTGGCGTACGCGTGTGCAAGTTCACGGATCGATTCGACTGGAACCCCGGTGACCTGCGAACCTTTTTCCAGCGTCCACTCTTCGACCGATGCTGCGAACTCGGCGAAACCCGACGTTGCCCGATCGATGAAGGACCGGTCGACCAACCCGGCGTGGATGATCTCTCTGGCCAGTGTGTTGGCGAGCGCGATGTCGGTGCCGACGTGCAAACCGCACCACAGGTCGGCCCACTGCGCGGTCTCGGAACGACGCGGGTCGACTGCGAACAGTTTGGCGCCGTTATGGACGGCCTTCAGGACGTGCTGAAAGAAAATGGGGTGCGCGTTGCGGGCGTTCGAACCCCACATCACGATGACATCTGCTTGCTCCACCTCGGTGTAACTGGAGGTGCCGCCGCCTGCTCCGAACGCTGTGGCCAGACCGACCACCGAAGGTGCGTGTCAAGTCCTGTTGCAGGAGTCGATGTTGTTGGAGCCGATGACGGCCCGGATCCATTTCTGCGCGATGTAGTTCATCTCGTTCGTGCTCTTCGAGCAGGAGAACACGCCGACGGCGTTCTTGCCATGGTCAGCCTTGATCTGTGAGAAGCCAGCAGCGGCGCGGCTCATCGCCTCCTCCCACGTGGCTTCGCGGAGGACCCCGTTGTCTCGCACCAACGGCGTGGTGATGCGTGTCAACGAAGAGGACTTCCGTCCCCTGGATCGGGTGGGATTCATGTTCGTATGATAGGACATATTCATTCGATTCCCCTTGGTCCCCGTGGGCTTGCGTGATCACTCTTCCACGTCCACGGCCGTTCCATAGTGTGGAACGGTTCCGTATCGTGGATTGTGACAGTGTAACGGGAGTCACAGCCTTAACCCAGGAGGCAACCATGCCGTTCCCATCAGATCTTGAAATTGCTCGCGCAGGCAAGCCGATCCCGCTCACCGACATAGCTGGCCAGATGGGCATCGGCGAAGAGTTCCTCGAACCCTACGGACGGTCGCTGGCAAAGATCTCGCTGGAGGCGATTGATCACCTGAAGGACAAGCCGATGGGCAAGTATGTGGTGGTCACTGCCATCACGCCCACACCGCTCGGCGAAGGCAAGACCACCACAACGGTTGGTCTCGGCCAGGCGATGAAGCACATCGGCAAGCGCTCCGTCATCTCATTGCGTCAGCCGTCGATGGGACCAACGTTCGGAATCAAGGGTGGTGCAGCCGGCGGCGGCTACAGCCAGGTCATCCCGATGGAGCAACTCAACTTGCACCTCACCGGTGACTTTCACGCCGTCACCGCCGCGCACAACCTGCTGTCGGCGATGGTCGACAACCACTTGCACCAGGGCAACGAACTCGGCCTCGACATGCACAACATCACGTGGCGTCGGGTCCTCGACGTCAACGACCGATCCCTGCGCAACCTGGTGGTAGGTATGGGCACGTCGATGGACGGCGTGGTCCGTCAGACCGGCTTCGACATCACCGCAGCCTCTGAAGTGATGGCGGTCCTTGCGCTGGCTACATCGCTGAAGGACCTTCGTGCCCGGCTCGGCCGCATCGTGGTGGGTTACACCAAGACCGGCACGCCGGTCACTGCCGAACAGCTGAAGGGTGCTGGCTCGATGGCGGTCATCATGAAAGATGCGCTGAAACCGAACCTGTTGCAGACGCTGGAGAACACGCCGGTCATTGTCCACGCCGGCCCGTTCGGCAACATTGCGCACGGCAACTCGTCCATCGTTGGCGACCTCATTGGCATCCGTGCAGGCGAGTACCTCATCACCGAAGCAGGGTTCGGTGCCGACATGGGCGCGGAACGGTTCTTCAACATCAAGTGCCGTAACAGCGGCTTGGTGCCCGACGCTGCGGTGCTCGTTGCAACCGTGCGCGCGCTGAAGGCCCACAGCGGCAAGTACCGCATCGTCGCAGGCAAGGCGCTTCCTCCTGAACTACTGGCGGAGAGCCCGGCCGACGTCGAGGCTGGTGCAGCCAACTTGGTGAAGCAGATCGAGAACGTCAAGGCTCACGGTGTGTCACCGGTCGTAGCCATCAACGCTTTCCCAACCGACCATGCAAGCGAGCACGATGCCATCCGTCGTATCGCCGAATCCGCCGGTGCGCGCGTTGCTGTGTGCACACACTTCTCCGATGGTGGAGCAGGGGCAACCGACCTGGCCCGGGCCGTTGTCGAGGCGTGCGAAGAGCCGTCCACGTTCACGTTCCTCTATCCAGACACCGCCACGTTGAAAGAGAAGATCGAGACGGTCGCCACCAAGATCTACGGCGCAGCCAAGGTGACCTATACGGCAGCAGCCAACAAGCAGCTGGCCAACTATGAGGCCAACGGGTTCGGTTCGCTGCCGGTGTGCATTGCAAAGACCCACCTTTCGATATCGTCGGACCCCGCGCTGAAGGGTGCGCCAACCGGCCATACCGTCAACGTGCGCGAGGTTCGCGCCTCGGTCGGTGCAGGGTTCGTGTACCCCATCTGCGGCGACATGACCACCATGCCGGGCCTCGGTTCGGCCCCTGCTGCATCGATCATCGACCTTGACGAGAACGGCGAGATCGTAG
>JAYSSK010000208.1:0-3303 GCA_043720595.1 Acidimicrobiia bacterium
AACCTGAGTTTGTACTCGGTTTTGGCTGCCCGTAGGCTCTCGATATGCCGATGACGCTGGACTACACCCCTGAAGCCGACGCATTCCGAGTCGAAATCCGCGAATGGCTGACCGCAAACCTTCCTGCCGGTTGGATGAACGCGGGCTTCGAGATGACCCCAGAGGAACGCAAAGAGTTCAACGAGGGGTGGCCGGAACGGTTGTTCCAAGGTGGATGGATCTGCGCGGCATGGCCAACGGAGTACGGCGGCAAGGGCCTCAGCACGATGCAGAACGTGGTGCTGGCAGAAGAGTTTGCAGCGCACCGGGCGCCGCTGCGTGCCGACTTCTTCGGAGACACGCTTGTCGGCCCGACCATATTGCAGTACGGCACCGAAGAGCAGAAGAAGCACTTCTTGCCACAGATTCTCAAGGGGCAGGTTCGTTGGTGTCAGGGCTTCTCGGAACCTAACTCCGGCAGTGACCTTGCCAGCTTGAAGACCTCGGCCGTCCTCGACGGTGACGAGTGGGTCATCAACGGCCAGAAGGTGTGGACCACGGGCGCACAGCACGCGGACTACGTGTTTCTGCTCGCGCGCACAGACCCCGAAGCCTCGAAGCACAAGGGCATCTCGTACCTGCTGGTGCCCATGCGTCAGCCAGGTGTTGAGGTTCGCCCAATCACGCAACCCGACGGCACTGCAGAGTTCAACGAAGTGTTCTTCGACAATGCCCGGTGCCCGAAGGACAATGTGGTTGGTGGTGTCAACAACGGGTGGGTGGTTGCTAACGCAACGCTGTCGCACGAGCGTGGCTCGAGCGCCACAACCAGCTATCGGCGGTTTGAGGACGAATACAACCTGATGGTCGAAATGGCCCAGGAGAATGGGGCCATCACCCAACCCCACATTCGCCAGGGGCTGATGAAGTATTACTCCAAGATCCAGATCCTGCGCATCCAAGGTTTGCGGTCGTTGTCCACCAGTCTCGCCGGTCGTAAAGACTTCGGGCTGATCGCGTTCGGTGTCTGCAACAAGATGTTCTGGTCTGAGATGCACCGCGACGCTATGGAGCTGGCGCTCGACATTGCTGGCACCTCGTCCATGCTTGTCGACGCAGGCAATGCATCGAACAGCTGGCCAGGAGCACAACGCCTCAAGCGACGCGACGGCTACCCCACCAGCCCAATGATGTCGTCGTTCTTCTTCTCACGGTCCGAGACCATCTGGGGCGGCGCTGCCGAGATCCAGCGCAACATCGTCGGCGAGCGTGTGTTGGGCCTCCCGAAGGAACCCAAAGCACCCGGCGAGTAGCGGTGAGCAACCCATCATCGCTGGTGTGTCGGGTGTCGGCGGCTACGCGGAGGGCTCGTCGTCCAGCGGGTATGGCGTGTTCATCAACGAAACAGTGTGCATCGTATGTTCATTTCGGCGCGGTGCACCGCTGACCACGAAGCCATCGCCGCTGCGGTTGATCTGCACCACGACCAGGCCGGGCGCGGCCGAGCGGTGAACGGCGGGATCGGAGTTGGACCCGAGGCGGAGCAACCCATCAGACCCCGCTGGCACCTTTACCTCCGCCTCCCAAACAACGCTGCGCGATGGCACAACCTGCAGTGCCTTGCGGCGGGACCGAGCAGATGCCGCGTCCCACGACAACGCAGGTTGACGCGTTCCAAGAGCTTCCAGCGAGTCGTCGTTGAGGTCCCAGGTGATGGTGGGGTCGCCAGGGAACAATCGAACGTCGGCCTGGCTCACGACTTCGTCGTGGCTGAACGTTCGGTTGTGGAAGCAGACCTTGGCGGTGACGATGGGCTCGCCGAGGCCAATCAGCGTGAGCCCGTTGTCTGTATGCGCGCTGTGCAGTTCAGCCTCGATGGTGCTACCCCATCCGGTGCCCCAGCCCACCACATCCCACCAGTGGCGTTCGGTGGACAGGTGACTTGCCACCAGGTACCACTCGCCTGGGTCGACCCACTCGACAGCATGCCCCGGGCTGGATGGACCCGAGGGAGTGCCGTTGGCAAACCACAGCGTGGCGCCGACGCGTTGAGCAACGGGAACGGGACCTGCGCCAAGCGATGGGGCCCGCAAGAGCGTGAGTATGGTGCCCCAGTCATTGTTGCGAGGCGTATTGAGCAAAGCAACGTCAGCATGGTCTTCGCCAAGTCGAAGGCGCCCGATGTCTGCGCCGGTGCGATGTTGCATCACTACCTGGCGGGGGCGGGACCCGGCAACCACGGTGAGCCGCGCCGTTTCATCAGACGAGAGAAACGGGCTGTGGGGCCAACCAACGGAACGCATAGTGAGCTTCGACCCTATTCCGATTGATGGTCAGCAAACGGCGTTGGCCAACCGCCGTAGCGAATGCGGATGGCGTTGGCATGGGCAGGGAACCCTTCGTGGTCGGCCAGCGCCGTGATGGTGGGTGCCACGTTGCGGAGCGCTGTGTCGTCGCACCTGGCAACCGCAGTGCGCTTGATGAACGCCTCGACCGTGACCCCGCTCGACACCGCGGAGAACCCGCTGGTTGGAAGCGAAGCTGGAGGGCCAAGTACGAAGTTGCCTGCACTAAATGGTGTGTGTTGGCCGAGCAGAATCTCGGCTGCGTTGTGGATAAGGGGCAACACAGCAGCGGGGTCGACCGTGGCTACTTGGAGATGTTCTGCCCCGAACGCGTTGGCCACTTCGGCGGCCTGTTCGATGCTTTCCACGAGGACGCACCCTCCGTTGGTGCCGAGCGATGCACCGGCCGCTTCACGGCGAACCGGTGGCAGCACGGCGATCTGTCGGGCCAGTTCGACCTGAATCGCATTGAGTGTCACATCGCCAACCAGCACGAGGACGACGGTGGAGTCCGTGCCGTGTTCCGCCTCGATGAGCAGGTCGGCGGCGACGAGTACCGGGTCTGCCGAACTATCTGCGATGACCATGGATTCGGTTGGGCCTAACAGCATCATGGTGGCGCACCCGTAGCGCTGCACTTCGATCTGCGCGCATACAACAGCGGGAGACCCAGGGCCGATGACTTTACGTACTTTCGGAATGGTGTCTGTGCCGAACGCAACGGCCGCAACGCCTGCTGGGCCGTTGACACGGAAGACCTCGGTGATGCCGAGGCGGCTGGCGACGAGAAGCGTGGCAGCGTCTACGGTGCCATTGGTTGCCCCAGGTTTCGGGGGCGTGATGATGACCCGTTGCGGAACCCCCGCCACGGTTGCCGGTACGCCGAGCTGCGCAGCGACGCTGGGATAGCTGGCCTTGCCACTCGGGCAGAACAGCGCAGCCGATGCAATGGGAGACGTTTGCTCGCCGACCCATAGGC
>JAYSSK010000209.1:0-27286 GCA_043720595.1 Acidimicrobiia bacterium
GTTTGTTTGCTCACCCGATCTCAGGAGGTCTGATCATGGCTCGACCAAGTGGAAGGGGAGGCGGTTCTTTCGGGTCCGCCGGTGGCTCGGGAGGGTCTCGGTCGGGTGGTCAGGGCCGCGGTGCTGGCTCAGGTCGGTCAGGTTCCGGGTCGGGCCGGGCAGGCTCGGGTCGGGGCGCGTCCGGGACTGGTGGCGCAGGTGGTTCACGTGGTTCGTTCGGCGGTGGTTCGTTCGGCGGGTCCGCCGGCGGCCGGTCGGGTGCACGTCCTGGTGGTGCCGGACGGCCTGGCGACGCGCGCAGCGCAGTGCCGCGGGCCGGCGGCGAGCGGGCCGGTGGGAGCCCGGGGGGCTCGCGTACCGGGACCGGTCGGCCAGCAGGGCCGTCGCGCGGCGCGGGTAGCAGCAGAGGAGGCGGAGGACCGTCGTCTCGTTCAGCACGTCCGGACCGGTTTTCCGGGAGTTCAGCTGGCCCTCGCGAGATGTCGCGCTCGTCAGCGCGCCCCGATGGACTAGACGGCACGCAGGTTGAAGGACGCGTTGCAGTTCGAGAACTCCTGGCTGTCGGTCGGCGGCGGGTACGCACGCTGATGATGGCAGAAGGAACTGATGACAGTCCGATCTTGCGAGAGATCGAACAGCTCGCGGCCAACGCTCGTGTGGCCATTCGGTGGATGCCCAAGGAACTCGTCCTCGCCAACGCTCGCACAGAGGCGCCTCAGGGTGTCATTGCAATGTGCGACGAGCTCGACGACGTCGACGCCGATGACCTGCTGGAAATGGGTCCGATGGGTGGCCCACAGCCGTTCCTGTTGGCGCTCGATGGCTTGACCGATCCGGGAAATCTGGGAGCGTTGCTTCGCAGTGCCCAAGGCGCTGGTGTCACTGGCGTGATCGTGCCGCAGCACCGAGCCGTGCACATCACCCCAACGGCAGCGAAGGCCGCAGCCGGAGCGATTGAACACCTTCCGATTGCACTGGTTGGTGGGCTCCCGGCCTTCTTGCTACGCGCAAAGGAGCGTGGGGCATGGGTCATTGGCCTCGATGCCGGTGGTGACTCCACGGTCTACGAGCAGGTTCATCTCGCAGACCAGCCACTCATCGTGGTTGTGGGAGCTGAAGGCGATGGTCTGTCCCGGCTCGCCCGCGAGCGATGCGACGTCATTGCATCGATTCCCCTCCGGGGTGGTCTCGAGTCGCTCAACGCCTCCGTCGCTGGTGCCGTTGCATTGTTCGAAATCGGGCGCCATCGGCCGACCATCGGTCCGGCGCTGTAACGGTCGATCAAACCGACCGGGGTTCGAAGGGGCTTCGAACACACTGACCGATTTCCCCGGCTTTTGCTTAGCTCCCTGCATCGTCGTGCCGATAGCACCGATCATGAGTGAGCAGTCCCTTCCGCAGTCCCTGATCCAAGCCACCACCATTGATTCGATCGACTTGGCCCAGTCGATGGTCGAGGACTTGCTTCTGCGCAGGGCATCGCTGACGGACCGCACCACTATTGGCAAGACGGCGATGGACTTGTGCCTGCACCCAAACGTCGTGCAGCAGGCATTCCAAGGGTTACGAGATCGGCAGTTCTTCGATGTTCTGCACCTTGAAGGCCTGGGCAACTACCACTTCACACTGACCGACGCCGGGCGAGAGCGTGCGCGGTCGGTGTTCGAACGGTCCGGTTACATCGGACCTGCACCGGTCACCATGAAGACCTACACCGAGATCGTCGGTTGGCTTCGGACCGAGGTCGAGGTGTCAGACGAGCGGCTGCGGGCACGGTTTAGTGACCTGGTGCTCAACCCGAAGATTGTCGATGAGCTCGGAGCAGCGTTCGCCGGTCAGCGTTCTATCTTGTTGTGGGGTCCGGCCGGTACTGGCAAGACGAGCTTGGCCGAACGTCTCGTCCGTCTGTACGAGGACT
Organism: Acidimicrobiia bacterium; assembly: GCA_043720595.1. GTDB lineage: Bacteria > Actinomycetota > Acidimicrobiia > Acidimicrobiales > JANYDT01 > JANNBN01. The sequence continues at coordinate 1,919 of JAYSSK010000209.1, forward strand.
GGGTACTTGTCCCCTACGCGGTCGAAGTCGACGGCGGCATCATTTCGGTGTTCGACCCGTCGATCCACACACCTGTCGAAACCGAGATTCCCGACCTTGACCCCCGCTGGGTGATCTGCGAGCGGCCGCTTGTTGTTGCGGGTGGCGAACTGGAGCTCAGCATGCTTCAGCTCCAACGTGACCCGGTGACGAAGGTGTACTCCGCCCCGTTGCAGATGAAGGCCAACAACGGCATTTTGCTCATCGACGACTTTGGCCGCCAGATGGTCGACCCTGGCGCCTTGCTCAACCGCTGGATCATCCCGCTTGAACGCCGAATCGACTACCTGTCGCTCTCCTCCGGCCAGAAGTTTCCCGTGCCGTTCGAGGTGCTGGTGGTCTTCTCCACGAATCTTGACCCGAACCAACTCGGCGACGACGCGTTCTTCCGTCGTATTCAAAACAAGATTTACATCGGTGCTGCAACGCCGGAAGAGTTCGACGAGATCTTGAACCGAGCGGCCAAGCACTTCGAGGTCACCCTGCCCCCCGGGGCGCACGATTCCGTGCGCCGCAAACTGCAAGAGGTCGGAAAGAAGGGGCTCAACGCGTGTTATCCGGTGGACCTTGTGCGGTTGGTCCGCAACGTCGCTGACTACCGGAAGCAGCCGCGTGACATGAACGACCATATGATCGACCAGGCTGCCAGCCTGTACTTCACGGCGGCGCCGAAAGAAGCGCTGACTGGTGTGTTCACGAAGCGGTAGCGTCTGAGCTGTGCGGGTCCTCCGGGGGCCGTGCGTCTTGCCGGTTTAGCTCAGTTGGCAGAGCACTTCACTTGTAATGAAGATGTCGTCGGTTCGATTCCGACATCCGGCTCCAAGGTTTCTCGAATCTCTGTTTTTTCCTGCACGTTTCCCTGCCCACAGGCGGTTCCGGGGAAGCGGCACCAGCTTGACCGTTGGACTGGTTACCATCGGTCCGGGTTCCATTCGGAGCCAGGATCTGGAGGTGCACCATGAACTCACTCGGACGCTCTGCCCGAGGCGCGCTCATCTTGTTGGTCGCGTTGGTTGTTGGTGTGTGGGTCATTTCCCGAACATCGGATTCGCCTGCGGCCTCTGGAACCGGTGAGCCTGCATCGTCTGAGACCACCGTTGTGCCAGCCAGTACCACCTCGACCACGCTTCTGCCTCCGCGTGATCCCAAGACTGTCCGTGTCCTCATGGTCAACGGCACCAAGACCAACGGCATCGCAAAGTTGGCCGGCAAATGCGTTGCGGCCAAGTACGACCTCCTCCCCGCCAAGAACGCGGTTACCAAACCCTTGGCCGCTTCTGCTCTCTACGCGGCTGCCAACGCAAGCGCTGAAGCTGCCGACATTGCCAGCACGCTTGGTTTTGCGGGTGCAGCGGTTGCGTTCCCCGTCGATCCCGGCGTGAAGGAATTCCCGTCGCCCGCGCCCGATGTGATGTTCATCATCGGCGACGACACGGCAGCTGCGATCCGCAATCTTCCCTGCGCCCAGTCCCCAGCCTGACGGCCTACCTCATTGGGTTCGCGTATTTGGCGCGGAGGACTCGCGCAAGTGGTTCGACTCGGTGAATTGGCACTCTCGGCTGCCGAGTGCCAATACCGTGACGGGGCAGTGTAGGGTTAGCACTCAGTACCGCCGAGTGCCAGAATCTGGGCTCGGCTCCCCAAAAACTCATTGTTGAACCCCCATTACGGAGGATGTTGATATGGCCAAGATGATCGCGTTCGACGAAACCGCGCGCCGCTCGCTCGAAAAGGGCATGCAGCAGCTGGTCGACGCCGTAAAGGTGACCCTCGGCCCTAAGGGCCGCAACGTCGTGTTGGAAAAGAAGTGGGGCGCACCCACCATCACCAACGACGGCGTCTCCATCGCCAAAGAGATCGAGCTTGAAGATCCTTACGAGCGCATCGGTGCGGAACTCGTCAAAGAAGTAGCTAAGAAGACCGACGACGTCGCCGGTGACGGAACCACAACGGCAACCGTGCTTGCTGGTGCGATGGTCCGTGAAGGACTTCGCAACGTTGCTGCTGGAGCAAACCCAATGGGTCTGCGCAAAGGCATCGAGATTGCCGTCGAGGCAGCTGTCGCTGCCATTAAGGGCATTGCAAAGGAAACCGAGTCCAAGGAGCAGATCGCACAGGTCGCTTCTATCTCGGCTGCAGACACCGAGATCGGCGGCCTCATCGCAGACGCCATCGATAAGGTCGGCAAAGACGGCGTCATCACCGTCGAAGACAGCCAGACTTTCGGTATGCAGATGGACCTCGTCGAAGGCATGCGCTTCGACAAGGGCTACATCTCCCCATACTTCGCCACCGACATGGAGCGTATGGAGGCCTCGCTCGAGGACCCCTACATCCTGCTTGTCTCGTCCAAGATCAGCTCCATCCGTGATCTGGTGCCAGTCCTCGAAAAGGTTATGCAGTCCGGCCGCGCTTTGGTGATCATCGCTGAAGACGTCGAAGGCGAAGCATTGGCAACCCTCGTTGTCAACAAAATCCGTGGCACGTTCAAGTCGGTCGCAGTCAAGGCCCCAGGCTTCGGCGAGCGTCGCAAGGCAATGCTGCAGGACATGGCAGTTCTCACAGGCGGCACTGTCATCAGCGAAGAGGTAGGCCTCAAGCTTGAGAACACCACCCTCGACCTGCTCGGTCGGGCACGCAAGATCGTCATCACCAAGGACGAGACCACCGTTGTCGAAGGCGCTGGCTCGGCCGAAGACGTCAAGGGTCGCATTGCTCAGATCAAGATGGAGATCGAGAACACCGATTCCGACTACGACCGGGAGAAGCTGCAAGAGCGTCTCGCCAAGTTGTCTGGTGGCGTTGCAGTCCTCAAGGTCGGTGCTGCCACCGAAGTAGAGCAGAAGGAAAAGAAGCACCGCATCGAAGATGCAGTGTCCACCACAAAGGCTGCGATCGAAGAAGGTGTGGTGCCTGGCGGTGGCGTTGCACTCCTCCGTGCGCAGGCTGCCATTTTGGAAGCCGCTGCGAAGCTTTCCGGCGACGAAGCCACTGGTGCTCGCTTGGTCGCAAAGGCAGTTGAAGAGCCCCTGAAGCAGATCGCCATGAACGCAGGGATGGAAGGCGGCGTCGTGATCGAAAAGGTTCGCTCGCTGACCAACCCGTCCGACGGTCTCAACGCTGCAACCGGCGAGTACGAAGACTTGGTCAAGGCCGGTGTCATCGATGCTGCCAAGGTCACCCGGTCCGCCCTGCAGAACGCTGCATCTATCGCCGCGCTGTTCCTCACCACCGAGGCAGTCATCGTCGACAAGCCCGAGAAGGAATCAGGCGGCATGCCTGGCGGCGGGATGGACGACTACTAGTAGTCCCCGGTCCGACGCCGTTTCTTGGCGCGCTGACACTATGTGTGCGTACTTTGTTATGAAGTCCGTATTGCGTTAAAGAACAATTCTGCAAGCCGGACCGGGTTCTCACTCGTCTCCGGCTTGTTTGTTTTGGGGGCGGCGGTGTGACTACTTCGGGAGCCAAGTGGCGGCCGATCGGACCGCTTGTGCGCGAAACTGTCATGGTGAGAACCTTCAATGTCAGCCGGGCTACTGCGACGAATGGTCGGGTAAGAGTCGCTTTGGGCGTTGGACTGCTTTTGGCACTGCTCACTTCGTCGATCACTGTCGGTTCGTCCGTCGGCGCAGCCACTACCCGTTCCAAGGCGTCGGTTACGGTTCGCAGGAAGACAACCACTACCCGCAAACGAATCACCACCCGTCGTGTAGCCACCACGAAGCGCATCACCACCCGCTCTGGCATCACGCCAACGTTGCCGCCAACAACGCTGCCACCAGTCACGCTTGGGCTTTCAACCACGACTGCCAGCACTCTTTCGACCACCATTCCCGCGATTTCAGTTGCGCCCGTCTCGCCCGTAGCGTTCGAGCGCAGCGCCTATACGCTGACGGCTGCCTCAGACACCAACTATCAGGTCCGCTTCTTTCTCAACATTGCGCCTGGGTTCAACGACACCCTTGCTATGCGCACGTCCGCGCTGCCAGCTGGCGTCTTGATCGGGTTTGACCCGAACCCGGCACGGAACCTGTTCTCAATGTCGCTGCGCGTGCCCTCGTCTGCGCCGCCCGTGTTGGAGTTCGACATCACCGCTAGTGCATCTGCCACACCGTCGGTTGTCTTGGCCCGGACCACCATCACGTTGTTTGTCAACGGGACGTCGGGGCCTTCGTTGCTGCCGACTTCTCAGCCACCGATTGGTGATCCTGCATTACCTGCTGGGGTGGCCTATACCGTTTCGCCTGGGACGGTCGAGGCGACCCGCGGAGGCGACGTGGTTTCGGTAAAAGTCGACCTGTTCCGGCAGGGCGGCTTTGCGGGACCGGTGGCGTTCAGCATGCTGACGGTTCCACCTGCCGGGCTCATCCTCAGCTTCGAGTCGAATTCTGTTGCGGGCTCGGTGAACTATCTGTTCGTCCGCGCTGGTGCTTCGACAACACCTGGCACCTACGTCATCGATTTTCAGGCAGTGAGTTCGATCCAGAGCACGCCGCTTCGTGCTGTGGTCGTGGTCAAATAAGCATGGGCATTCCCGCCCTGGGAGCGCCTCATCCCGCACACACTGGATCACGTTGGGCACGGTTGACCGGTGCTGGATGCGTTGTTGCTTCCCTGGTTGTTGGTCCATCGCTAGCCGGGCCATTCGGCGGGCTCGCATCGGGGGCTGCGTCGGGAGTCGGTCGCCCTGCTGGCACAAAGGCTGCGCCCTACCTCCCCACCACTGCGCTTGGAGCAACCACCACGTCGTTGGTCGTGGCGCCAGGGCGAATCGTGATCGATGGGAAGGGCTTCGGCCACGGTGTGGGCCTCGCTCAAGATGGTGCCTATTGGATGGGTAAGGCCGGAAAGAGCGTCGGGCAGATCCTGTCGCTGTTTTTCCCCGGGACGACGTTGTCCAAACGGAGCGGCGTGGTGCGGGTGCCGCTTGCCTCGCTGGGATCAATGACCGTTTTGCTGCCGTCGGGCGGTTCGGCGGGCGGAATAGCAGTCCCTCCCGGCGGAACGGTCCGTGCCCTGGCAGGAGCTGGTGTGGTTTCAGTCAATCTCGCTGGTGCCAAAGTGCCACCGGCCAGCAGTGAAGCAGATTCGGCAACCACAATCGCTGTGGCCTTCACGCCATCGACGGTTGCTGACATCGGCGCGCAGCTCGGGTTCAGCGGCCGTTTCGGTCTGAGTCCGGGAGAGCCAATTCCGGCCGACCCGTCCTTACCAGTCTCGGCTCCGTCAACGATTCCGCCGGCAACCGAACCGTCTACTTCGCTCCCAGCATCAAACCTCCCAGCATCAAGCCTCCCCGTGACAGGACTCACGTCAGCATCTGGTGACGCCGACACGATTCAGACACGCCCGGGCATCGTCGCGGCGACTGCCCCGGTGGTCAAGGTCACCGCCGCAAGCGGTGGCGTCATCGTCGTCGGGGCCAAACAGTACCGGGGCACGCTCGAGTTCATCGGGAAGAGCCAGGGCATGAAGGTTGTGAATGAACTCGACGTAGAGCAGTACCTCCGAGGGATGGCCGAGGTAACGGATCCGCGCTGGCCCGCTGCTGCTCTTCAGGCGCAAGCGGTAGTGGCCCGCACATACGCACTGCGGATGATGGGGACGCGGGGCGAGGTGTGTCCTACGCAGGCGTGTCAGGTGTATGTCGGAGCGCAAGCGGAGTATCCGGTCATGGATGCAGCAATCGCCGCAACCGCTGGAAAAGTTGTCGTCTACAAGGGCGAACTGGCAAACACCTTCTATTCGGCGTCTGGCGGCGGAACGATCGCGGACCCGAGTGAAGTGTTCGGTGTGGGTACCCCCATCCCGTATCTGCAGGCTGGCACGTACCCCACCGGTGACCCGAAAGCGTGGAGGGTGGAGCTTTCGATTGTCGAACTCGGTCGGCGTGTCGGCTATCCGGGAGCTTTGTACGACGTCGTCGTGTCAAAAGTCGGCCCATCTGGTCGCGCCGTTGAGGTGACCTTCGTCGGTTCGTCAGGTGCTCGCTCGATGAACGGCCCGACGTTCGATCGAATTCTCGGCCTTCGTTCAACCAACTTTCGGCTCGTGGTCGGTCGATCAGACCCTTCGGCCACAACTGTCCCGATCACCGGCAATGTCGTGGCCCTCGATGTTGGGCAGCTCGAAGAATCGCCGCTCGATTTTCAGAGTGGACTATTCGGCGAACCGATCCTCAGCACGGCTCTTCCTGATGGAGCGACCGAAACGACCACGCTTCCGGCGTCGACCGCTCCGGAAGTAGACCAATCCGTGTCGACGTTGTCATCTAGTGCTTCGACCTCGCTTCGGTCGGCACCCTCCCACCGAGTTCCGCCGGAGCCGACCGTTGAAATGCCTGGCGAGGTGGTTCAATCCGCTACGAGTTTGTCGGCAGACTCCGAATCGCAGACCGGTCGGCTAGCCACGATGATGGTGGGAGGGCTCGCGACGCTCATCGGCATGGCATGGGCATTGAAGTGGGCGCTGGGGCCAGAAGGTCACGGGCACCGAAGGACCGGTTCGTAGGCCATTCGGTTCAGTCGACCGGTCGGCGACGGCGCAGCCGGCGGGTGCTGAGGAGCGCTCCACCCATCATCACGCAGCCCAATGCGATTGTCAGGATCCGACCGTTGGACCCGCCGCCTGTAAATGCCAGTTGGTCAACCTGGGGGATGACCCGGAATACTGCTGAGGAGCGTGACACCCCGGAACCGAGCACTTCAATGGTGATGGTTTGATCTGTGAGAAAGGAGTACTCGCCGGGTACTCCGGTCACGATCGTGACGGTGTAAGTGCCGCCGGTTTCGACTGGCGTAGCGAACTTACCTGATGCATCGGTGGTTGTTGTAGCGATCAGTTGGCCGGTTGCTGAACGAATCTCGACCGTGACGGATGGCAGCGATTGCTCGCCGTCGTCCTGAACCCCGTCAGCGTTCAGGTCGATGAAGATCCGACCTGCCACGGTGAAGGTGGCGCGGGGCTCTTCTGCGGGTGCCGACGGTCCGGCAGGTGGCGCTGGAGTTGTCGCTGGAGTTGTCGGGGTGCCCAGGCCTGCATCAGCCGGAAGCGGTTCTGGCGGGACCGATGTCGCCGGATCAGATGACACCGTCGGCTCTGCGGCAATGATCGATGCTGGGGGTGTAGGCAGTGGTGGTTCGGTTGTTGGCGCTGCAGTTGTCGGCGCTGTTGTTGGTGGCGCTGTTGTTGTTGGCGCTGCAGTTGGTGGCGCTGTTGTTGGTTCTCCCGTTGTCGGGACGGTCGGAGTGGTCGTGGCGAGCGTGGTCGGAACCGTCGTCACGATGGTCGTCGCGATGGTCGTCGCGATGGTCGTTGGGACGGTGCTGGTGGTCGAGGATGTTGTCACGGTTGTTGGAACGGTCGTTGTCACGGTTGTTGGAACGGTCGTCGGGAGGGTTGTTGCCAGGGTCGTCGGCACCGTTGTTGTCGACGTGGTTGTCGGGCTGATCGTCGATGTTGTCGGCTCGACCGTGGTGCTGGTTGTCGTCGTGGGATCCACGGTGGTGCTTGTGCTCGTCGGTTCGAGAGTCGTGGAGGTCGTCGTCGGTTCCAGGGTGGTGCTCGTAGTCGTGGGTTCGATGGTGGTGGTGCTCGTGGTAGTGCTCGTTGATGTCGTCGTGGACGTGGACATCGAGGTGGTGGTCGCTGGAGGCGGCGGGGCGAAGCCGAAGTCCACAGTCAGGTTCGACTGTGCGTTGATTGCTTCGCCCGATGGGTTGGGAGCCGGAATGTCGGCCTCGCCGGTTGGTTCGCTTGCTGCTGGCCCGAGGGTGATGGCGGCAGAGGCGATGCCTCCAGGAAAGACCGACCCTCCACCGAGGGGTGTATCGAGCCCGTTGTCGTCTGCATCGACGTTGTCGTTCGGGGTAGCAGACTGACCGCCTCCGGTCGAGGATGTCGTGCCTGATAGCGACGAGGCGGCGGGATCCACCACGACGACGTAGGCGCCGGCGACCAGCGAATCGAACCGGTAGTAACCGGCGCTGTTGGTTACGGCCGGTGGTACAGCTGCTCCCGATGCGCTCGTGGCTGGGACGAGGCTTGCTCCGGTCTGGCGGAACAGATGGGCCGACACTCCGGTGGCCCCGACCTCGGCACCGTCGAGCAGGCCAGAATTGTCGGTGTCGATGAACACCCTGTTGCCCAACGAGAAGCTGCGGAAGAAGCCGAAGTCGATGGTGTGATTGTTGAAGCCGGCCAACCCGGTGGTGTGGCTAGCAACTGCGCCGTTCACTGCAACTGCGGCTCCGTCTGAGTCGGCCTCGTCTGACGTCGCTGCGGCATTCGCCTGCGTCGTAACGAGGCCGGTGAGGATCGCCTGCGCCGCAGGAATGTCGATTGTGTAAGAGGTCTCTGGCTGCAGGGCGGTAATGCCGTATTGCTGCGCGGCGTCGCTGGTGCCAGGTGCGCTGGAGAAGGAATAGACGCCGAGGGAGTTCGTCGTAGCCGTCGCCAGCTCGCCTCCGCCGGAATTCAACAACCGGACGAACACCCCAGAGATCGGAGCCTCGTCAGGGTCTTGGACCCCGTCGCCATCTGCGTCGTTCCAAACACGGTTGCCAAGTTCGATGGGTCCCTGATCGCACAACAACTCGACATCGCCCATTCCGGCTGCCTTTCCGAGGCTCCCTGGTTCGGTGGTCGGGTCGGCGACGATCTGATACGAACGCACTTCGCTTCCGTTGATCTGACTGTATGTGCGCGTACCATAGGAGAGCCAGCTCGCGGGATCGAAGGCGGTGGTCACCACTTCACCGCGGCCGGGGAGGATTGCGGTTGCGCCGAGCGAGATCTCGTGATGACCATCCGTCGGACCGTTCGACCCCCACACGTCTGCGCTGTAGAACTCGCCACCACCGCGGCCTTGACCGTTGGCAGTGCCGATAAAGGACCCGCAGTTCCCGGAAGACTCAAGGACGTAGTTCGATCCGTTGAGACAGGCCCGAACGGTGTCTCCGGCTGTCGTTGCGTAGTTGGAGATGTTTGTCGACTGGTAGTCGTAGTTGTTAGAGCCGGTGATGAAACCACGGCGGTCCATCAACCCGATCGTCATTGAGCCATCAGCATCGAAAGACATGTCAGAGACCATCGCCTGTTTGCCGGGCCAAGGCATCCATGCCCCCCACAACTCTGTGGCATTGCTCCAGGTGCCCGGCGTCGACATTGATTGGAGGGGTAGCGACACCTCGTTTGTCCACGCGCCTCCGGTCAGCGGAGTTGACATCACCGCTGCCAGGCTTGCGTCCTCGCACGCGAGGCCTGCATAGACCTTCGAACCCCTGACAGCGACACCCCAGGGGCGAGTGGGCGACCCGCCACAACCGGGGTTCGGTGCACCGAGCGACGTGGTTGACGTTGCGGAGCCCACAGGAGTCAGCATGATCTCGCCGGTACTGAGGTTCGCGAACACGAGGTTCGTTTCGTCGTCGGTGATGTCCAGATCGCCGAACCCAACCTTGCCAACGCTCTCGGCTGCAAGGTCGTCGTGGGACGGAGAAAACGAAGATCCCAGGTCACGTAAGCCTTCGTTGAACGTTCCGACCAACGATCCGAGATCTTTGAGTAGCGAGACAGCACCAGTGGTGGCATCGATCTCGTAGATCGCACCGAGACCAGAAGGACCCATGCCGACGTGGCGTCGTAGCACCGCGGCTGCGAATATCTTGTTCCGTGACCGGCTGTGAGCCAGCCCGTAGATCGAACCGAGGCTGGACTTGGCGCTGAGCTTGTCTGCGTTGATCGCCGGCACTCCTCCAGTGGCGTAGCTCCACTTGGCCAACGACTTCTTCGTCGCCTGGTCGTTCATTGCCGAGCCGTTGTAGAAGCAAGACGCAACGAGCGACGGATTCGCCTGGCAGTAGTCGGTGGGACGAAGAAACCCTGCGTTGACGTCGGTCGCATTAGGCCCGACGAACTGAACACTTGAGCCAGACGACGTTGCGGGACTGCCCGGGTGCGCGAGCGGACCGGGTTGCAACCCGTCGTGGACGAGCGACCCGTCCGTACTGAACTGGACTCTTACCTGGATGCTTGTACACGTGTGGGCAAGTGAGTAGCTGCCATTGGCGGTTGACTGTGTCGTGCCGCAGGTTCCGCTGTCGTCGAATGCAGTGATGGTGATGCCCCCGATGCCCGAGTCCGTCTGACCTGCCGGGGACGATCCGATGGATCCGTCTGCTCCGAAGTCGTTGAAGACCGTGCCGACAATGGTGCCGGGTGCTGCCGAGGCAGTAGGAGCAATGAGCATGGTGGAAGCAACGGCGAGCGCGCCAAGCGCTCCTGTTGCGCGTGTAACGCCGAGAAGAATCCGAATCCGCATGTCGTTGTTTATCGGCGGCGGGAATTGGTCGACATAGCTCAGCGCATGGATTGAATGGTGAAACGTTCATCAGAACTGCGGCGAACCGAACAGATGTGGACCTTCTGTACGCTCGGGGAATGCCAGAACCGTTGACCCCAGCCGAAGGGTGGGGTGTGCTCCACCTCTTCTTTCGCACGTCCCCGTTCGCCGACGCGGCGGAAATTCGCGAAGCAATCCAGTCGTGCCAGGCAGATGAGCATCAGGTGGTTTCGTTCGCGGTGCTCGGTCACAAGGCCGACCTCGGCGTGATGGCATTAGGACCAAACCTCTGGCGCCTTCGAGAGTTGCAGGCCGCGCTGTGTGCCGCCGGCCTCGACCTGGTCGACTCGTACGTCTCGATCACCGAGGTGTCTGAGTATGCGAAGGGGATGCCACCCGAGCGTTTGCGCCCGCGCCTGTATCCGGAGTTGCCTCCCGACGGGATGCGGGCGATGTGCTTCTATCCAATGTCAAAGCGCCGTGGCATTGGAGAAGCTGACGCCAATTGGTTCAGCCTTCCGGTCGAAGAGCGCACCCGTCTGATGCACGAGCACGGCACCAGTGGTCGTGCGTTCGCCGGCCGGATCGTGCAACTCATTACTGGTAGCACGGGCCTCGACGACTACGAGTGGGGAGTCACTCTCTTCGCTCACGACCCTGCAGATCTGAAGCAGGTGGTGTACACGATGCGTTTCGACGAAGCCTCAGCCACGTACGCCGAATTTGGTGCGTTCCTCACCTGTCTGATCGGCAGCATCGATGAGGTGCTCACCGGCTGCCGCATCGGATAGGAGCAGCGCTGTTCCTCCGGATTGACCATTGCACCGGAGACAGATTTGAGGGGGGCGCTACCAGCGCGACGAGCCGGGTACGCCTTTGAATGGGCCAACAATGTCGGTGGTGATCCACCCGCCATACGTGTGGCCCGGCTGGGGTGAAGCCAGCACTTCGCCGACCCAGCATTCGTCTATGAGCGAGCAGTAGAACGCAACGTGGTCCGCAATGAGTTCGTAACCGGCCGCTGGGCGTGGATACGACCAGGCTGCATCGTGTGCGAGTTCGCCCCCACCACGGACATCGAAGGAAAGCGCGATGCCCTTCCATTCGCAGACGGTCGGCCGACTCCTACTGGGATGCAGCGCATCGGGGGCAATGTCGTTCGGGGGCAGGTAGTACGTAGGTGGATGGCCGGTTTCCACCACTCGGTATGCCTTGTTCGTGAGCGCAATTGTCTCGCCTCCGAGCACGACTCTGATGACGGCCACAACCGGTTCGACACGCGGCGGCCGGGGATAGTCCCAGACGGATTCCTGACCGGGGCCGGGCTCGGCTGCAAGGGGGCGGGGCATCAATACGAGTGTGGCACCCTTGTTTGGTGAACACCGACTCCGACGGCGAAGTTGCGGGTGAGCTGGCAGCACAGTTTTCTGTCGCGGGCGACAAGCTCGCCGATGCAATCGTCTGCGCGCTTCCTTCCTGGGTTCGCAGCTGTGTCGACGGTTTTGATCTGACCGAATCGGTTGGCCAAGGTTCCCTGGAAACGCTGATCGCAACCGCCGGATCCGATGCGACTGCGGCGCTCGAGCTGCCGCTGCGAGAGCTGCTTACGGCCCCGATCGATGATCAGCGGTCCACCCCGCTGGCACTGGTCCGTACAGCAGTGCGCTTTCCCACAGCAATCTTGGCCAGCGCTGGAGTGCCGCCCGTCGACCGTGACCCGTTCGAGGCGCGGGCGTTTCCAGACGATGTTTACGGCATCACGCCGGCAACATGGGGCGATCTCGGCCCGGAAGTTGCTGAGGCCGGGCTGCGGTGGAGTGTGAACAAAGCGTTTCTTCACCGTCGCCTCCATCACGACCCGCATCGCTCGTGACGTACGCTGTCCTGGATGGCCGTTCGGACTGACTGCCGCCACTATTCGTCCCGCACCACTGATGGTGGTGTGGTCGAACGGTGCCGGATGGATATGGCTCAGGCAGTGCCATTTGATTGCCCAGACCAGTGCATCTTCTTCGAGGACCGTGGCGTCTCCGGAACCGGCTGGACGGTCGACCCCAACCAACGTCCGGATGCTCCGAAATGACCTCGCCGCCGGGTGGCGTGTCGCCCAGCCTTCTCCGTGTGGGTCCGAGTTGAAACTTCACCCGCCCCAAACCGTCACTCAGTCGGACCTATTGCGGTGGAGCGAAGCGCTCGCAGGTATTGCACGCACTGGTTTGGGTTTCACCGACAGCCAGTACGAGCGTGAGCGGTTCGAGGAAGTGCTGTCCATCGCATCCGACATCGCTGTTGCTTCGGGTCACCCGTTGGACCAGAGCGAGTTGGTTCAGGAGTGGATGCGTTCAGTGGGTTCGGGCATTGGCGGTTACGTCACCCCGAAGGTTGGTGTAGGCGCAGTTGTCGGAGACGACGAAGGCCGCATACTGCTGATCAAGCGCCCCGACAGCGGTGTGTGGCTGTACCCCACCGGGTGGGCTGATGTCGGGTACTCGGCCGCCGAGGTTGCGGTGAAGGAAGTGCATGAAGAAACGGGCATCGAATGCGAACCCGTCCAACTGCTCGGCGTGTTCGACGGATACCGGTGGGGAGCCCGGTGGCCGTTGTATCTCGTGTTGGTTCATTGCCGTGCCACCGGGGGTTCTCTGCAGCCTCACCCGCTTGAAGTGGCCGACATCGGTTGGTTTCATCGTGATGCATTCCCATCGCCGATGTTCGGTGTCGATCGGTGGCGCGACCGTGCGTTCGCGGCGATCGACGGCGAAACTGTCACCCCGTTTCTCGATCACGCGAGACCGAACGTCTGGCGAGAAGGACCATTTACCGAATGATCAGCCGTGCCCTGTTGTCCGTTTATGACAAAACTGGTGTGGTGGCCTTTGCTGCTGCGCTGGTGGAGTTGGGCGTGGAGATCGTGTCGAGCGGTGGAACCGCGCATGCACTGGGTGCGGCGGGCGTTGCGCACCTCCAGGTTGAAGAGGTCACAGGGTTCCCGGAAATGCTTGATGGTCGGGTGAAGACCCTCCACCCGCGTATCCACGGCGGGATCTTGGCTGACCGCAGCAAGCAAACCCACCTTGATTCGTTGGCGTTCCATGGCATCGCACCAATAGATCTGGTGGTGTGCAACCTCTACCCCTTCGGTTCCGACCCGAGTGTGGAGCTGATCGACGTTGGCGGCCCGTCGATGGTGCGCGGTGCAGCTAAGAACTGTGCGTCGGTCGGCGTGGTGATTGACCCTGCGGACTACCTCATGGTCCTTGAAGAATTGCGCGAGCACGGCAGGTTGCAGCTGGCAACCCGGCGCAGCCTTGCTGCCAAAGCGTTTGCTCATACGTCTGCATACGATCTAGCCATCGCCGATTGGTTGGCAGACGACGCCTCGGGTGCGGACGCCCCCTCTACGGACCAGGTACTGCCCGAGCGGATGCACCTCGAGCTTCGACGCGCCGACGTGTTGCGGTACGGCGAGAACCCTCACCAGGTCGGTGCGCGTTACCGCATCAAGGGGCAGCGCGGTTGGCCCGACACAGCCATTCAGCACGGTGGCAAGCCGATGAGCTATCTCAACGTGTATGACACGGACGCAGCGTGGCGTTTGGTCTATGACCTCGGCGACGACGAGCCGGCTGCCGTGGTGGTCAAGCACGCCAACCCTTGTGGAGCGGCAATATCTGGCGACATCGAATCTGCGTACCGTAAGGCCCACTCGGGCGACCCCGTTTCGGCGTTCGGCGGAATCATTGCGGTCAACCGAACCGTAACGCCGGCGTTGGCCGAGTTGATTTCTGGTGTGTTCACCGAGGTTGTGATCGCCCCTGCGTTTACCGCCGAAGCGCTAGAGCTACTGGCTGTCAGAAAGGCGATGCGAGTGCTCGAAGCCGACAAGCCCGGCAACGGGATTCGTCACATCCGCAGTATCGACGGCGGAATGCTGGTGCAGTCCATCGACCGCGCCGACTCGACCGAAGATCCGCGTTCGAAGTGGCAGATAGTCAGCAAGGCTCAGCCTGACGAGATGATGTGGCACGACCTGGAGTTGGCATGGCGTGTGTGTGCGCACGTGTCGTCTAATGCAATTGTTGTGGCGACCGATGGTAGCGCTGTCGGCATTGGCGGCGGGCAGCAGTCAAGATTGGATTCAGCGCGTCTGGCGGTGACAAAGGCGGGTGACCGTGCACGTGGCGCAGTGGCGGCGTCCGATGCGTTCTTCCCGTTCCGAGACGGCTTGGACACGTTGGCCGAAGCTGGCATCCGTGCCGTCGTGGAAACCGGTGGGTCTGTACGCGACGACGAAGTCATCGCAGCCGCAGATGAGCACGGCATCGTGCTGGTGTTCACCGGCGTGCGCCACTTCCGCCACTAATTCGCTGGTTCATGCCAAAACAGGACACATGTTGACCGGTTTGTTTGAGAACATCGACAGGTGCGAGCTGACAGGTTGGTAGCGATCCTGCTGATGCTCCAGCGTCGCGGCGTCCTCACTGCAGCGCAGGTGGCAGAAGAACTTGAAATTTCGGAACGCACAGCGCGCCGAGATCTGGACGCGCTCGGAGCCGCTGGAATCCCGGTGTACTCACAACAGGGGCGCAACGGCGGGTGGCGGCTGCTAGGCGAGGGGACGACGGACCTCACCGGGCTGTCGGCTGCAGAGGTGCGGGCGCTGTTCCTCGTCGCTGGTCCTGCAGCAGGGGCCACCAAGGACGTCAAGGCTGCGCTTCGGAAACTGGTGAGTGCGCTACCCGAGCCGTTTCGGGATCAGGCCGAAATTGCGTCGAACGCGATCCTCATCGACCCTGCGCCGTGGAACACCACCTCAGCAGTGCGGCTCTCACCGCCGCTGCTCGATGAGGTGCAAGACGCTCTGGTGACCGAGCGACAAATAGAAATTGGTTATGTCGCTCGAGACGGCTTGGCAACGATCCGCGTCGTGCATCCACTTGGGCTCGCGGCAAAGGGGGCGGTTTGGTACTTGGTTGCCGACACCGATTCGGGTCTCCGCACGTTTCGTGTCGACCGAATGCGATCTGTCCGAGCGACCGGAGAACGCGCAGTGCGGCCCGTCGGGTTTGTTCTCTCCGACGCTTGGGCACTCATCACCGCTACGGTCAACGACCGACGAATGCCCGCCAGCACGAGAATCCGAACCGATCCTGGCACGGCCCGGATGATGCGCTACGTCTTCGGGGCTCGCCTGAGCGTCGGAAGACCCGAGCCCCAACCCCAACCGCTTGTCGAGGTGGAGCTGGTCGGTCAGTCGCTGGACAGTTTGGCGTGCGAGATCGCCGGTTTCGGGTCAGCAATCGATGTCATCAGCCCAATGGAGGTGCGTCAGCAGCTCTATGAGATTGGACTCCAGCTGGTCGACGCGTACGGGGAGGCCGGACAATTCGGTCAGGTCCCAACGGTCCCATAGGCTGTCCGACCATGGCTAAGTCCCCTGTCCACGTCACCGTTACCGGCGCTGCCGGCCAGATCGGCTATTCGCTGCTGTTTCGTATTGCCTCGGGCCACTTGCTCGGCCTGGATCAGCCCGTCCATCTGCGTTTGCTCGAAGTCGAGCCTGCCATGAAGGCACTGAACGGCGTCTGCATGGAGCTCGACGACTGTGCGTTCCCGCTGCTCGCTGGCCTGACTCCCACCAGCGATCTCAACGAGGCATTCAGTGGCACGTCATACGCCCTGCTGGTGGGTGCCATGCCTCGCAAGGCCGGCATGGAGCGCGGCGATCTGCTGAGTGCCAACGGATCCATCTTCGGTCCACAGGGCAAGGCCATCAACGCCAACGCGGCAAGCGACATCCGTGTGCTTGTGGTGGGAAACCCGTGTAACACCAACGCGCTCATCGCGCAGCGCAATGCGCCCGATGTTCCTGCAGACCGATTTTTCGCGATGACCCGCCTGGACCAGAACCGCGCAAAGGCTCAGCTTGCTGGCAAGGCAGGCGTGCCAGTGTCAGAGGTCAAACACGTCACCATCTGGGGCAACCACTCGGCCACGCAATATCCCGATGCTCGTAACGCCACGATCGGTGGTAAGTCTGCTTACGATGTGATCCCCGACCATGCTTGGCTCGAAGGCGACTTCATCAGCACTGTGCAGAAGCGTGGCGCGGCAATTATCGAGGCACGCGGTCTGTCATCGGCTGCGTCGGCAGCAAACGCAGCCATCGATTCCATCACCAGCATCTGGAACCCCACCGCAGCAGGCGACGTCGCGTCGTTGGCCGTTGTCAGTCGCGGCGAGTACGGCATGCCAGAAGGCCTTGTCTTCGGCTACCCGGTGGTTTCCGAGGGTTCCAGTTGGAAGGTCAAGGAAGGCGTTGCCCTCGACGACTTTGCCAAGGCCCGCATCGCCACCACCACCGACGAACTGATCAGCGAACGCGATGAAGTTCAGACCCTTGGCCTGATCCCTTGATCCCCTGATCGAACCATGTTCGGCACCTTCGTGACTATTGCACCAGGTCGGTGTAGCTGGTGAGTCCCGAAGGTGCGTGTGCGCCGCGCACCAGAATTTCCAGCAGTCCCCAGCCCTGAACGCCATCGTCTCGGGTGGCGTTGCAGAGGTGCTGCACGTGGTGGTTCACCAAGTCGGTTGGGTCGATGTGGGCCAGGACTCGAGAGTCCGCTGTGCGTTCGTCTGGGCCGACATACATCCCGTGCGCCCACGTCGGGTGCCCGTACCCGATGCCGTGCATGTAGAACGTTTCCACCGGTTCCAACTCGATGCCGACTGTTCGATCACCCATGGCGAGTTGCATCGAGAACCGCTCGGCAACGCGTGTGCCGGATTTCCAGCCCATCGAATAGGTATGCGAGCCGACAATGGTTTCGGCGTCATGACCCAGGCCGGCGATGGCGGCATTCGCATGCCACCGGCTTCCGTCTGCGTTCTCGTTCACATCGAACAGCACATTGCCGTCCGGGAACGTGAGCGGTGCCCACAACCAATAGAACGTTGGTGTCGGACCATCAGGGGCAACGTTGGGTTCGCGGTTCCCGACACTGCGCACTCCCCACGAACGATCACGCGTGCCAAGCCACGAACGGTCTACCTCGATGCGTTCACCGTTGACAACGAAGTGACCACTCCAACTGCCGTTCTGCGTCATGCGGGTGATGTCGAACACCGTGAGGTTCCCGACCTGGAGCCGGTAGTGCGGTTCTTCGAACCCCGGACCACGGGCATCGAAAGTGAGGTCTGCCGAAATTGTCTCGTCATCGACCAGCACTCGTAGTTCTTGCATCGGTGTCACGATCTCGATGCGAACCGGCCCGACCGTGAGGTTGAGCCGGTCGGACCCGAGCAAACGAGACCCTCGGACGCTGTGTTGCACGCCCTTGTGAATAACAGAGAAGGCTCCGTCGCACACGTTGCGGCCGATGTACTGGCCGAATGCCATCGCGAAATAGGTAGATCCGAAGTGCTGAGTGGGATACCCGCAGAAGAAGAACCGGTCGTACAGGTTGCGATCCCGTCCCGGGTCACGGAACGGACGCGAATCCTGATGCAGCGGGTAGTCGTCAGCCGGAGTGATCACCGGCTGATTCTCGCGGCCACGACCCAGTTCAAGCGATTCCTGCCCGGTTGGGTTCTACCTCGTTAGACAGCTCCGTGGGCGTTCAGCCATTCAGCGACGATGCCCGGAAGGTAGACCTGGTCGTCTGCCGCGCCTTCGAACTGCACGATCGATGTCTGGCCGACGTAGGTGTAGGTCGCAAAGGTGCCGTTCGAGCGGTAGGCAACCGGGCGCCCCGCGATCATGGTGGTCGAGCCTTCGTTCAGTGAGGCGGGATCGATGCCGCTGATCAGCGCGCGTCCCAGTTTCGAGTACGGGAAGATGACCGCTATCGAATCGAAGTTGTACGGCGAGCCGTTTGCCTTGATGCCAATGGCAACGAAGCCAGCAAACAACGAGTTGACATCTTGGTCAGCGAAAATGTCTGCAAATTCGGCAACGTACTCGCCGGCCAACTCTGGCGACACGTTGAGATAAGTGCTGGTGGGTAAGGGCCGTAGGTAGCCGATGTAGGGCCGCTGCGCCTCGGCGGCGCTGGCTGTGCGCCACTTGTACTTGGACCCGACCTTCGCGCAGATCTGAATGGAGCCGTTGACGTAGTTGAACCGCAACCGCTGCGCTCTGGCCGCTGCCGACGTGCATGTTGTGGAAACCGCCGCCGAGGCTTGGCTGGTCGGAACAGACACTGCGAAGGTCGAAGCCAGTACGACAGCAATTGCTAGCCGGCGTACCGAGTTGGATCGTCCAAGAATCATATGTGTGCATTCCTTTCAATTTCGCCAGTACCCGTGCACCAGCGGCCCGCAACCAGATGCCGCCACGCTCGCACGTCACCGTGCGGGCCGGGCGAGAGCCAGCATGCCGTCACGTTATCGGCGTCATGGCCTTCACACCTGAATTGTTCCGCCCATGCATCACCGCGATCGTTCCATCGATGAGACCAGTTGCCGACTGCAGAGATCTCGAGTTGGGTGTCTTCTGTCTGCAATTCTCCGGAGACGGTGGCCGGCACCTCGTATCCGTGCTCAGAAGACTCGGTTACCTCACCGGTGTGTTCCCATTCCAGATCGAACGCCAGGCCGGTGCGGATACCCACGGGGTTTGTCCACGCGTCGAAGGGGTCAGCCATCTCCAATGCATATGCCTCCATGGCAACGGTCCAGTGTTGCCACGGCGACTCGCAAATTGCGTGAGACCAAAGCGCCCCGCTGCGGATCTCAAGAACCGATCCGGGCGGGGACGCAGCGTCGGTGTCATGGCAGAGGATGAGGTCCTGGCCCGGCCGCGCGAGGGCGGCAACGAACCAACAGGCCTTCCGGTGGGGGAGCAGCGTGAACTGAACGAACAGACCGAGCCCAGTGTCATCGACCGCGTCGAACCGCCAGGTCTCGCTCCACCAGGGGTCGTTTCCGGCGCGATGGCGGCGCTCATCGTGCGGTTTCAGCCGGTAAACCACTTGTTGTAGAGCTGCGAGTAGGTGCCGTCACCCTGCATCTCGAGGAGTGTCTTGTTGACGGTCTCGCGAAGTGGGCTGCCCTGTTGCAACGCGATCCCGTAGGTCTCGTCCTTGAACGTCGCCCCGACCATGCGCGCCTTGCCTCGCCCACCGGTTGCAGTCCAGCGCTGCAGGACCGGCGAGTCGTACACAACCGCCTCGATCTCTCCGCTCAGCAGCTTGGGATACGCGTCTTCGATCTTGGTAACGCGGTCGTGCGCGAGCCCCTGCTCATTCAGCCATTTGTCCGCCGTTGAACCCTCGACTGTTGCAATGCGTTTACCGGGAAGGTCTTGCACTCCTTGGATGGAGCCCTCGATCTTCTGCACCGTGAGTTGCGTGGTAGTAAGAGCGGTGAAGTACTGGATGATGATGATGCCAGCGAACATCCATGCAAGCGCGATGAGACGGCCGACTGGGCGTTTCGGTTCTTCGTCGCCGAAGTCTGCTGAGCCGAGCGTCTTGCCGGCGAACCACACGCCGGCCGGCAGGCCGTCTCGGTAGCGTCGAGTGTCGATGCGGCGACGGAACTTCGTCAGCCAGAGCACGTTGCCGGCGACGAAGATGCCCACAGCGAGAACACCCAGCAGCTTGAGGAGACGCGGTGAGAACACCTGCTCCAGCACACTTCTGAGGCCGGACTTCTCCGCACCGCTGACGGCAATCTGGAGGCCTGCGTTGAACATGGGGTGGGAGAAGTCAACGACGGACTCTCGGTCCTTGTTGATGGTGATGCCTGCGATGCCGACTTCTGCTGATTTGTCTTCGACGGCAAAGAGGACCTGGGTGACCTTATCGTGCCACTGCCACTCGGTGGTCCAGGCGTTTCGCCGAGCTACTTCGTTCCACAAATCGATTGAGAAGCCGCTGTACGTACCATCGTTAGCGCGCATAACAAACGGGTCGAGCGGCTTGGTGGCAACAATCAACGTTTGGCCGGCCGCCACGGATTGCGTGGCGGCCGTCGTGACTGTAGGAGCGATCTGGGGCGCAAGTGTTGGCGGAGCAAGCGTTGCGGCCGCAGGCTGCGACATCCGAGCAGTTGCGCCCAGCAAGATGGCCCCGACGGCAAGCGCGCGCAAGCAGCGCGCATGATGTTTCACGGAGTTGAATGTACGCGACGGCCAAGGCACGCGGTGCACGAGCCGGGTGAAAACGCCCGGACCTGTCGGTGCGGGTGTCGCAAGGCTTACGAGCGGCTGAGGTAGCGACGGTTCTTGAACTTGGACTTGATGTAGTCCTTGTTCATGACAGCGATGTTGTCGATAGAGATGCCCTTCGGACACGCCTCCTGGCACTCGCCATGGTTGGTGCAAGACCCGAAGAACGTTTCCATGGTCTCGACCATTGCCTCGGTGCGCTTGTACCGCTCGCTCTGCCCTTGGGGCAGAAGGTTGAGATGCGCGATCTTGGCAGCGGTGAACAATGATGCGGACCCGTTGGGGCAGGCCGCCACGCAGGCGCCGCAACCGATGCACGCAGCAGCATCCATCGAAGCGTCGGCCACCGGCTTTGGAATGGGGATGAGGTTGCCATCTGGCGCGCCGCCGGCAGCAACCGTGATGTAGCCACCGGATTCGATGATCCGGTCGAATGCGGCGCGGTCGACCATGAGGTCTTTGATGAGTGGAAACGCCGTGGCACGCCACGGTTCGATGGTGATGGTTTGGCCATCGCTGAACTTGCGCATGTGCAACTGGCAGGTGGCCGTGTTGCGTTCTGGCCCGTGTGGTACGCCGTTAATCATGAGCGAACAGGTTCCGCAGATGCCTTCGCGACAATCGTGGTCGAACGTGATTGGTTGCTTGGATTCGTCGTTGAGGCGCTCGTTGACAAGGTCGAGCATCTCGAGGAAGGACGAGTCCTCGCTGATGTTCTTGGCTTCGTAGGTCTCGAACTTTCCGGTTGCTGCCGGCCCGTCTTGGCGCCACACCTTGAGTGTGAGGTTGAGGCTTTTGCCGTGGTGAGCGGCGCTGCTGTTTGATGAGTTCATGGTTGCGGTCATCGTGGATTCCGTACTCTGCGTTCTGCTGTTCGGTCTGCTTCGGTCTGCACTGCGCGCTTACTTATATGACCGGGTGGCCAGGGCCACGGCCTCGAACTCGAGTTGTTCTTTTACCAGGCGTGCATCGGACAACTCGCCCGTAAACTCCCACGCTGCAACGTAGGCAAAGTTGTCGTCGTCTCGCTGCGCTTCACCTTCTGCGGTTTGGTACTCGGATCGGAAATGCCCGCCGCAGCTTTCCTGGCGAGCAAGGGCGTCTTGGCACATGGTGTAGCCAAGCTGGAAGAAGTCATCGACCCGTCCGGCCTTCTCGAGGCTCTGGTTGACGCTGGTGCCGTCGCCAAGGACCCGCAGGTCTTTCTTGAACTCGCTGTACAGGGCAGGAATTTCTGAGAGTGCCTTCGAGAGGCCGGTCTCGTTGCGTTCCATGCCGCAGTAGTCCCACATGATTTTGCCGAGCTCGCGGTGGAAGTGGTCGACGGACTTGGTTCCCTTGATGGAGAGGTACTGCGAGAACCTGTCCTTGACGGCGCGTTCGGCACTGATGAACGCCTCGTGCTTGGTATCGACGGGCTTCTGATTGAGTTGCGGGGCCAGGTAGTCGCCGATTGTGTAGGGCAACACGAAATACCCATCGGCAAGCCCTTGCATGAGCGCTGAAGCGCCTAGGCGGTTGGCCCCGTGGTCGGAGAAGTTGGCCTCGCCCAATGCGTAGAGCCCGGGGATGTTGGTCATGAGGTTGTAGTCGACCCACAATCCGCCCATTGTGTAGTGGACGGCCGGGTAGATGCGCATAGGCGTTTCGTAGGGAGACTCGCCGGTGATGCGCTCGTACATCTCCATCAGGTTGTCGTAGCGCTCGGTGACTTTCTCTGGGCCGAGGCGCTTGAGCGAATCACCGAAGTCGAGGTAGACGCCGTTCTTGAGTGGGCCGACACCTCGGCCATCGTCGACTGCGCGTTTGGCTGCGCGAGACGAGATGTCTCGCGGAGCGAGGTTGCCGTACGAGGGGTAGAGCCGCTCGAGGTAGTAGTCGCGTTCGTCTTCTGGGATCTGCGCCGGGAGGCGGGCATCGTCGCGGTTCTTCGGAGCCCAGATGCGGCCATCGTTGCGAAGCGACTCCGACATCAAGGTGAGTTTGGACTGGAACTCGTCCGAGCTTGGAATGCAAGTGGGGTGGATCTGGGTGAAGCACGGGTTAGCGAACAACGCGCCCTTGCGGTGGGCCCGCCACGCAGCGGTGACATTGCAGGCCATTGCGTTGGTGGACAGGTAGAAGACGTTGGAGTAGCCACCGGTGGCTAGCACCACAGCGTGGGCGCTGTGACTTTGGATCTCTCCGGTGACCAAGTCACGCGTGACGATGCCAACTGCACGACCATCGACGGTGACGACCTCGACCATCTCGCAGCGGTTGTACAGCTTCACGGTGCCGTTGCCGATCTGCTGTGCGAGTGCTTGGTAAGCGCCAAGAAGCAACTGCTGGCCGGTTTGGCCTTTCGCATAAAACGTGCGACTGACCTGTGCACCACCGAACGAACGGTTATCGAGCAATCCGCCGTACTCGCGGGCGAACGGTACGCCTTGGGCGACGCACTGGTCGATGATGTCGACGGAGACCTCGGCCAGCCGGTGCACGTTGGCCTCGCGGGCACGGAAATCGCCCCCCTTGACTGTGTCGTAGAACAGGCGGTGAACACTGTCACCGTCGCCGTGGTAGTTCTTGGCGGCGTTGATTCCACCCTGCGCCGCTATGGAGTGGGCTCGGCGTGGGGAGTCGTGGAACGTAAAGATCTTTACGTTGTAGCCAAGGCCAGCCAGCGTGGCTGCCGCTGAGGCACCTGCCAGCCCGCTTCCGACCACGATCACGTCGAACTTGCGTTTGTTGTTGGGGTTGACCAACTTGACGGAGAACTTGTGGTTCGTCCACTTTTCGGGAACGGCGCCGGCGGGGATCTTTGAGTCGATCTGAATCGAGCTGAGTTGGGTCTCGGTGCGCATCGAATTTCCTTCGAAGTCTTAGTTGTCCGAGTGGGACGAAGTGAGGGCGTCGTACTTGGCCTGGTCGGCTTTGACGAGACCGGAAGCCACGGCGAGTGGGAACGACACATTGCCCAGGGTGATGAGCGTGACAACGCCGATGGCGAACTTGCGCTTTGCTGCGTTGAACCGGGGGTTGTTCCACCCGATTGACTGAAAGAATGACCACAGCCCGTGGAACAGGTGTGTGGCCAATGCGAGGTTGGCGATCACGTAGACGATGGCGATCGGCCAACGCGAGAGGCTTGAGTCGACGTTGTTCATGACGTCGCCGTGGCGGAACGAGCTGTTGCCCACACCCCACGTGAGGTCCATGACGTGCCAGATGAGATACAAGATGACGATGGTGCCGGTGTAACGCATGGACCGACTGGCGAAGTTGGCTGCGTGGTAGTCGCTCTTTGTCGCGTAATTCACCTCGCGGGCCCGCCGATTCATCATGGTGAGGCTGTAGGCAGCGTGCATATGAAGCACGAAGGCTGCGGCGAGACCCACACGCATGATCCAGAGGAACACGCTGTGCGGCAGGATTGGTTCGCCCATCCTGCGCAGAAAGGCCCCGTATTCGTCGATGTGATAGGCAAACTCGCCGCCTCCCATCGCACCTAGGTACAGCTTCAGGTTGCCAATCATGTGGCTGAGCACAAACCCGGTGAGTGCCAGGCCGGTGATGGCCATGACGTACTTCTTGCCAATCGCCGAGCGGTACAGATCAATTGGGAAAGGCGCCTTCTTGTTGGCCCTATTGGCCTTCAAGGCCATCGCGTTGGCCATCTTTGTTTTCTCCTCTGGGTGCCGGCGACGGCATTGCTGATTTTCGTGCTGGTGCTGTTGTTCGTGTGTGCTGTCATGGCTGTGTTGCTGACTGTTCTGCTGCTGGCGGGCGATCAGTCGATGTGATGGACCATCGCCCGGGCGAACGCTATGCGCTCCGTGCACAATCGCACAATCTCCCCCAGGGGGTGTGGCCATCCACGATGAACCCGATCGGCGCGTGTGATCGGCGTTCGCTATCGGTTGGCATCGGTTTGACCATCCTCCCCTTGTCCCGCCACGATGTGAGATGGACGAATCGAATCGCCGTGTTGCACTTGTTGCGCCTGCCGGCAGCTACGTCGGCCCGGCGCTTTCTCGGTTGCTGGCCCAGCGGGGGTTCGACCTGGTGCTGGCCAACCCAGAACCTGGCCTTGCAGATGAACTGCGCTCGCTGGGTGCTGGAGTCGAGACGGTTGGTGGAGATGCCGACGGCTCATCGACCATGGGTGCCTTCGCAGACGACATCGGCGAACAGATGGTGGCGTCGGCCCTGGTGCGCTTCGGTTGCTATCACTCGGCGTTCTTCTCGTCAGGTCGGATTGCGCTTGGAAAGTTTGCTCGGATGACCGTCGAAGACCTGCATGCGGCTGTCCATGGCAACGTCGAACTGCCGTTCCGATTCACCCAGGCGGTGCTGCCTCAGTTGGTGAAGCAAGGCGACGGTCAGGTACTCGTGGCAACAAGCGCAACGGCGTTGCGGCCGACGACGAGCGCTTCGGTATACGCAGCTACCCGAAGCGCCGCCACGATCTTGTTGCAGTCAGCAGCGCTGGAAGTGGCAGACAAAGGGGTCCAACTGAACGTTGTCGGTACGAACTTCATGGATTTCCCGGAGTTCTTGCGGGGAAATCGTGTCGAAACACCCGAAGATCGACTCCGTGTGGAGAGCCTGGTTCCCATGAAACGGCTCGGCACGATGGACGAGTTCGCCTCGTTCTGCGCAACGTTCCTCGATGGCACCAGCCGGTTCGCTACCGCTCAATTCTTCCCATACGCAGGCGGTTGGGCGCACTGACCAAGGCTGCCGGTTATCCAAGTCTCATGCAAGCATCACGACGGTCTGGTCGTCTGCAGTGGGCCGGTGATGGGCGTGCTGCATGGTGAGATCC
>JAYSSK010000210.1:0-8534 GCA_043720595.1 Acidimicrobiia bacterium
ACAACCAGCCCTTCGAGATACTCAGCGCGCTGACTATCGATCACACACCAATCAAACCAGACCTCGCGCGGAGAGTGGTGGACCTACCTGAACAGTTACTGTCAACTTTGGGATAGTTCCAAAAGCCGAACTCAAGAAAGCAGTTCAGTTCGGGTACCCCAACTACCACTCGAACGGTCTCAATGGCGGCGAATCTCTGCTTGTATCGAAGAACGATTCCACCAGAGAGATCGACGGCAGGACGTTCTACGAGGTTTCTGGGATGCACTCACAGGGCTCATCAGGTGGACCGATGTTCGTACAAGGCAAAGTCGTTGGTGTTGTGTCGGGGACCGATAGCGACTTCTTCGGCAATTTTCCGACGAGTGGTCCGATCAAGTCAAAGGTTGCCCCCCTCAAGCTGAACAAGAATTTGGCCGATGAATTCCTCTTGAAGGGAACACCATGAAACTGTCTTACGCAACATGCCTGTTAGGCGTCAGTACATCATTGGTGCTGTTCGGATGTGGGAGCCAAACCACGCTTACGATGGAAAACGCTGAGAACGCTCAATCGGTAACGACCGTAAACGACGGATCGACCTGTGCGACGCTCCCAGATGTGTACAACCCGAACAACCCTCCGTACGTTCGCCTTCCAGGTTGTGACAGCGGTTTCACCGGCACCGCACGAACCGGCCCCGGTCGGGCCCTCACCCCGGAGGAAGAAGCCGCGTCGGAAGCCGAGGCAGCGCTCAACACGGAACTGTATGACACGGTCCCTCCGAACGCCGTTTATGAAGATCCGTTCGTTGCAACCACGACAAGTTCAACCACCACGACAAGCACAACGACTTCACCAACAACGAGCACCCTACCGACGACAACGACCTTGGCATCGTGTGTGTTCAGCGGGTTTTTCAGTCCGGTGGACAACAACCCAGTGGTCAACGTCGTCAAGGCTGGCGCGGCCGTACCGGTCAAGTTCGGGTTTTGTCAATCGGGAACCCTCACCATTTTCTCGTCGGGATCACCAGCGTCTTCTCCGCATGCGTGTGGTACCCAGGCAACTGATGACATCGAATTGACAGTTGCGGTTTCGACAAGTGGACTGACGTTTGATCCGGCTTCCAGTCGCTATCAGTACAACTGGAAAACAGAGAAGGAGTGGGCCGGTCAGTGTCGCACCCTCAGCCTCGTGTTTACGAATGGTTCCACCCGAACAGCTGAGTTTCGGTTCCGATAACTATTCGGGTAGAAAGGTCACCGATACACAGTGGTGGTCTACCTTGACGGTCCACGAACCGCCGACCAAATCACCGCAGCGATCACTGCCCGGTCGGGTTGACCCGTTCGGCAACCGCCTGGAGTTCATCAGTTCCTGAGCATTTGTGCCGATAGGAGTGTATGGATCGACGGAGCTTCCTGGCCCGTTCCGCTGCGCTCGGAGCGCTGGCGATGGGCGACGCGCTGTTGCCACGCGCTATCGCCTTGGCGGGCGCGGTCCCGTCGAGCCAACCGTATGGCCCGCTCGGCGAGCCCGATCCGAACGGCTTGATGCTTCCCCACGGTTTTCGTAGCCGATTGGTTGGCCACACGGGCCGACCAGTGCCCGGCACGGAATACGTCTGGCACCACTGGCCAGATGGCGGAGCATGCTTTCCGTCCCCTAACGGCGGGTGGGTCTACGTCTCGAACAGCGAGATCGACCCGGGTGGCGGCGTGAGCGCCATCCGATTTTCAGCGACCGGCAAGATCGAGGATGCATACCGAATCCTCAGCGGGACGCGTCGGAATTGCGCAGGCGGGGCAACCCCTTGGGGCACATGGTTGTCGTGCGAAGAAGTGGCCGATGGGCATGTGTGGGAATGCGATCCACTGCAGCATGGTCAGGGAATCCAACGACCCTCCATGGGAACCTTCTTGCACGAAGCAGCAGCAGTGGACCCGCGGACCGGCCATGTGTACCTGACCGAGGACGACCCGAACGGGCGTCTGTATCGATTTGTTCCGCATCGATCAGGTCGTCTTGACGGAGGAACCCTGTACGCGGCGCGACTGGAGGGCACCTCGGTGAGCTGGGTGCGAACAAGTGCCGCTGCGCCCGACCGAAATTCCTCGACCACCGCGTTCAACGGCGGCGAAGGTCTTTGGATCGACGGAGACGCCATGTACATGACGACGAAGTACGACGTCAGGGTGTGGCGAATGAACCTGCGTTCGCAACAGATGGGTGTGATCTACCAGTCCGCAGCGGCACCCGCTCCGGGACCAACCGCGACCTCGTGTGCGTTGAACGCGGTTGACAACGTGACGGTGCACCGCCCGTCTGGGGATGTCTTCGTGGCCGAGGATGGCGGCAATATGGAACTCTGCATCTTCAGCCGAACTCGCACCGACGTCTCGATTGCCCCCTTCGTGCGCATTGTCGGCCATGACCTGTCGGAGGTCACCGGGCCTGCGTTTTCCCCAAACGGCTCCCGCCTATATCTCAGCTCGCAGCGCGGCACCGACAACGCAAACGGGCAGACCTTCGAGATCAGCGGCCCGTTTCGTCGACTAGCCGCAGCAAAACGTCTGCACGCATAGTACCTGCAATCCCAAGAGTGCCGACCGTACTAGAGACTGCGGCTCCCCTGCTCTCCTCTGTCGGATTTCTAGCCAGAGATAAGTGCAGCGAGAGCGAGCGCCGCCTCTTCAGTAACCCGCCTGCGCTTGCGTTTGTCTGGGTTCACCGAAATGGAGGTGGCCTGGACCTCGGTACGAGACACGGTGACTCCACCCGATCGAAAGAACCGGCGTCTTGCGGACCCAACCACGAGGACAACATCGCCCTCAGCAACCTCTGGCAGCTCACCAGTCATCACCACAGACACAGACACGGTCTGGCCGCTCATCGCTCGCGATCTGACGTCGAGCTCGAACGAGGTGCCCATGTCGTTGATGCGATGCACCGGAGGCGACACGACAACGCCGTAAATGATGGTCACCGACATCATCAGCTCGGACAGCACATGAGCGACGGGCAGTGCGCTCACCCCAGCTGGGCTGGCGGCAACTGCCGCCCCGCCCGGTGCAGGAGCAACAGAAACAGATCGAGCCATAACGGCCTCCTCAACGGCGCTCGCACAGGCGAGCTGACGGAATACTTCAAGCGCGGCCCATTGGGCAAGGAGGAAGCCGGTCATCCCCGGCATCGAGAGAGACGCACCGTAACGCACCCGGTGTGACAGTCAGCGCGAATCTCTGCCACGCTCGTTGGCAATACGTGCGAAACCTCGGTCGCCGACACGGCAGACTGACCCGATGTCGTCGGACCGGTCTCACAACTTTGCGGTACTCCGGCACCGAAACGTTGCGCTCGCACTCGGTGCGCAGCTGGCAGCCTCAACCGCCTGGTCTGCGCAAATTGTGGCAACCGGGTTTCTGCTGTACGAAGCAACCGGGTCGAAGGCGGCGCTCGGATTGCTGGGGCTGGTGGAGTTCATTCCTGTCATCTCCTTGGTATTCGTCACCGGACCGTTCGCCGATCGCCGTGACCGCCGCACGATCAGCGCAGTATGTGTTGCAGCCGAAGCGGTGGTGGCTCTCGCGCTCGCGTTGTACCTCCGGGGTCACAGTGCGACGCAAGTGCCGTTCGTGTTGGCGGCACTTTCTTACGGGGTCGCGCGGGCGTTCATCGCGCCAGCGTCACGCTCGTTGTTACCTGCCGTCACCCCGCCGGACGAACTTGAACGGGCGCTCCCGCTCGGAGCCATCGCCTGGCAGATGGCTGCGATCATCGGTCCGCTGGCGGGCGGCTGGCTTGCCGACCTCCAGGGCTGGGGCGTGTTCATCTGGATCGCTGCGATGTTCCTGATCTCGGCCGCACTGTATGCCCTGATCCCCAAGCAACCACCGGCAGCTGAGTCTCATGACGCAACCGATGCTGACGGACGTATGGGCTTCGGAGATGCGTTCGCCGGTATCAGGCTTGTACGCCGCCAGCCGGTGTTGTTCGGCGCAATCTCACTCGACCTCTTCGCCGTGCTGTTCGGTGGAGCGGTAGCTCTTCTCCCGGCGGTCGCGAAAGACATCTTGCATGTAGGTGGAACCGGCCTTGGATTCTTGCGAGTTGCCGTCGGAACCGGCGGTGTGATCACCGGCCTGATCCTCGCGGTGAGGCCCGTTCGGCGCCATGTGGGCCGGGTGCTCCTCATCGTTGTTGCGGTGTTCGGCGTGTTCACCATCATCTTCGGACTCTCGACCAATTACCTGCTGTCGTGGATCAGCCTGTTCGTGCTGGCCAGCGCGGACATGGTGAGCGTGTTCATCAGAACCACCCTCGTGCCGCTGGCGACACCCGACGCGTTGCGCGGCCGCGTGATGGCGGTCGAGGCAGTGTTCATCGGCGCATCGAACGAACTTGGCGCAGCCGAGTCTGGCTTTGCAGCCGCTCTCATGGGCACTGTTGCGGCAATTGTGAGCGGAGGCGTTGCCACATTGGTCATCGTCGGCGTGTGGGCCGTTATGTTCAGGCCCTTGGCCACGGTCGATCGCTTCGACGAGGTGCGCCCCCGATAGGTGGCGGCGGCCTGTGTTCAGGAGGGCATTGTTGACTTCAACTCGGCCGCTGACGCCGTTCGCTTCTGCCTCGCTTCAGCCGGAAGCAAGCCGGAAATGGCTTCCATCACCTTCTCGGTGTCGGCACCGAGCGACTTGCGGGCGTTCTTGAGCTTCACCGGCTTTCCGGCCTTTGCCGACACCAGCGGAGGCGAGGCGATGTTGGCCATGTTGGGAACTTTTGCATTGCGTGGCCATACCCGCTCTGTGCCCCAGAGCCCCACCGGGATCACGGGCGCACCTGACATCGCCGCAAGCCTGGCGACTCCGGGCCGTCCCACCAACTGCGGGTCGAAGAATGCGTCGCCACGCGGGATGGTTCCCTGCGGAAGGATCACGATGACCTCGCCGGCGGCCAACGCTTCGGCCGCCTGGTCCAGTGGTTGTGCGGACCCGGAGCCCCGATCAACGCTGATGGTGCCGAACGCCTTGACGATCTGACCGACAACCGGCGCGTTGACCACCTCCTTCTTCGCGAGGAACCTACCGTTGCGGCCCGCACGGGCTAACAGCAACGCAAGCGCGAGCGGGTCGAAGTAGCTTCGGTGGTTAGCGGCGATGATGACAGGACCCTGCGACGGAATGTTGCTGACACCTTCGAATGAAAAGCGCGCATACGGAATGAATTCCGGGCGGATCACGCGACGCAGCACATCGAGCGGTTCCACACCGAACAGGCGCGGCACGCCGTTTGGCACATCGAGCCAGCGCACCGGCCAGCCCTTCAACGCCGACAGAGCCAAGAGGCGCATATCTGGATTGATCGCATTCGGCCTGCCAACCGCACCGAGCAACGGAGCATCAAAGTAAGAATCCGAGTACGCGGCCGAATCGCCCATCGAGACGTTGTTGTGCTGTGCCCAGTCCTGAACCGCCTGAAGTTTGCCAGGGCCCCACACGAAGGTTCCGGCGATTTCCCCTGTGTACATACCTTCGTTTTCGCCGTACTGGGTAGCGACGACCGCATCGAAACCGAGCGCCTCGGCGAACGGAGCAACCAGGTCGTATGGTGACGTTGTGGCGAGTACCAGCAGGTCTCCGGCTGTACGATGCTCGGCCAGAAGCGCCCGGACATACGGCTGCACACGTGTGAGCAGCGCATCGACCGACCCGTGCGCAGCGCGCTGCACATCGTCACGGCGCAGGCCTGCTGCCTTGGTGACGGCCGACCGGGCCAACTGCATGCCGACCTTGGTTTCGCCAACCAGGTCGTACAGCTTGAGAAACAGATCTTGACCTGGCACCCGAGGTGTGTCGACGCCCAGCGACCGGAGGGTCTCTGCAAATACCGGCGCAGATCCTCCGGCAAGCAATGTGCGGTCGAGGTCGAAGAACGCAGCGCGCCGTGGTGCTGCTCGTTCCTGCGTAGCCGCCTGCCGAGGTGATGTTGCCAAACTTTTCGCTGCTGCCATCGGTCGAGTCTGCCAGCAAACACGGACAACGCATCAGGTGATCATCGAAATTGATGCAGCGAATGCGGCGAATGTCTACCTGCCTACCGACCAGTAGGTAGGATTTTCGGGTGATCGAATTCCAGGGACTTCTGAACGACCTCGCTCCCACTGCAGAGCGCCTGTATGAACGGCACCTGACGTCGTGCAAGCCCTGGTATCCACACGAAACCGTCCCATGGAGTATGGGCCGAGACTTCGTCCCCGGCGCCGATTGGGACCCGTCCGACTACCCCCTTCCTGACCCGGTTCGAAGCGCTCTCTACGTGAACCTGCTCACCGAGGACAACCTTCCGTATTACTTCCAAACGATCGACCGCATGTTTTCTCGGGACTCGATCTGGAAGGTCTGGTCACACCGCTGGACCGCGGAAGAAGCCCGTCACTCCATCGCCATCCGCGACTACCTCACCGTCACCCGCGCCATCGACCCGCGTGAACTCGAAGATGGCCGCATGGTGCAGATGTCCGGTGGCGAAGTTCCACAGCCAGAGACCCCGTTGGATGGTGTCGTCTACGTGGCACTGCAAGAACTGGCAACTCGCATTGCCCACCGCAATACCGGCAAAATTCTGCAGGAGACCGGCGCTGATCACCCCGGCATCGCAGCGGGATACGAAATAATGAGCCGGGTCGCCACCGACGAGAACTTCCACTATTTGTTCTACAGGGACCTGGCTAGCGCAGCCCTCGAGGTCGATCCATCTGGCACGGTCATGGCTATCGAGCGTCAGGTGAAGGATTTCGAAATGCCAGGCACCGGCATCATCGGGTTCGCGAAACACTCCAAAGCCATCGCCGACGCCAACATCTACAACCTGCTGCAACACCACGATCAGATCCTCGTGCCGGTCATCATGCGTCACTGGGGTATCGAAAAACTCGAAGGACTGTCCGCCCAGGCCGAACAGGCGCGCGAACGGCTCATCGTGCAGATCGGCCGCATAGGAAAACTCGCTAGCAAGATGGCTGAGCGCGCGGCCCGAGTTGCAGAACGCGCCGCTGAACAGGGCACCCCTGTCCTGTCGGCCAGCTAGACCGAAGAATTCTCACCCGACCAGCCCGGGCGATCCTGCGTCTGACGGCGGGTACGGTTGAGGAATGGCCGAACGGCGCCAACTCACCCGACGGGGCCAGTCCCCTACTCAACCAACCGTGTCGCAGCGAACCAACCCAGAGCGGTCGGGTGTCGACGCGCTCGCCCTGGCTTCTGAGCTTGCGTTCCACGCTCGCCGGGCAACCGGGGTCACCGTCGCTGTCGGCGACCTCGACGGACGCTTGCCTGAGAACCGTCTCGCAGTCACGTTTCGAGTTGACGCAGACGACCCGTTCCTCGGGCTCGACGACGGCCTGGCCATGGCGGCCGCAGCCGATGCCGCACGGGTTTATGGTCACCCTCTCGTTGGGGTGCTGCACAGCCCCGGAAACGCCGCAGAAGAGGGCCTCGGCGGCCTGCACGGTTGGGGTCTGGCTGCTCGTGCACTTGCGGCCTGTTCAGGCGTCGTTCCCGTGGCGCTCATCGTCGACGGCCCACTTGTTTCAGGCCCAGCACTGCTGCTCGGTTTGGCTGACTTCGTGGTGATGACATCTGTGTCGTACTCGTTCGTCAACGGCCCTTCCATGGTCGCCGACTACACGGGCCTCATGGTCGACAACGCGAAGCTGGGTGGCCCTGACACTCATGCACGCACGTCGGGCGTTTCGTCCCGCACGGTCCCTGACGTCGAATCCGGCCTCGATGCGGTGGCCGAGCTCCTCGCCTATCTGCCGGCCCATGTCGACGGCGAACCGGCATGGCGGCCGACCGACGACCCGCTCGACCGCGACGCACCCGAACTCGACACGCTCATTCCTGCCGCATCCACCGGTAGCTACGACGTTCGAGCAGCGGTGCAAGGCATTGTCGACGACGGCGTTCTGACCGAAGTAAAAGCTCGGTGGGCACCCAACCTCGTTGTCGGGTTCGCGCACGTCGCCGGACGCGCCGTTGGCATTGTGGCCAACCAGCCAATGGCGCTCGCTGGCACGCTCGACATCAACGCGGCGCAGAAGGGAGCCTGGTTCGTTGCGTTGTGCGACTCCTTCGGGCTGCCCATCGTCACGTTCGTCGATACTCCCGGCTACTTTCCGGGCAAAGACCTTGAGTGGCGCGGCATGATCCGCCACGGTGCGCAGATGGCGTTTGCCTATGCCGAAGCCTCGGTTCCGCGTATTTGCATTGTGTTGCGCAAGGCCTATGGCGGCGCGTACATCGTGATGGACTGCAAGACCATGGGCAACGACCTCTGCATCGCGTGGCCCTCGGCCGAGCTTGCCGTGATGGGTGCAAAAGGTGCCGTGCAGATCCTGCACCGCCGCGAAGACGAGTCCGTTCGTCTACAGCACGAAATCGAATACGCAGCCAACTACCTCAACCCCTTTGTGGCAGCAGAGCGCGGTTATGTCGACGCTGTGGTGCAGCCGCACGAGACCCGACGATGGGTTGCGCGGTCTGTTGAACTGC
>JAYSSK010000211.1:0-8514 GCA_043720595.1 Acidimicrobiia bacterium
CGTCCATCGCATCAGCATACGGCCCGCCGTGAGTGCCTCAGGGGCGATGTCGACGCGATGTTCACCGCTCGGCCGCGCCCGTGTCTGATGGGTTGCTCACCTCGGGTTCACTGCGATCCCTCCGTTCACCGCTCGGCCGCGCCCGTGTCTGATGGGTTGCTCCACCTCGGGTTCACTCCGATCCCTCCGTTCACCGCTCGGCCGCGCCCGGTCAACCAATTGGGATCGTGGTGATATCGGGTACCAGCGGAACGGTGGCAGATGGGGTCGGAGGGGGCGTCGGTGCCGGGGTTGGGGCCGGCGTCGGCGCGGGGGTTGGAGCCGGGGTTGGAACGGGGGTTGGTGGAACCGTTTGCACAGGGAGCGCTGTGGCTGGAGGTAGCGAGGTTGCATCGAGCGGACTGTCTGAAGCGAGCGTGGTTGTGGTGATGATCGTCGCTCGGCCGCCCGTTGGGACGGTCGAAGTCGTCGTGGCACTTGGGTCTAGTTCACCGATAAACAGAACAACCTTTGCTCCGGCCACGCTGTCGGTTCCCTGCTTCGGGGTTTGATCAAGGACGATGCCGACGCTATTCGGATCGCCCACCTGACGGGGCTGGCGGTCGACTTCGAACCCGAGCGAACGAAGTGTTGCGATGGCTGCACCTTCTGTTTGGCCGAAGACGCTTGGGACTTGGACGGCAGCTCCCCGCGACACGAATACTTTGACGGTGCCGTTCCGGTCGAACTCGGTTCCGGCTGCCGGCTCTGTGCGGATGACGGTGCCCTTTTCGATCGTCGCACTGGCTTCGTCAAGCAGGCTGGAGCGGAATCCTTCGGCGATCAGTGCTGAGGCCGCATCGGTCGGCGTCTTGCCGAGTACATCAGGAACTTTGCCTGTCCCGGTTCGGGCCGCAACGATGATGGTGACCGCGTCACCAGCCTTTGCCTCGGTATCTGCGCTCGGCGTCTGTGAGATGACGTTGCCAGGAGCGGCCGACGCGTTCGGCGTCGTTTCGACGACAACGCTGAAGCCGCGGGTACGCAGCGTCGACTCGGCTACATCTTGACTGCGGCCCACAACGTCGGGGACCCGCAAGATGCCGTCGCCTGAACTGACGATCAAGGTGATCTCAGATCCCGCCTTCACCTGGCGCCCTTCCGGCGGACGCTGCTCGAAGACCACGTCGCGGCCAAACCGGTCGTTCGTTGCGTACTCAACCGCTGAGGTGAACCCGAGGTTGCTGAGCTTTTCCTCCGCTGCAGTGCGATTCATGCTCACAACGTTGGGCACCAGGACCGTGGGCGTAGTGGTGTCCCTCAGCGACCGGGCGAGGAGGCCAAGCAACGCAGCGAGCAGCGCCAGCAGGACGCCGAGCAGTATGAGCCAACGGGTGCTGGACGACTGTTTGTCCAGCACCGCAAGCGGGTCTGCATCGTCCACCAATACTGATGCGCGGATAACGCGCCCGGCAGCATCGGTATCGTCGGCGTGTTCAGCGAAGGTAGGGCGGCGCACCGCATCGGTTGGCTGGTCAAAGGCGCTGTTGTCGGCCGTCTGGTCGCTGCCCGGCGTGGAGCGATACGAGCCTCCGCTGCGCGAACCTGTGCCACCGGAAGCCGGATCGAACTTTTTTTGCCCGATGTTTGTTCCAGTGCTGACCGCTGTACTTACCGCTGTACTTGCCGCTGTGCTCGCAACGCCCGGTGGGACGACTCCAGGCTGCTTGGTGGGAAGCGGTGCGTCGTCAGCGCGTTTGCGAACGCTCGATTCGTCTGGAGTTGCACCCTGTTTGGGTGTCGGCGGCAAGCTCGCTGCTGCGGCTTGAATCGGTGGTGCGGGAGTGGGATCCGCGTCGCGGCGAGGCGGGATGCCAATTCGGGTGGGCTCATCAGGACCCACCGCGTCAACCGGCCCGAATCGTGCCTCGGGAACGGAAGCCCGTGCAGGAGCGGCTTCGCCACCCAACGTCTCGCGTAGCCGAACCAGTGCCGCCCGGAGGTCGTTCACTGACGCGAACCGATCGGGGGCCTGTTTCGCGAGGCAACGGCCGATGATGATTTCGAGAGCCCGCGGCAAGGCGGGGGTCAGCTTCCGCGGTGCCGGCGGGACACCGGTGAGTTGCTTGCGGCGCAACTCCTCAAGGGTCCCGGCGGTGAACGGAGCTCGGCCGGTGACGAGGACGTATAGGAGTTGTCCGAGCGCGTAGACGTCGGTCTGCTGGGTGGCTTCATCGCCTCGAACAAGCTCCGGAGCGTCCCACCGGCAGAGCTCGATCTCACGGTTCTCTGCCAGCAGTGCAGGCATACCGAAGTCGGCGACCTTCACGAGGCCAGAAGGGCTGACCGAAACCAGATCTGGGCGGAGCCCACCGTGGATGGCCCCGTTTCGATGCGCGTAGCCGATGGCTGAGGAGGCGCCCAGCAGAATGTGGATGGCTCGATCCGGTGGGATGGGCCCCTTTTCCTCGACGTAGCTGAGGACCGACCGGCCGCTTTGGCGTTCGGTAATCACGAAGTAGACGGGGCCGGGCCGGTCCGCGAAACCATTGCGCTCTCGACCCCAGTCGTACACGGCCACGATGTTTGGGTGCGTAAGCGAGGCAGCGGTTTGCACGTGCTTGCGGAACTGCTCGACGAACTCCCTGTCGTTGGAGAACTCTGTCTTCAAGGCACGGAACAACACGTTTCGCCCGAGCAGCAGGTCTTCTGCCGGCATGTCGTCAGTGAGGGCGGACGGACGCATGCGGTCGAGGACCACTTGATAGCGCTCGTTAACAACTGCCGTCGACTCCATAACCTCACCAACCTAGCGAGCGCAGCGGTGGTTTCCAGGTCATATGCACACAGAAAGTAGTGGTGCTGAGTAAATCGACCGCTTCAACCGAGCTATCACTCGGTGACTCGCAACGCCACGCTCATGACTTGACTAAGAACCGGAGCCGCGATTCGGCCACCGGTAGTGGCCGATACCTCTGCCTGGTTTTCGATGATCACTGCGATTGCGACCCGTGGCTGCTCGGCAGGGGCGAACCCGATAGTCCACGCATGTGCCCGAGGTTTGTCGGTTCCGTTGGTGTCTGCGCCGGCAGTTGTCTGCGCCGTCCCGGTCTTTGCTGCCACCGTGACACCGGGAACCTGGGCCCGGGTTCCGGTCCCGGAGATGACGGCCTGAACCATCATTTCGGTGAGGGCAGCTGCTACCTCGGGGCTGGTTCCTGTTGTCCACGTGCGCGGAGACCCTGATCGCACCACGGCCCCGGTTCGTTCCGAGACGGTTTGAATGAGATATGGCGCCGGGACCTTGCCGCCGTTGGCGATTCCCGCTGCAACCAGTGCCATTTCGAGCGGTGTCGCAGCAACGTCACTCTGGCCGATCGCGCTCTGGGCCAGAGCTGGCGTGTTGCGGTCATAGAAGGATGACGCAGGGAACCGCGAAGCAACCGGGGCGGGTGAAATGTCCAGTGGCGGCCTTTCACCGAACCCAAATGCGCGAGCTCGCGAACCGAGTTCGTCTGCCCCGAGGTCCAAGCCGATCTGAGCGAACGTCGTGTTGCACGAAACCACGAACGAGTCCGTCAGCGTTCCGCCACAGGGCTTCCCGCCAAAGTTACGTAGCGGCCGTGTTGTGAGCGGCAGGACGAGTTCGCTGATCGTCGGAAACTCCGTGTCGGCGGTGACGGCTCCGCTCTGTAGCGCAGCCGCGGTGGTGATCGTCTTGAAGGTTGACCCGGGTGGATACAGCTGACGCCAGGCCCGGGGAAGCAACGGATTGTCGTCGTTGTTCTCGAGGCGTTTGTATGCGGCAGTAACGGCTTTCTGGTCGAGCCCGGAAATCGGCGACGGGTCGAAGCTCGGCCAGGAGTAGAGCGCGAGTACTGCGCCCGTGCGGGTATCGATTGCGACAACGGAACCCTTACGTTCTCCGAGGGCTGCACCCGCTGCACGTTGCACCGAATCGTGAAGCGTGAGCGTGACGTCGGAAACCTCGATCCGATCGGACAGGATCTGCTCGATCTTGTCCCGACTGAGCACGAGGGCCCCCTCACGACCGGCCAAAGCCGAGTTGGCGGTTCGCTCGATTCCGGTTGATCCGAATGTGAACGAGAAGTAGCCGCTGACATGACCGTATCGAAATGGTTTTGGATAGCGCCGGACGTACTGAAACTTTGACTGCCGGTTGGGGTTCCGCTCGCTTTGCGCGATCACCACACCGTCGGCGGTGGTGATGGACCCTCTGAGTTGCCCGAAATCTCTGACAGCGTTACGTGTGTTGCCGGGGTGATTGGCGAGACGATTGGCATCGAGCACCTGCAGCTTGAACAGGTTCGCGAACAGCAACGCGAAGAGCAGCAGCAAGGCCTTACCTACGGCTCCCGAACGCTGGCTCAGCCCAGGGTCTCCCTCGGTACGCGGCGCATAGGCGGCCCTGGTCATTCGCCGACCTCGTCTGCAGGTTCTGCGACTGGTTGTGGCGCGGCGCTCGCATGTGAGAGCCGCACGAGGATGGCGATGATCACATAGTTGATGACGAGACTGGAGCCGCCGTAGCTCACGAATGGCAAGGTAACGCCCGTGAGTGGCACAAGTTTCGTAACGCCGCCGATGATGATAAACGTCTGTACACCTATGATTGTGGTGAGACCGGCGGCAAGCAATTGGTCGAACGGGCGTTGCGCTCGGCGGGCAATGCGGATGCCGCTACCGACAAGGAGGGTGAACGCAATCAGCACAGCGCTCGTTCCGGCGAAACCCAACTCCTCGCCAATTGCAGCAAAAATGAAGTCCGTTGCGGCGTAGGGAATGCGCGTGGGAGAACCCAGAGCAAGACCGGTGCCACCAACACCGCCCGAACCAAATGCAAACAGCGACTGCACGATCTGAAAACCGGCTGCCTGCGCCTCGGGCCACGGGTCACGCCAGATTCGAACACGGCGCTGAACGTGTGAGAACGCCGACCAGCTCGCATACGCGCCAACCGCGAATAATGCCGCACCAGTAAGTAAATAGAACCGCCGCCCGGTGGCCAACCAAACCATGACGATGAACAGCGTGAAGAACAGCAAGGAGCTGCCGAGATCCTTTTGGTAGAACATCACCAGCAACGACACTGCCCAAGCGCCCACGAGCGGCCCAAGATGGCGAAGGTCCGGGACCGCCAAGCCGAACAGTGAGCGGTTGGCTGTTCCGGCCAAGAGTTCTCGGTTGTCCACGAGATACGACGCGAAAAACAGTGCGAGGGCGACTTTCGCCAGCTCACCTGGCTGAAACGACACCGGGCCAAGGCCAACCCAGATCCGAGAGCCGTTGATCTCGCGACCGATACCCGGCACGAGCGGCAACAGCAGCAACCCAAGCCCGATCAATCCAAAGACATATCTCAGCTGCAGGGTGCGCGGGTTTCGCAGCACGACGAGTGTCAAGACGTAGGCGACGATGCCGACAGCTGTCCATGCCGCCTGTCGGTTGGCAAGGATCGGGTCGAGGCGGGTGATGACGACGTATCCGATCCCGTTCAGCAGGCCCGCAAGAGGCAACAGGACGGGGTCAGCAAACGGTGTCAACCACCGATTGGCCAGATGTGCGAACAGCAGCAATGCTGCGATGACACCGACGAAGGGGCGAAGGTTTGCAGGAAGGTCTGCGGTTCTGCCAAGACTCACCAGTGTGTATGCGCATCCCGTGACAACAAGTCCGATGGTCAGCATTCCGAGTTCGGCGCGACGACGCCGGAGCGGGTCAGCCGAAAGCGGAACTCCGAATCTCATGGACGTCACTACGAGGGCATCCGGGTCACGGCCCGGTGGTGGGAACCGCGCGAGTGCTCGACGAGCGCGACGTTGGAAGGGTCCGCACCGGGGAAGTGGTCACAACTGGAATGGTCTCGTTCGGAACGCCGGCCTCGGGCACGACGACCAACCCCGTGGTCGGTGCGCCAACTGCTGTGCTTGGCAACGCAAGGGTTGGCTTGCTCCCGGCAACCGGAAGCGTGGAGGTGATTGTTGAGAGCGTCGACGTGGAGGGTTCGACGAGCGTCGAAGTTGTTGCGATCGTGGTGACGACGGTGTCGTCCGCTGGGGCGTTGGAGATGGCCCAGTAGGCGATGCCACCAATGACGACGAGGGCGACCGCGAAGGCAAGCGTGCGGGGGGTTACCAGGCGCGACTTGGCGCGTTTCGGGGCAAGCGGAGTGACAGGTGGGTTGTTTCCAGGCCGGACCGGAGGCGTCCCCGGACCCGCTAGCACCATGGTGTCGTCGAGCCCCGGTGATCCTCCATCGCGGGACGTGAGCCGCGACGGTGTGTCCGCTGTGAAAAGTGACTGGTTGTCATGCATCACGTCGACAATGACGGCGCTGATGTTGTCCTTGCTGCCAGCAGCGAGCGCAACACGAATGAGATCACGACACGCCTCGGAAGGGTCGGCGTATCGCCGGAGTATCCCGGCGATCTGTGACTTGTCGACGTCGCCCGTCAGCCCGTCGGAACACAGTAGGAAGCGATCGCCTTCCGAAGGAAGGACCTCCAATACGTCGACAGCAACTTCGGGTTCGACGCCGACTGCTCGGGTGAGAACAGAGCGCTGGCGATGCGTTCTGGCTTCCTGAGCGGATAGCTGTCCATCTCTCACGAGTTCAGAAACGATGTTGTGGTCTTCTGTGAGGAGTTCGAGTTCGCCTGCCCGCAGGCGATACGCACGAGAGTCGCCGACGTTGGCGATCGACAGTCGTTCTTCGCCTTCCGCGACCACGATGGCCATCGCCGTAATGGTGGTGCCCATGCCGTGTAGATCTGGGTCGGTTCGGCTGCGTTCGAAGATGGCGGCATTAGCTGCCTCGACCGCTCGGATGAGCGCGGCGCTGTCGGTGACGGTTGACCCGGCGATGACAGCAACAGCTATCTCTGCCGCGGTGCCGCCACCGCGGTGTCCACCCATTCCGTCGGCGACCACGTAGACGCCGTGCTCGTGGTCGATGAGGACGCGGTCCTGGTTGACCTGGCGTCGGCCGAGGTCAGTCGAGCTTGCGGCCTGAAGGATGGTTACGGTCACAAACTCACCTCAAGCACCGTATCGCCAACCTTCACTCGGTCGCCGCGTTCAAGACGCGCCGGGCCGTGCACCTGATCGCGGTTCAGCCAGGTGCCATTGCGGGATCCGAGGTCTTCGACGAACCAGTCGCCATCGCGGTCAAACACACGTGCGTGCAATTGGGACGCGAACGAATCGGTGACGACAATCGCGCATCCGGGCGCACGGCCGATGGTCATTTCCTGGGTGAGATCATGGCGCCTGCCCCTGTCTTCGACCGGGTCGACGACGACCAGGGCAAGTGCGGAAACGCTGTGACGACGGCCGCGTTTCGACGGCGCGACAACGGGGACTGGTTCGTTGTGCAGCTCGTTACGTGCTGTGTTGACCGGCAACAGTGCGTCCGGTGCCGGAGCACTGATCTCGACCCACACGGCCCGAAGCACGCGAGCGAGGAACAGAAATATCAGCGCAACGAGGCAGAACTTGAGAATGGTGAGAACGGCAACGGGCATGTTGGCTTTGTTCCCCGGCTTTAGTCGTCTGACCCGACGAGGGTGAAGTGAGCACTGCCCACCGTGATGTCATCGCCGATGCGCGCCTGGGAGCCTCGGTCTGGCGGGACGCCGCGCCCATTGACCTTGGTGCCATTGAGCGAACCCAAATCCTTCACGACCACGTGGTTACCTTCGGCTCGGACCTCGGCGTGGCGCCGAGACACGTTGGTGTCGTTGATGACGATGTGGCAGTCGGCCTGACGGCCGATATACAGCGGTTGTCCGGGTATGACCGGTTCCCGAAGCGCCGTGCCGTCGGTGACCCAGGCCACGGGGCGCGGGGCGCGTAGCCCTGACCGAAACTCGCTGGTTACTTCTACTATCCCGGTGCGGATGGAAGGGTCTTCGACGAGTTCGACCCCGGCCGGGCCGGGGAGTGTGTACCCCTCGTCTTGAGCGTGAGCTTCTAGCTCTTCGGCCAACTCTGTTGCCAGCACGTCGAGCATTCCAGACAATCGCCCGATGTCTTGAGGAGCCAGCGCAATAGTGAAATGGTTCGGTGCAGTCCTGCGACCTTTCACCCCGACGTCGACCGACAAGTCCATTTCGCGCAGCATGCGCCGGGCAATTTCGACCGGCCGGACCTGCGACTTGAAGGCGCGGGCGAAGGCCCCCTCGACCGTTCGCTCCAGACGCTTCTCGAACCGTGCCAACCCCATTCTCCGAGGAGCCTACCGATGCTCCTTCACAGCCGGAGCCGCAAACGGATTTCGACCCTCATTCTCCTCGGATAGAGTGAGCGCTCCACTCGGGCGAGTGGCGAAATGGCAGACGCGCTAGCTTCAGGTGCTAGTAAGGGAAACCTTGTGGGGGTTCAAGTCCCCCCTCGCCCACACTCTCGCGGATTCTGTTCGCGTTGCTCACCGGCGTCGTGTGGTGATGCTTTTGGTCGACGGGGCCCCATCCCCATCAACAACGGCTCCGCCGTCGTGGTGCGTCTCGTCGGATT
>JAYSSK010000212.1:0-8507 GCA_043720595.1 Acidimicrobiia bacterium
CGTGCCGCACGCTTCAAGCGGACGGATGGGGTTGTTGAGCCACACGTCGCAGCCCTGGTACATCATGCGTGCAACGCCGATGTCGTAGTCCTCGATGAACGCAACGCGGTGGCGGATGTCCTGGTTGAGCGACGCGTTGATGATGGTGCGCATGATCTCTTTGCCAGGCGAGTCCGCCGGGTGCGCCTTGCCTGCGAACACGAACTGCACGGGGCGGTCGGCGTTGAGCAACAGGCGGCGCAGACGATCGGGGTCTGACAACAGAAGGTTTGCGCGCTTATAAGTTGCGAAACGACGCGCAAAGCCGATAGTAAGCACGCTTGGATCTAGGGCGCGGTCCGTCCAACTGACATCGCCAACGCCGCGGGCCTCGAAGCTGCGGCGCAGTTCGTTGCGGATGAACGCAACCATGCGTGCACGGTTATCTTCCTTGACCTTCCACAAGGTGGCGTCCGGGCAGTCGAAGATGCGTGCCCAGCGCTCCAGCGATGCCTCGGGCCACTCTGGCAACACGTAACGCTCGAACAGCTCACCCATCGACAGCGCAGTCCATGTGCGTGCGTGTACGCCGTTGGTGACAGCGCGGATTGGCACCTCTTCCTGCGGCACACCTGGCCACAGGTTGGAGAACATCAAGCGGCTCACATCGCCGTGCAGCTTGGACACGCCGTTGGCCTGGCCAGCCAGGCGCAGGCCCATGACCGCCATGTTGAAGGGTGCGTCGGCGCCGTCGCCTGGCTCGTGGCCAAGGTCCATGAAGCGGTCGAACGTGATGCCAACCTCTTCGGCCCAGCGGGCGAAGTACTTCTCCATCAGCGGTCGTGGGAACCGGTCGATGCCAGCAGGCACGGGTGTGTGGGTGGTGAACAAGGTGCCAGCGCGGGTTGCCTCGATGGCTTCGTCGAACGACAGCCCCTGCTGCGTGACGAACTGGCGGATGCGCTCCAGACCCAAAAAGCCTGCGTGGCCTTCGTTGGTGTGGAACACCTGCAACGGAACGCCCACGGTCTGCAGTGCGCGAACACCGCCGATGCCGAGGAGAATCTCCTGGCGAATGCGGTGCTCTTCACCGCCGCCGTACAGGCGGTCGGTGACGGCACGGCCATCGGGGTCGTTGTCGTCGATGTCGGTGTCCATCAGGTACAGCGAGATACGGCCGACCTGCGCACGCCAGATGCGGGCTGTGACAATGGAACCCGACAGGTCGATGGTGATGCGCGCCTGCTCGGACCCAGGTGCAGCACCTGCCGGCAGAGCAGGCGCCATGGCCATGAACGCAGGATCGAGCACCGGATACTGCTCGATCTGTAGACCCTCGGAGTTGAACCGCTGGCGGAAGTAGCCTTGCCGGTAGAAGAGGCCGACACCGGTGAGGGGGATGTTGAGGCCGCTGGCTGCCTTGAGATGATCGCCGGCCAACACGCCGAGGCCGCCCGAGTACTGGGGCAGTGCCTCAGAGATGCCGAACTCTGGCGAGAAGTACGCCACGCTGCTGAGCGGGCTGGTGCCCTTGAGTTGCTGCCAACCGGGCGAGTCGAGATAGCGGGTGAGGTCGTCGTGGGTTTCGTCCAGAAACGCCATGAAGTTGGGGTCGGCCTGCAATTCTGCAAGCCGGGTTGCTGGAACCGACGCAAGCATGGCCACAGGGTCGTGATCGCTGGCTTCCCACCGCTCGGGGTCCACCCAGCGGAACAACCGGCGGGTACGGTCGTCCCATGACCAGCGGAGGTTGGTGGCGATGGTCTGGAGCTTGCTGAGATTCTCGGGCAAGTGGGTCCGGACGGTGAAAGAACGATGCGCCTTCATTGACTCAGTTTAGTCCGGGTGACCCCTGACTGAAAGCGCTTTCATCGAGGCTGGTGAAAGGAGACACACTCCGTGGTCGCCCGTCACACGAAAAGAGGCTGCAGAGTGTTCGTCCGAGACAGGCCCGCGTGAGGCAAACGACCTCTACGCAAATGGGGCCGGCTCGTCAAGAGTAGGGGACAGCGGAACAGCCATGTCGGATCTTCCATTTCATTACCGACACGGCGTTCGATATTGACCGACATCAGCGCACCGCACCCTCTGGTCGGCGTTTTGCAACTATGAGGGGACCAACGCTCTTCCGAGCGGCTTGTGGCGCACGACACTTCTAGACTGCGCCGGTGACCGACGATCCCCGCTGGGCCGAGCTCGACCGCTACCTGTTCAGTGAAGGTCGCCATTTGCGACTGTGGGACCACCTCGGTGCCCATGTCGGAGAAAACGGCGGCGTGGCGGGGGTGTGGTTCGCCGTGTGGGCGCCCAGTGCCGCTGCTGTCAGCGTGGTGGGAGATTTCAACGGCTTCAACCGAGCTGCGGCTCCGCTCAGCC
This sequence comes from Acidimicrobiia bacterium, assembly GCA_043720595.1. Taxonomy (GTDB): domain Bacteria; phylum Actinomycetota; class Acidimicrobiia; order Acidimicrobiales; family JANYDT01; genus JANNBN01. The sequence goes on from JAYSSK010000212.1 coordinate 2,356, forward strand.
CAATTGGCAGCACTGGCGTCTGGTCCGGCTTTGTCATCGGCGCTACGGCCGGACAGTGTTACAAGTACGCCGTCACCACGCAGAACGGCTTTGTTTCGGAAAAGGCCGACCCCATGGCGCGTGCCACCGAGGTACCACCGCACACGGCCAGCGTCATCAACGAAAGCTCACACGAGTGGGCCGACGCCTCGTGGATGGCAGCGCGCTCCAAGAACAACCCGTGGGCGCAGCCGATGTCCATCTACGAAGTGCACCTGCCCAGCTGGCGCGGCACCAAGAGTTACCGGGAGTTCGCCCACGAGCTGGCCGGTCACGTCAAGTACTTGGGTTTCACCCACGTGGAGCTGCTGCCGGTTGCCGAGCACCCCTACGGACCCTCGTGGGGCTACCAGGTCACCTCATACTTCGCGCCTACCTCACGCTTCGGCACCCCCGACGATTTCCGCTACCTCGTGGATCATCTGCACGCAGAGGGAATCGGCGTCATCGTCGACTGGGTGCCGGCGCACTTCCCGAAAGACAGCTGGGCGCTGGCCCAGTTCGACGGCACTGCGCTGTACGAGCACGCAGACCCGCGTCAGGGCGAGCACCCCGACTGGGGCACGCTCGTGTTCAACTTCGGCCGCACCGAGGTCCGTAACTTCCTGATTGCCAACGCGCTGTACTGGTTCGACCAGTTTCACATCGATGGCCTACGTGTTGACGCTGTTGCATCGATGCTGTACCTGGACTACTCACGCAACGCCGGCGACTGGATTCCCAATCAACACGGCGGCCGCGAGAACCTGGAAGCAGTCTCGTTTCTCAAGGAACTGAACACCGAAGTGCATGCCCAGCACCCCGGTGTGCTGATGATCGCCGAGGAGTCCACAGCGTGGCCCTCGGTTTCCCGTCCGGTTGACGGCGGCGGCCTTGGTTTCGGGTTCAAGTGGAACATGGGATGGATGCACGACACGCTGCAGTACTTCGCACGCGAGCCAATCCATCGCCAGCACCACCATTCCGAGCTGACGTTCGGGCTGCTGTATGCCTTTACCGAAAACTTTGTGCTGCCGCTCAGCCACGACGAAGTTGTGCACGGCAAGGGCAGCATCATCACCCGCATGCCCGGCGACCCGTGGCAGCGCCGAGCAAACGTACGCGCGCTGTATACCTGGATGTTTGCGCACCCAGGCAAGCAGTTGCTCTTCATGGGCGGCGAGTTCGCACAGTGGTCGGAATGGAACTCCGAGGGCCAGTTGGACTGGTGGTTGCTGAACGACCCAGACCACGCTGGCGTGATGGAACTGGTCCGCTCGCTGCACGAACAGCAACGCGCCCACCCGTCGTTGTGGGAGCGGGACTTCGAGCCGGAAGGCTTCGGTTGGATCGTGGCCGACGATGCTGCCAACAACGTGTTCGCGTTCGGCCGCTTCGGATCCTCGCCTGACTCGGAGCCAGTTGTCTGCATAGCCAACCTGTCGCCTGTGCCGCGTTACGAACACGGCCTCACACTCCCCGCAGGCGGCGCGTGGCGCGAAGTTATCAACAGCGATGCCACCGAGTTCGGCGGGTCCGGTGTCGGTAACGGCGGCTGGGTACACGCAGACTCCCTTGGCCGCGCGTCGATCACACTGCCGCCGCTCGGCGTGGTGTGGCTTGCGCACCAGAGCGGATGACCGGAGCCACTCCAAACAATCCGGCTGTGCCGGGTGCTCCGGGTGCTCCGGCCGGTCCAGGGCTCGGCGACGAGCAGCTCACCTTTCGTCTCGATCTCGCCCGCAACGGTGCTGCGGGCTTCATCGACGCGTGTGAGCGGACCTTCTTTTTGTTGATCGCCATCAAGGTGCTTGATGGCAATTGGGTCTCCAAGTCGGTGGTTGCCGGGGCAGCTGGCATCGGGTTTCTGTTCTCTCCGTTGGTGGTGCAACGTGTCCGGCGCGGCGGTCGTGTTGTCACCGGTCCCTCGGTGCAGCTATTGCTCGGTGCAGCTGTGGCAAGCCTCGCGTCGGCGTTGTTTGCCAACCAGATCCTGTTCGTGATCGGCGCGTCCGTGGGCCTGGCTCTGCACGGGTGTGTTGTGCCGTTCACAACGGCGATCTTCAACCGCAACTACCCCGATGGTAGGCGGGGTAGATACGTGAGCGTCGGCCTCTGGATCCGTGTGTTCTGGATGGCAGCGAGTGCCATCGTGGTTGCCCAGATCCTTGAGAACCGGTTGGAGGCTCACCCAAATACTTGGCGGATCGTCCCGTTGGCAGCGGCGGCTGCGTATGGGATGCAGGCGCTTGTGGTTCACCGGTTCCCGGCTGCCCCACTTCGCCTACGTCCAGACGAACCGCAGAACGAACGTGAAGCATGGAAAGTACGCATACAACTTATGCGCACCGACCTGCTCCTCCGCAATGTGTTGGCAGCGTGGATGTTCATGGGCTTTGCCAACCTGATGATGCTGCCCTTGCGTGTGGAGTACCTCACCAACGTTCGCTACGGGTTGTCGCTCGGTCCGCTGCGAATCTCGATGCTGACCATCATCATCCCAGCAGGGGTTCGTTTGGTGATGACCGTGCCGTTCGGGTGGGCGTTCGACAAGCTCTCCTTCTTTGCGCTGCGCATCATCGTGAACGTGGTGTTCGCCATTTCCATCGTGTCGTTCTTCCTCGGCAAGTCGATGACAGGGTTGGTCATCGGGTCGATCGCGTATGGCCTGGGTGTGGCAGGCGGTGACGTGTTGTGGAACCTCTGGACCATCAAGTTCGCCCCTCCAGGCCGGGTGGCCGACTACATGGCACTCCACATGTTCTTCACCGGCGTGCGTGCCGTCGCCGCACCGTTTGTGGGGTTCTACCTGATCGAGCGGGTGTCGATCACCGGCATGGGGTGGATCTGCGCTGCACTCATCGTGCTGTCCTCGCTGATCCTGGTGCCGCAGTACTTCACAGAACGCGACACCCGCCGCCTGGCAGCTGGCTAATAGTGCACGAACTCGGTCCCGAGCCGAGTTAGTGCACAAGTTGCCGCTTCAGATCCAGCAAGACTGCTTGGAACGCCGCCCGGTTGACAAGCTCTGGGTCGGAGGCTTCGATCACTGTCCATCCGGCGCGGACGAGCAAGCGTCGGCGAACCACGTCGCGTAGCTGGCCAGCCTCGGACCCGTGGGTAAAGAACGGGCTCACTTCCAGAGCAACCTTGAGCGTCACCCAAGCGAAATCTACCTCCACCACTTCGCCGTCCTCAAGGAGAACTCTGTAGTTGCTGTGCCACCCTCCGAGACCGCCCTCGGTAAGCCAGCGGCCGGTCCGCTGTTCAAGCCCGCTTCGATGTCCGATACCCCCAGCGCGTGCGTGGAGCAGATCAAGTAGCAAGCCGCGGCGAGCAACTGATCGATAAGGTTGCGCTTCGATAAGCGTACATACGGCCTTGACGGTGAGTAACCGGTGCGTCAGGCAGTGATCCAGGCATCGTTCGACCGTTGCGTTGTCCACGAACCGGGGCAACGTCAGAATGGTGGCCGCTGGTGTGGAGATACGGGCTCCCATCCATGGTCGGCTTGGAAGAGGTGATCGAAATCGCACGGCGACGATGCCCTGGACGCGCACGACCATGGGGTTTGGCACGCTGAGGATGACTGGTACGGTCGAGACGTCCTGTGCATATTGCTTGCCCACCGGGAGCCCCAAGATCGCGCCGGCGCTTGGTCCGGCGACGCACGAATTGGACACCGCTAGCGATGCGGCGAGCAGTCGCTGATGTGGCGGCAGCTCGACCCCCGCCAGCCTCATGACTCGGGGAAATACGGGGACCAGCATTCCCGTTGAACGCCGATGCGCCAAGGCGTCCCAGCCAATTCCAGCGTGGGCAGCCTGAGCCGCACTTACTAACCCGAGTTGCTTCTCGGCTATGCGCCGTAGGGCGCGATCGATGTCTGACGAAGCCCGCTTGCGCATAGGGCCCTCCCGCGATGTTGCAGACAGAGCTGCAGTCAATTTCAGAACGCGGGGGAAGCGCTGGGTTGCAGTATTTCACGGCCCTGAGTGTGCGCGAACTCGGTTCCAGGCCGAGTGAGTGCACACGCAGCCAAAGGGCGGGGCGAGGGAGCAGCTAGGCGCTGTGCGAAGCCTGCAGCGCGCCGGAGAGTTGCTGGGCGGCGAGTTCTGGTGGCACCACGTTGATCATGACGCCGGTACCCAGCTCGAAACCTGCACGAGTGGTGACTTTCGGGTACACGTGTGCGTGCCAGTGGAACGGACCCTGGGCACGGTACGGTGCCGAGTGGAAGACCACGTTGTAGGCAACGTCGCCGAGCGTAGAACGCAGCGCCGCCAACCCATTGCGCAACCCGATACCCACTGCCGTGAGATCGGCCGTGGCTGCGGTGTGGATGTGTGCGCCGTGTGTACGTGGGATGGCGAGCATCTCGTAGGGCGTGCCGCTCCAGAACGGGTTGACGATGACGACGTTGTCATCGGAGTAGATGATGCGCGAACCGTCGTCGAGTTCGGCCTCGATGGTGGTGCACAGCAGGCAATTGCCGCTGAAGCGATCGAAGCCGGCCTGCTCGTTGAGGATCTCACCTGGCACAAACGGGAGGCCAAGCAGCTGGCCGTGCGGGTGCACCAGCGATGCGCCAGCCTCACGCCCATAGTTGACAATGGCCTGGCTGTAGCGAAGCTCGGGAAGCTGACTGTGCGAATCGATGCGGGCTGCAATGGCAGCCATGACCATCTCGCACTGCGACTCGGACAGGTCGGCCCATGAAGCGTTGTGATCTGGGTGAACGACCAACACTTCGTGCGCGCCACTTGCATCGGCCTGCGTGAAGATAGGCCCGAGGTGCTCGACAACCATGGGCTCACGGCCCTCGAACGCCGGATACAAGTTCGGCACAACACGCACTGCCCACGATCCGTCTGGGCCAGGCGTGACCAGCATTGGAGGCTCGGTCTCGGCGCGGCCGGGGCAGAAGGGGCACGGCCGACCGGTGTCGGTTTCGACTTCGAGCGAACGGATGTTGAACTCGTTGGGCCGCTGGCGCCGTTCGGCGTTGATGGCCACCCAGCGGCCTGTTAGCGGATCGAGTCGGAGTTGGCTCATATGCCCATGTGCGGTGTGAATTGACCTGACGGTGAGATTCTGGTGGGTTCTGCTTAGTTACCTGCAATTGGAGCGTACAGCCTGGGATAACTGCAGCGTGCCTCATGGGCGAGACGCCGGCCCGGGAACCCACGGTCGCTCGCTACCAATGATCAACACCCAGCGCCTTACGACCGGAGCGCAGCCACCGCTCGAGGGATGACTTCCAGGGCCAAGTCGACGTCGGCGTGAGTGGTGGTTGAGCCGAGCGTGAGGCGCAAAGCCCCTTCGGCAAACCATTTTTCAATTCCCATCGCGGCGAGCACCGGCGATGTGTGAATTGCTCCGCTGGCGCATGCCGAGCCAGCGGATGCGCAGACGCCGCCGTCGTCGAGCAGCACCAGCAGCGACTCGCTCTCAACCCCGGCAATGCAGATGTGCGCGTTGCCGGCGACCTTGACCTGCCTCGGTGAGGTCTCTATCGAATTGGGAATTGCGGCGAGCAAGCCGTCGATGAGCCGGTCTCGTTTGGCCGAAATGGCCAGCGCCGTAGCGTCACGTGTCGCGTGGGTGGAGGCGAGAGCGGCTGCCATTCCGACAATCCCGGCGACGTTCTGAGTGCCTGATCGTCGTTCACGTTCCTGGCCTCCGCCGTGCAAGATTGGGCCGATTGCGGTGCCCTCTTTGACCCGCAGCGCACCGACTCCCTGTGGCCCGCCGAACTTATGCGCGGATATGACCGTGAGGTCGGCGGCTGAGAATGAAGTAGGGTCGAGCCAGGCTGCGCCTTGCACGGCGTCTACCAGGACGAGCGCGCCAGGGGCGAGCGAACGGGTGAGCGTTACGACATCGGCAATTGGTTGAATGGTCCCAACTTCGTTGTTGACAGCCATCACGGCAACTAGGCGCACAGATGACGAAAGGTTGGCTTCAAACGCTGCCAGGTCCAGCACGCCATGGAGATCAACCGGCGAATCGAGATGCGTCTCGCCGAGGCCGGCACGAGAACGGGTCGCCTCGCGAACAGCGTCGTGTTCGATGGCCGACGTGACGATGATGCGAGGTGCGTCGGTGCTGCTTGGCTCGACGGGTGCTGTCCC
>JAYSSK010000213.1:0-8438 GCA_043720595.1 Acidimicrobiia bacterium
AGAACGAGCGCCTTGATTTCACCGGCGGCAGCGGCACGCAGCATGGCTGCGGTGTCCTTGCCAGGCATCATCGGCACGTTGCCCCATTCGGCGCTGAACCATTCCAGACCCTGTGCCAACGACACCCGGCCAGGCAACATTCCAGGGGCAAGGCCCATGTCGATTGCGCCGCGCACGTTGGAGCGTCGGCTGGTGTGAAGCACCTTCTTACTGGACCCGAACGGTGCCGCCAACAGTGCCTGCGCAGCATCTTCGATGGACTGAGCGGTCTCGGCCAGCGACGTGCGACCGACGACCAGGACCACCGTGCCGTTTCCCTTGCCAGAGGCCAGGGCCTGGGAGATGGTGGCGGCGGCGGCATTGATCGTGTCGGCTTCGACGCCGGCGATCTGGCGGTCAGCGTTGATCCCGCCGATGGCCGCGACCAGCGCACGAGTTGCGACGCCAGCTTCGCCCGAGCGGTACTGCAACGACTGGCGAACGTATCGGCTGAGGCCGGTGCCCTTCGGCGTGAGTTCGACCATAGGAACACGCTTGTTCTGCGCCGCATCGCGGATTCGCAGGAACAGAACGGGCAGCTCTTCCTTGAGGTCGGGGCTGAGGAGGATGACCGCGCTGGCCGAGGCAACGTCGTTGATGGTTGCCTGCGGCGTACCCACGATGAACTGTGCGGAGAGACCGTCGCCGAGCTGCGCGTCGACGTTGTCGATGCGGAGCATGCCCTTCAGCAGTTTGGCCCATGCATATGCGTCTTCGTTGGTGAGGCGTGCGCCTCCGATGACACCGACCTGGTCTGCTGGTGTGTTTCGCAACACCGAGGCCGCCCGTTCGAGCGCTTCGAACCATGTTGCTTCTTGTGCGGCTTCACCCGGCCCCTTACGTACCTTCGGCTTGGTGAGGCGGTCGACAGAGCCGATGTTCTCGAAGTCGAATCGGCCCTTGTCGCACAGCCAGCCCCAGTTGACTGCGTCGGAGTCGACACCCTGGGTGCGTGTGACGCGGTCACCGCTTGACTGCAGAACCACCCGGCAGCCAACTGCACAGGAGGTACAGGTTGACTCGACCTGGTCGAGGTCCCACGGACGTGCCATGAACCGATACGGCGACGCGGTGAGTGCGCCTACCGGGCAGATCTGAACGACGTTGCCGCTGAAGTAGCTGGAGAACGGATCGTCCGGGAATGTGTTGACCTCGGTGCGATTACCGCGGTTCACGAAGTGGATGAGCGGGTCGCCAGCTACTTCTTTGGAGAAGCGGGTGCACCGGTCGCACAGGATGCAGCGCTCTCGGTCGAGGAGCACCAGGTCGCTGATGGAGATGGGCTTCTCGTAGTGGCGCTTTTCTTCGACGAACCGGCTTTCCCCTGGCCCGAAGCTGAGCGTCTGATCTTGCAGCGGGCATTCGCCGCCCTTGTCGCAGACGGGGCAGTCGAGTGGGTGGTTGACGAGTAGGAACTCGAGAACACCGTCTTGTGCCTTCTTGACCGTCGGCGAGTCGGTGATGACCTTCATGCCTTCGGAAACCGGGAGCATGCACGCCGGCTGAAGCGACGGACCACGCGGACCGTCAACTTCGACAAGACACATCCGGCACATGCCGACCTCGCGCATGCGCGGGTGCCAGCAGAAGCGTGGAATGTATGTGCCCATCTTTTCAGCGTGGGCAATGAGCAGCTCACCTGGAGTGGCCTCGGTGGCACGCCCGTCGAGCGTGACCGTGAGGGTGGTCTTGGGCGGTGCTTCGGATGTGGTGGCGTCGCTCATGGTGCTAGGCGACCTTTCGTATGTACGCTTCGTATTCGTCGCGGAATCGCCGGACCGTGCTGACAAGCGGTGATGCAGCTGACGGGCCAAGTGGGCAGATGGTGGTCTGCTTGGGTGGCCACGTGAGCCCCGGGCTGATGTTGTCAGCCACGTCCATGAGGAGGTCGATATCTTCGGGACGACCGTGACCGTCGAGGATGCGCCGGTAGATCTTCTCCAGCCAGTTGGTTCCTTCGCGACACGGCGAACACTTGCCGCAGCTCTCCTTAGCGAAGAACTTCACCACTCGCCAGGCAGCGCGCACCATGTCGGTTTGGTCGTCCATGACGACAATTGCGCCAGAGCCGAGCATTGACCCAGCGGCGCCGACCGGGCCGGGGTGCAGCGCCATGTCGAGGTGCTCTTCGAAGAACCATGGAGCCGATGCGCCGCCGGGAATCCAGGCCTTGACGGACCGGCCCATGCGAATGCCGTTTCCGTACTCGGGGCTTTCGAACAGCTCGCGGAACGTAGTGGTACCGAAGTCCACTTCGTACACGCCTGGCTTGTTGACGTGCCCGGACAGTGCAAACAACCGGGTTCCGCATGCCTTGGGGTCACCGACTGCGGTGAACGCAGCGGCACCGTTGTTGATGATCCACGGCAGGTTGGCGAGCGTCTCGACGTTGTTGACCACCGTCGGCTGCATGTACAAGCCCTTCGACGCAGGGAAGAAGGGCGGCTTGAGACGCGGCATACCGCGGTTGCCCTCGAGCGACTCGATGAGTGCAGTCTCTTCGCCGACGATGTACGCGCCAGCACCGAAGTGAAACACGATGTCGAGGGACCAATCGGTGCCCATGATGTTGCGGCCGACCAACCCGGCCGCGTATGCCTCGTTGAGCGCGGCAGACAACCGCTCGTGGGCAAACGCCATCTCACCGCGCACATAGATGAATGCCTGCTTGGCACGGATGGCCCACGATGCAATCAGCACACCTTCGATCAGCTGATGTGGGTCACGTTCGACCAGCAGGCGGTCTTTGAATGTGCCCGGCTCGGATTCGTCGCCGTTCACCACGAGGTAGCGGGGGAACACGTCCTTCGGCAGAAAGCCCCACTTGGTACCGCACGGGAACCCAGCGCCGCCGCGGCCAAGCAGGTTGGCTGCCTTGACCTCATCGACAACTGCGTCGGGCTCCATCGCCATCGCCTTGCGAATTGCTTCGTACCCTCCGGTTTCGCGGTAGCGGGCAAGGGTATGACCCTGTGGGTCTTCCCATCTGGTGGAGATCATCTTCAGCGAGGTCGGCATGGGTGCTTTCGGACGGCTGTGCGGTCTGCGGGTTGGCGTTCGGGGCGGGTCGGGAATCGGGTTTGCGAGTCGGTCGTGACAGAGTGAGCGGGTCAGCGCGTCAGATCGAGTCGCGCGCTGCGCGGCGGTCGGCGGGAATGGATTGACGGATCCGCGACAGCGTGCCGTGCGGCGGAACGTCACCGGCTCGCTTGCCTGCGCTCAGATCGTCGATCAGCGCGTCGGCTTGGTCGTGGGTGATGTTCTCGAAATAGCGGTAGTTGACCTGCAGACACGGGGCACGGGTGCACGCAGCGAGGCATTCCATCTCTTCAAGCGTGAACAAACCATCAGCGGTGGTGCCACCCGTACGGATGCCCAGCTTTTCTTCGCAATGGCTGAGCAGTTCTTCGCCACCAAGAAGCATGCACGAGATGTTGGTGCAGACACCGACGACGTACTTGCCAACTCGGTGGAATTTGAACATCTCGTAGAAGCTGGCGGTTCCGTAGACCTCGGCAGGAGTACAGCCGACGAGCTCGGCGATGTGAGCCATTGCTTCGTCGGTGAGATAGCCGTCCTGCTCTTGAGCAAGGTGACACATTGGGATCATTGCGGACCGAGAGCGCGGGTAGTGGCCCATCAGCTCACGGGCGCGTTCAGTATTGGCGGTGTTCAAGCGTGCCATCAGCGGTCTACCTCTCCAAGGACTGGGTCGATCGAGGAGATGATCGCAACTGCGTCGGCGATCTGCGCGCCCTGCATCATCGTGGGCATGGACTGGAGGTTGACGAAACTTGGCCCGCGCACGTGCATGCGCAGAGGCCGGGACCCACCGTCTGAAACGAGGTAGCAGCCGAGCTCTCCACGTGGGCTTTCCACAGCCACATAAACCTCGCCCTCGGGTACTTTGAACCCGTCGGTGAAGATCTTGAAATGGTGGATGAGCGCTTCCATCGACTCGTCGATGCGACCACGCGGAGGTGGGGTGACTTTCTTGTTCTGCACCCGGTAGTCGCCCTGCGGCATCAAGTCGACGATCTGACGGACGATGCGGATGGACTCTCGGATCTCGTTCAACCGGATGGCGTAACGGTCGAACGCGTCGCCATGGGTGCCGACGATGACGTCGAAGTCGACCTTGTCGTAGTGCAGGTACGGCTGGTTGCGGCGCAGATCCCATTCAATGCCGGTGGACCGCAGGATTGGGCCGGTTGCGCTGAGCGCAAGGGCTTCTTCCTGTGTGATCACGCCAACACCCTGGGTGCGCTTCAGGAAGATCGGCTGCCCCGTGAGGAGCGAGTCGAACTCGTCGAGGCGGGGCTCGACCGCATCGCACAGGTCAAGCACGTCGCGCTGCCACCCGGGGGTGAGATCAGCAGCTGTACCGCCGACGCGGATGAAGTTGTGGTTCATTCGCAGACCGGTGAGCTTTTCGAAGAAGGCGAGCAGCAATTCGCGTTCACGCCAGCCGTAGATCATCATGCCGACGGCTCCGACGTCCATGCCGTTGGTGGCTTGGAACAGCAGATGACTGGACATGCGGTTCAGCTCGGAGAGCAACATCCGAATCCAGATGGCACGCTCGGGCAGCTCGACGCCAAGGAGCTCTTCGACAGCCATCGAATACACCAGCTCGTTGAAGAACGGGCTGAGGTAATCCATGCGCGTGACGTTGGTACCGCCCTGCATGAAGGTGAGGCCTTCGGCGGTCTTTTCCATGCCGGTATGCAGGTAGCCGATGACCGGCTTCGTGCGCAGCACCTGCTCACCACGGATCTCCATCATCACGCGCAGCACACCGTGTGTGCTGGGGTGCTGAGGACCCATGTTGATGATCATCGTTTCGTCGTCGCCGACCTCGATGTCGTAGTCGTTGACGTCGAGCATCGCGTCTTCCGGCGCAACCCCACGCAGCACGCTGCCGCGCTCGCGCGCCAGCTCTGCAGGCTGCGTGTTGTCACGCGACTGCATCTCTTGAGCGTTCATCGCGATCCTCCCGCTTTGCTGCAACGATGGTTCAAAGTCGCCTCACTCACTCCGATCCCTCCGTTCGCTCGTTACCTTGCTGCAACGATGGTTCAAAGTCGCCTCACTCACTCCGATCCCTCCGTTCGCTCGTTACTTTGAACTGAACAGGAATGCGACCCGTCGCCTCGTCCTTACGCAACGGATGACCCACCCACTCTTCCGGGAGCAAGATGCGAGTCAGGTCGGGGTGGCCGACGAACGTGACGCCGAGCAGGTCCCATGCTTCGCGTTCCATCGCCTCGGTGCCGGGATACAGCGGATAGAGCGATGCAACCGAGGTGTCGTCGGCTGGTACCTGCACACGAACCCGGACTCGTTCTGCCTGCGAGAGGTCGAGCAGGTTGACAACCACTTCGAACCGCTCTGCGTTGACACCGTCTGGCAAGGGCCGGGCAGCGGCTGCAGTGAGATAATCCACCACGCACAAGTCTGCGCACATATTGAATCCGTCGGCCTTCAGCGCGCTGACGACCTTGAAGTACTCGGCACGGGAAGGGTGCAACACAACTTGGTTGCGTGACCGCGAGACAAGCGCGCCATGGCGCTTCTCCGGGGGCAGCGGAGGAGTTTCAGCGGGAGTTTCAACTGCGGTGTCGGTCATTTGGGGGTACCGATCGCGATGGTCTTGGGAGGTGTGTCGAGGATGAGCCCAGCACCCGCGCCAGTTGCCGTGCGACGCTTGGTGATCTCGCCGGTCTGGATCTTCTCGTGGAGCGTCAGAATTGCGTAGATGAGCGTTTCGGGGCCTGGCGGACATCCCGGCGCGTAGACGTCGACAGGAACAACCTGGTCGACACCCTGCACGATTGCGTAATTGTTGAACATGCCACCGGAGCTGGCGCACACGCCCATCGAGATGACCCACTTGGGTTCCATCATCTGGTCGTAGACCTGACGCAGCACGGGGGCCATCTTTTGGGAAACACGGCCGGCGACGATCATGATGTCGCTCTGGCGAGGTGAACCCCGGAAGACCTCCATGCCGAAGCGGGCAAGGTCGAAGCTGGCTGCACCGGTAGCCATCATTTCGATCGCGCAGCAGGCAAGCCCGAATGAGGCTGGCCAAGTGGAGTTCTTTCGTGACCAGGTGACCAGCTTTTCGATATTCCCGGTCAGAAAATTGTGGTTGAGATCTTCGAGACCCATGTCAGGCTGCCTCTCCGCCGTTGACAGCTGGTGCTGCTGAAACAACTTCGGCAGCTTCCGTCGTGGCTTCCGTCGAGGTGTCGTCAGGGCGGCCGACACGCCGGATAGTCGATGCCGTGGTGCGACTCTCCGCAACCATCGACTCCATCCGACGCAGTGCCTTGGCTGGCGCCCAGTCCAGTGCGCCGTTGGCAATCAGATAGGTGAACGCCACAATGACGGGAACCGAAAACATCGCCATTTCCAGCAAGCCAAAACCCCCGAGTTTGCCGAACAGCACTGCCCACGGGTAGAGGAAGATGACCTCGATGTCGACGATGATGAAGATCATCGCGACCAGATAGAACTTCACAGGGAAGCGCTCCGACGAAGGCACCGAATTTTCGATGCCGCACTCGTATGGGGCGACCTTCGCCGAGGTGGGCCGCTGCCTGGGGCCGAGCAGCGCAGAGGCTGCAATGGAACCCCCAACGAAGAGCAGGCCCAGTACGGCCAAGATCAGGATCGGCAGGTATTCGGCCATGTGTCGTCAGTCCCCGGGCGGGCGGTTGAAGTGTCGGTTGGTGGTCCAGACGGGCACGGCCACCTTGAGGTGGGTGCCCGGCCTTTCCGGTACTACAGGAGATTAGGCGCTTGCGGGACGGCCCTTTGGCGACTTCGCCAAAGCCATGACCTGCTTGTCCCGGCGGTGCAGGACCGAGGCGAGGATGGCGAACAGTGCGCCAGAGAAGAGCGCCAGCAGGAACGGTGGCTGACGGCGTGAACCTTGGTCGCGGAGCATGATCACACTCGTGATGGGCTGGCTCTGGTCGACTTCTTTCAAGATCTGCTCGGTCTTGGTGACCTGAGGCGAGCCGTCCTCGTTCTTCAGCTGCACCCGGCCTGGCCCGAGCACCGGCACGTCGACCTCTTCGGTCTTCAGTGGCTGAACCTGGATGACGAACCAGTGCGGCGAGTGACGCAAGAAGAACTTGTGCTTGCGAATCTTGAAGAAGTAATTGTCGCCACCCTGACGGAACGCACTGATTGACTGATATTGCGTTGATTCAGCAAAGAGTGCTTGCGGGGTTTTGGTTGGGTCGGACTTCTTGCGAACCAGCGTTGCGTCGACAGTTGCCTGGCCGTCACCACGTTGCCCGCTGCCTGTGCAGAGCGGCTCCCAACCGGTGTCGGCTTTGACCTTCGCTCGGGTTGCAGCGAACTTTGCCTCGACGGCGTTCTCTGCTGCTCGGCCGGCTCGGGATTTGGCGATGCCGTCGGGCATCTTCTCAGCTTCTTTTGCAGCGGCCGATGCGGCAACATCTGCGTCTGTCTTGCACCACGACGACTGAAACGGAAGTTTGGCGAGATCGCCAACCGCTGTGTTCTCGCTGATGTTCAGGTTGTTGGAGCCAGTGATGACGTCGGTGACATGCCAGGTGGGATCATCGCCGCGCAGGCCGATTCCGTACATCATCCACACGATGGACATCAGGCACATCCAGCCCGCCAGACCAGCCGCAGCCACCAAGAAACCAAGACGGTTTCCCATATTCGTGGCCATGATCAGGTAGCTCGAGCCGCACAGGATGATGAACATGATCCCCGGGAACAAGATGCCCCGGATGAACACGCTGTACTCGAAGTTGGCCAGCATCAGAGCGCTCATTGCGTCGCCTCTTCGGTCGTGGCGACAACCTGATCGGCGGCTGCTGCGTCGGTTGCGTTCGGTGAGTGGAGCGCACGCTCATATTCGACAATGGCTGCGATCTGCTTGTTGGTGAGCACGTTGCCGAAGTACGGCATACCGCCACTTTCCCAGCCGTTGATGCCCCGGGTACCGTATGGCTTGTTGTTGTCCTCGGTACCGTTCGCGATGAAAGCGGCCTGGTCTGCGGGGTTCGGGAACTGGGCCTTCAGCGACTCGGTCGACAGTCGTGGACCGAATGCTCCTGTGCCGGCTTGTTTCGGTTCGCCTTGCGACCAGCCGCTGGTGTGGCACCGTGCGCAGTTCATCTCGAAGAGAATCTGGCCGTCGCTCTTGCCTGCGTTGGCCTTGGCCTTCTTTGCAGCTGCGAGCGCCTCGGTGGACTCTTTCTGGCGCATTTCCTGGATGGGGAGGCTATTGAGGGCAAAATCGAACGCCTTATCGGCGTCTTTCAGTTCGTCCCACTTCTCCTCGTAGATCTTGCGGGCCTCTTCGTTCTTCTCCAGCGCCAAGTGCCGCAGGTACTGAATCAGGTCGT
>JAYSSK010000214.1:0-3248 GCA_043720595.1 Acidimicrobiia bacterium
GGTAGAACCTCAGCCGCCTGACGGCCAAAGGTGCGTTGGAACTCCAGCGCAGCGTCGGGTTCAAGGGCTCGGCAGAAGAGCCATCCCTGTCCGTATTGCACGTCCAGGTCGATCAGTGCTTGGCGTTGCGATTCGCGTTCGATTCCTTCGGCGACGACGGTAAAGCCAAGCGAAGCGGCCAGACCTGTGATCGCTCGAACAACTGCTCGCTGGGCTTCGTCCTCGTCCACGCGATCGACCAGCGATTTGTCCACCTTCACGATGCTGACCGGGAAGCGATCGATGTAACCGAGGCTGGAATAGCCTGTTCCAAAGTCGTCGACCGCGATTCGTGCCCCCAGGTCGACGAGGCTCGCAAGCGTTGCATCGACCTTTTCGACGTCAGTCAGCAACGCGGATTCGGTGAGCTCGACGACAATGCGCAACGGATCGGCGCCCGAGGCGAGGAGGGCTTTGCCAAACGCATCGGCAACGTCGGAGCGCCGGATCTGAACAGCGGACACGTTGACCGTCACATAACCGATGTTGTTGCGGGCCGCGAACTGGGCTGCTTCATTCAGCACCCATTCGCCGATTGGGATGATAAGCCCCGTGGCTTCGGCAACAGGAATGAAATCTGCTGGCGAGATGGAGGTGCGCCCGGGTCGGTCCCACCGCAGAAGGGCTTCGAGCCCGACACTCCTGGACCGGTCCAACGCGACGATCGGTTGGTACACGAGGCGCAGCTCGCTCTGCTCGATCGCGTCGGAAAGTTCGGCTTCGATTGAACGGCGTTGTGCCGACCAAGTACGAAGCTCGTCGTCGAACTCACGCCACGCGCGTCCGCCCTCGTTCTTGACTCTGTACATAGCGAGGTCAGCGCGGTGGAGCACTGATTCCGCGTCGGTTGCGTCGGTGCTTCCTGGTTCGATGAGGACCATGCCGACACTGGCTGACACCAGTTTCGCCTGCATGGGTAGGTCCCGGCCCAGCCTGCTCACAATGCGGGTCGCCATGGTGTGGACCATCGAAGTATCGGTGATGTTTTCGCACACGAGGGCGAACTCGTCGCCACCAATGCGCGCAACGAGGTCTTCGGCCCGCACGCATGACCGGAGAGATTTGCCTACGGCCACAAGTACCTCGTTTCCGACGGCGTGACCCCACGTGTCGTTGACACTTTTGAACCGATCGAGGTCGATGAACAGAACCGCGTATGGCTTCCCGGTACGGGTGTGACGTTGTTGGGCGAAGTCGATGCGGTCGAGGAGAAGCTTGCGGTTCGCAAGTCCGGTGAGTTCATCGTGTAGCGCTTTGTACGCCGCAGAAGTTTCCATCGCTTCGCGTTCACGCACCAGGAGCACAAACCGAGTGATGACGATCACCGCCAAGACCGTGGTGCCGCCGAGCCCGATGACGAGATCTTTCGTTCGGTGTCCTACGCTCACGAACGCCAACATCGGCGCCGTGTACATGGTGACTCCGAGCAGCACCAAGCGCACTGGGTTGGTGCGCCGAACCAGTTGGTGCACCGGCTCGGTGACGTCCAACACTTCGCGGTGGCGGATTGCTCTGCTGAGGAAAAGGTACGCAACGGGGTACATCGTGTTCACCACCCGCATCAGTACCTCGGTCCCAGCGTTCGTGGCGTAGGCGTATCCCATGTCGAGCACCAAGGTGATACCTGCGAAAGCCATCAAGAGGCGAAGGGCACCACTCGGTCGTCCGGGCGAGAATGCAAGCCAGGCCAGACCCGAGAGAAGGATCACATCGCCAATGGGGTACGCGGCTGCCACGACCTGCGCGGCGAACGATGCCTTGGTGTCATCCTCCGGGGCGATGAAGAACTGCCATGCGGTCATCGTCGCAGAAACCGAAACCACCAGGCCGTCAAGCAAACCCTCGCGATCACTGCGCGGCGACCTGAGCCGGAGAAGTTTGACTGCTCCAATCGCTGTGACCGGGTAGCCAACCAAGTACGGGATATCAGCGAGCGAGATCGTGGGGGATTCTCCGGATACGAGGGCTGTAATGTCCCACCCGATGTCGCCCATCACCCACAGGGCGCTACCACCGACGAGCCATGCCCACGGCCCCCGCTCGCGCGCGGGTAGGGCGACTAGGCCACGCATCGCGCTCACCATGATGATCGTTGCCAACAACTCGTTGACCACGCTTCCGACGATCCCCCGGCCGAAAAGGCCCATAGCTCCGGCCGCGCAGGTAGCAACTACGAACCCCAGGGAAGCAAGCTGCTTACCGGGTCCGCCGCCGCGGAAAACCGAACTGTTCACAATTCGCACATCGGCTGGCGTGCGGGTGTTCTGAACCGATGGCCCACAGGTGGTGGCTAAAACCCGAGAACTGATGAATATGCGTTGATGACCGGTTTGCGAGACCTTCTCAGCGAAGGGCGCTGATGGCGCTTCTTGCGGCAAGTTCAGCGCCGCGGATGCAGGCTGGTAGGCCGACACCGTTGTATGCCGCGCCGATGAGGTGGATTCCTGTCGGGAGCGCGGATTGGAGCACCCCGATTCGGTCCTCATGGCCAACGTCGTACTGTGCGAAGGAGTCGGTCCATCGGGCCACATGCGCGTCGACGGGTGACCCCGTGAGTGTGACGCCGGTGATAGCGGCGAGGTCTTGGTGCACTGCAGCGACCAAATCTGTGTCGGCGAGCGCCTGGAAACGGACATCGTCGATGCGCCCGACGCTGGCACGCACGAGTACATGATCGTCGGTACGGAGGTGCGGCCATTTCTGGTCCCACCAGGACGCTGCAGTCACCAGGCGGTTCTCGATCCGTGGCACGAGGATTCCGCTTCCAACAGGGAGGCGAGCGTCAGCCGAGCGATACGCAAGCACGATGAGGGCGACAGACGCGTATCGAATGGCCCGCAGCCGACCGACCATGCGTGCTACCGACTCGGTCGTTGGTTCTTCGACCGTTCCGCCGAGAATGTCACGGGAGTGCACGACTGGTTCGTTCGCGGAGCGTTGGTCCCCAAACAACGCGGCCGTGGCGTAAGCCGGAGTTGCAACGATCACCTGTGACGCCGACATCGCTCCTGCCGAGGTGTCGAGGATCCATCGGTTTCTTACCCGAGTCACAGAACGAACCGAAGTGGCCAGCCGAACGAGTTCACCCACTCTGCCGCTGAGCTCGGTCACCAGTTGGTGAACGCCGCCTCGGGGAGCAAGAAAAACTGGCCGCTGCTCAGTGACGCCGATCTGTCCTCGGGTTGCGCTTGCCTGTTGCTCCACCAGCG
>JAYSSK010000215.1:0-3248 GCA_043720595.1 Acidimicrobiia bacterium
GCGAAGACACACGTCGATCTCAGAAACGGAACGCAGTACGTTCTCGATCTCGACCATCTGATACCCCCGTGATCTCGGAAGTGTCGCTTCTCGGTCGAGGTGCCTTCGGACTTCTTCAAAAGTGAGAGTGTTTCCTTCGATGGCCGTCGTTGCGAGTGCCCCCTTGATCAGGGTGACTCGCGAAAGCTCAGCGGCAACTTCCGGTGCGATCGCAACCCCGGAAATGTGGCCACATTTGGATCGAGCCTCGCCGAGGTCAAGCAGCGCAGAGGTTCCGAGACGCCATCTAGGTTGAAAAGAAAGCCAGGGAAACGAATCTGCTAGGCCCTTCATACCCTCAACCTAATGGGGTTAAACGCTAGTTGCTATCCAAATCGTCCATTTGGTTGACCATTGTGTTGGTACTGATGGCGGAGGTGGATGGGAATCGAACCCACCAGACGAGGATCGCTCGTCTCAGCCGCTTTGAAGGCGGTGGAGCCCACCAGGTACCCGGACACCTCCGCCTCTGACTGTAGATCGGCCGACGCTACGGCACCAACCACCTCGTCAAAGTACATTTCGATGTTTGTCACCGTAGTTACTGATATCTGATACGGTCCTGAAATTCCCTCCTCGGCATTCTCCAATGCCCGCGTGTTACTCAACTCGCCCACTTACGGCGTTCACACGAGGAGGCCTACCTATGGTCATCGCAGGCTGGTCGGTCAAGGGTGGGTCAGGAACCACCGTCATGTGCGCCGCACTTGCAGCGGTTTGGTCACGGTCCGTGCCCACGGTGCTCGTCGATCTCTGCGGCGACGCACCGGCACTTTTCGGGCGGTCAACCGCACCCAAGCGAGGGCTCCTTGATTGGAGTCACGCGCACTCTTCTGTAGGTCCCCGGTCCCTTGCCGACCTGATCGACGCCTCCACCGTCCGGGGAACGCCCGACCTGCTCTGCCTCGGCGAGGCCCAACAATCAGCCGCGAGCGGAGGCAGGGCACCCGCCACCAAGGACCAGTTGAGTCGGTTAGAGGAGGGCGTTTTGTGGTTGGCACAAGCCTACGACCGGGTCGTCATCGACGCTGGCTCGGCGGTTGACGCACACGCCAATGCGGTGGTCGACCTGAGCACCGTCGGGCTGTTGATGATGCGTCCATGCACCATCACCATCCGCGCTGCGCTCCAGTCTCGGCGCGCGGTTATGGGTGCAGTGTTGAACGGCAGTGGAGGCGGCACGCTTCGTGCCCACGACGTTGAGGCGCTGCTTGGTGTACCTGTGTTCGGTCATGTTCCGTCGGTGAGGGCTATCCCGGCAGCGGTGGATGCTGGAACCTTCGGCAACCGAATCCCTCGTCAGTTGCATGCTCCAGTCAGAGCAATCCACCACGCGCTTGGGCTCGAACCGTGAAGTCCGTGTCGAACCCGACGTTGAGTAACCCATCAGATGTCGACCAACTCGCAGACCGGGTCGAGTCCAGGCTCATCGAAGCACTTCGCAGCGCTCCAAACCTCCCGCTCCCCGACGCTGCGCGCTCATGGGCTTCCAGGCTCGACCCACTTGCGCCAGCACATCTCGTCGACCAAGTCACGCGCCGCGTCGTGGCAAACCTCACGGGAACCGGCGAACTATCGCCATTCCTCGAAGACCCGTCCATTACCGAACTCATGGTTACCCGGGGCCACATCTGGATCGAGCGCCACGGTCAGATCGAACCCGTTCCAAACATCCAACTCACCGACGATGCTGTCCTTCGCATCGTCGAACGAATCATTGCGCCCTTGGGTTTGGAGCTGAACCGGGCTCACCCAATGGTCGACGCCCGGCTACCTGACGGTTCACGCCTCAACGTCATCATTCCACCCCTCGCGATCGACGGCCCGTGCCTCACCGTCCGGCGGTTCGCGGCGCGCAGTCTGTCACTCCAAGACTTTACCGCGTCCCCTACAACCGCTCAGTTCGTCCACGACGCCGTTCGAACTCGGCAGAACCTACTCGTTTCTGGCTCCACCGGCTCTGGCAAGACCACACTGCTCAACACGCTCGGGTCGGTCTGCGCGCATACAGATCGCATCGTGACTATCGAGGACGCCGCCGAGCTACGTCTGCCAGGACCTCACGTGGTCCGGCTGGAAGCGCGCCCTGGATCATCTGACGGCACCGGCAGAGTAACCATCCGAGATCTCGTGCGCAACGCACTTCGCATGCGGCCAGATCGAATCATTATTGGCGAAGTACGCGGCGGCGAAGCGTTCGACATGGTCACAGCTCTGAACACCGGCCACGACGGCTCGATGACCACCATTCACGCCAACACGGCCACCGATGCACTGAGACGTCTCGAGTTGATGATGCTCTTGGCCGGGATCGACCTGCCATTAGCTGCAGTCCGCGAACAGATTGCCTCTGCTATTCAGTGCGTCGTTCACGTGTCGCGCACCGCTAACGGCAGAAGGACAATCATCGAAGCAGGCAACGTCCACTTTGTCGACGGCCGCCTCTGCGTGTCGAACAAACTCACAGCGGCCAATGACCCCGAAGTGTTGGCGTCCACGTGACGAACTTGGCCCCATCGACCATCGCCGCGCTTACTGTGGTCCTTCTGGCCACAGCCAGATCGGGGTGGGCTGCGCATCGCCGATCAGTTGCTCACAAGCTCGTCTTAGACAGGCCCGAATCTGCGCACCCGGTGAGCACTCGAAACTCTGTGAAGCCAAGACGCCACAAGAACGACCCGAACTCAGAGCTGCTCGAGGTCCTCGCTCTCATCGGCCGCAACCTCGAAGCAGGGGCATCCCTCGCCACGGCCATTGCAGAGTCGCTCGCCGTTGCTTCGCACGGGTCGGTGCTGGCCGGTCTGCAACGAGTTGACGAACAATCGCCGCAGACAGGTCTCATCATTGCGTTGCGCAGGTGGGGAGATGAAGACCCGCTGTGCCGACGAACAGCCTGGGCGTTAGCAGTGGCAGCTGAGACCGGTGGCAATCCACTTGCAGCTATCGACGCGTTGACCGACAGCCTGCGGTCCGAGCGGGCGTTGCAACGCGAACTTGGCGCGTTGACGGCGCAATCACGCCTTTCGGCAGCGGTGCTTGGGATAGTTCCGATTGGCTTCGGCGTGCTGATGTCGGGCACTGATCCCAAAGCCCGCCACTTCCTGCTGGCAACCGCGCCAGGTAGAGCGTGTCTTGTGGTCGGCCTGACCTTCGACGCTCTCGCCTGGTGGTGGCTCCGTTCTATTGGATCGGTCACCACATGATCCGCG
>JAYSSK010000216.1:0-26345 GCA_043720595.1 Acidimicrobiia bacterium
GCGGGTTTCACGGCACCCACGTGCATTGGCTGCGGGCGAACACGACCGAGGACCGAGCGGACGGACCCGGCGTACACGTTCGAAGCGGCTTCGTAGGTCAGCAGGCCGCAGATGGGCACCACAATGAAGAACACCACTTCTTCGATCGGGTAGTGACGGGGAAGCCGAACTCCCGTTGTGTAGCGGACCGCGTAACGCCACAACTCACGGTTCACGGCAACTTCGTTCAACACGTTGAACACGACGAACGGCCCAATCATCGCAATGAAGAGTTCCTTCGGCCGCCGCCACACGCGCGCAGCAAAACGGAACTCAAGCGGCAGCGTACCGAGCAGACACAGTCCCATCAGCGCCAAATATTGGAATTTCTCGTTCACCAGCATCCTTCGCTACAACGCTACAGCCGCGGCGGACAGAGGCCCCGAGCAGAGAAATGTTGAGCCGATCATCACTGTTGAGGACGCAACCACTTTGGGCAGACTGTCAGAATCACGGTGTTAAAAAACGAACCCCGTTCGGACCGACTATTTCCACCACCCCGAACCACGACGGAATCGGAAAGAAAACTCTCACATGACAAGTACCAATCTGTCAGTCCAATCTGACGGCCACAAGCTACGAGTCGTTGTGCTCTCTTACGAGTCGCACCAGTCGTGCGCCATCGTTCGAGAACTGATCGACACCGATTTGGTCGAGCCGATTGCGTTTGTTCGATCTGTCGTGGTTGACCCACGCCGCAGGGGTTTGGCGCTCGTCCGGTTTCTTTCTTCGCCTACACGCCGAGAGGGTGCTGCATGGAAGGTCGTCGAAGTGCTGCTAGCCCGAGTCGGAGACATTGTGTCTGTTGCTCGTCGGCTCCCCAGGACCACCCTGAAATCGATCGCAAGGGAACGTGGCGTTCCGTGCTTCGACTGTAAAGACGCAGCAGATCCGGCTTTGCTTCACGCGCTTGAGCAGCTACAACCGGACCTACTGCTCTCGGTCCACTTCAATCAACTCCTGCGCCCAGCGACCTGGGAAGTAGCGAGCCTCGGAGCGATCAACGTCCACGGCGCCCTGCTCCCGAATCACCGCGGCCTGTTCCCGCACTTCTACGCGGTGGCAGCCGGAGATCCAATCGGTGGGGTTACCGTTCACTGGGTGGACGAGCGCTTCGACACCGGCCCAGCCGTCAGCCGCCGTACGTTTCCAATTCATGCCAAAGACACAGTGGTGAAGGTGGAAAACCGGGCAATCCCTGCCGCAGTGGAAGCACTGGAGGAGGCGCTGAAGCTGATCGGCGAACTCGGCCGCTCCGCCCGGGCCGAAGAACCCGACGAGGGTCCGTCGATCTATCACTCGTGGCCAACACCGGCCGACATGAAACGGCTGCGTAACTCGGGGCATCGTTACCTCGATTTCGACGACGCACTCGCACTTGTCCTCCGGCGCTGACCACGATGACCCCGGCCCGCCGGCAGACCCTTTTGGAACGCACCGAGGTACAAGCGGTTGGCGCGTTCCTCATGGCCCTGCTGATGTTGGCGCTGCTTCCTGGAACCTTCGCACCGACGTTCTTTCCGAACGAAGACGTTTACTTGCCCCGCCTGGTGCAACAGACCGGCCAAACGCCGTTGAGGTCCGATTGGACCCTCGCGCACCTGGCACCCGACCGCCCCCTTTTCGAGTTCGTCTTCACGCCGCTCGTTCGCTGGACGAACCCAACCGTGGCTGTGCAGATAGGTCGGCCACTGGGATGGATTGCACTGTTTGGCGCGCTGTTGGCACTGCTGCGAGGGCTGGGGATCAAGAACCCGTTAGCCGCTGCGGGATTGCTGCTGATCTGGCTCGTGCCGTTTCCCTACACGGTGAGCCAGGAATGGTTGTTCGGCGCGTTCGAGTCCAAGACACTGGCCTGGGCAGCGGTGTTCGCGATGTTGGCAGCAGTTGGCCGCAATCGGGTGTGGACCGGTGCACTGTTTACAACCCTCGCCATCGGTTTGCACTTCACGCTTGGCGTTTGGGGCGGCCTGCTCTTCGTCGGAGCCGTTGCTGCCAGCAGCGTCACCCCGCTGGCACGCCTCGGTTCGATCACGCTGGCGGCAACGCTCGGTGCTTTGGCGGGGTCGCCGATGCTGCGCTACACCCTCGACAACCCTGCACAGGCGCAGAGCGACATTCGCGGATGGACCAGAGGCCTGTGGAGCATTCACCACGATCCATTCCAATTTCCGCCCCTACTTCTGGCAGGTTTGGCGGCGCTCTGCCTCGGATCTTTCTGTCTGCGTCTGCGTGCCGCCGATACGCCGGTACCGACCCCATGGCGGGTGATGCAGAGCGCCGAGCTCGTCGGGGCTGCCGCGTTCTTCGTCGGTGTTGTGGCTCGTATGTCGAATTACGACGCAGTGCTGCTCACCATGCCGTTCCGGGTTGGACCGGTGATCATCGCGCTGGGGGCAGTGGTTCGCGCAGCGCAATGGACGCACTCGTTCAAGTCATCTGACCGCCGAGCATCACCACGTCAGCTCGTCGGTCTCGCTGGACTGATCCTTGTTGTTGCCGGCCATTTCGGGCCACCACTTCATATGCGCGAATATCGTTTGGATGTCTTGCGTTGGTACTTCCGACCGACAATGACCGACGAGCAGCGGGCGGCAAAGTGGTCAGCCCAACACTTGCCCGTCGATGCCATTGTTGCTATCAACCCAGCACAGGCAGAGTTCGGTTTGGTTGACCGCCGACTGGTGGCATCACTGCTCACTGCCCGGACCGATGCACTTTCGGATTGGAACATGCGTATGGCTTCGCTTTCCGGGCAATACGTCGACCGCTTCTCGGGCACCGGGTTCAGCGCTGTACGCGACGCCGTGGCCGAGGGCTATGACACCCGACCCTTTGCAGTCGCCGAAACCTGGCCGACCCAATTTGGTGTGACACATATCATCACTCGTGCCGACTACCCGCTGCCCGTACTTGCCGAGTTCGGGCCGGTGTCGGTGTATTCGGCCAGGGTCGGGGCGAGTTCCGGCGCCTGATCCCGCCAGAACCTGTCGCAACGAACGCAAATCCAGCGGAAACGAACAGCCTCCTCGGGGACTTTTCGGGGTACAGCCGGGTTTCGTGGGGGGTTTTCCTGCGTGTCGATACATTGGTCTGCGCTGGGCAGGGGTACTGTGAAAGCCATGTTGTTGCATGGCGTGACTTCCCCGGCCGCTTTGAAGGCCCTTCCGGCAGAATCTCTCCCGCAACTGGCAGCGGAAGCTCGAGAGTTCATTGTCAACGCGGTGTCGGCCACCAGCGGGCATCTTGGGTCCAACCTTGGCGTGGTGGAACTCACCTTTGCCATTCACCGCGTGTTCGACTCTCCGCGAGATGTGGTGCTGTGGGACACCGGCCATCAGGCCTACGTGCACAAGCTCGTCACGGGTCGCCAAGACGGGTTCTCCAATCTCCGCCAGCCGGGTGGTCTGTCTGGTTACCCGAACCGGGCTGAGAGCGACCACGACTACATCGAGAACAGCCATGCCTCCACGGTTCTCAGTTATGCGCACGGCATCGCCGAAAGCCTGAAGGCCAGCAAGCAAACCGACCGCCACGTCATCGCCGTCATCGGCGATGGCTCCATGACCGGAGGTATGGCTTACGAAGCACTCAACAACCTCGGCCACACGAACAGCCGCGTTCTCATCGTGCTGAACGACAACGGGCGTTCGTATGCGCCCACTATTTCGGGCCTCACACGGGTCGTCAGCCGAATTCGCAGCAAGCCCAGTTACCTGCGTGGCAAACGCAAGAGCGAATCCATCATCGAAAACCTTCCTGTGGTTGGCGACCTTGGCCTTCGCACGGTCAAAGGTATGAAGGCTGCTTTGCGTGAGATGGCCGACGAACCGCACGCGTTCTTCGAAACGTTGGGCGTGCGTTACGTTGGCCCCGTCGACGGTCACGACATCATCGAGATGGAGGAAGCGTTCCGCGACGCTGCCACCTACAGCGGGGCCATCGTCGTGCACGTGCTCACCCAAAAGGGCAAGGGCTACTCCTTCGCAGAACACGACGACGAGAAGCACCTCCACGACGTCCCAGTGTTCGACCCTGCCCTCGGACCCCAGCCCTCGCAACCGAAGGACTGGACCGCAGCGTTCACCGAGGCGATCGTGCAACTGGGCGCAGAGAATCCGAAGGTGCATACGATCACCGCGGCCATGCCCGGCCCCACCGGCCTGCTGCCCTTCCAAGCGGCTTTCCCACACCGTTTCCACGATGTCGGCATCGCAGAGCAACACGCGGTCACGCTGGCCGCCGGCATGGCGATGGGTGGCCTTCGTCCGGTTGTTGCGCTGTATTCCACGTTCCTCACCCGAGCCTTCGACCAGGCCATGTACGACGTTGGCATGCACGGGCTTCCAGTTGTGTTTGCACTCGACCGCAGCGGCATCACCGGCCCCGACGGTCCGTCGCACCATGGCGTCCTCGACATGCTGCTTCTGTCCAAGGTCCCCGGGGCAACAATCTTTGCGCCATCCTCGGCCCAAGAACTCCAGACGATGCTCCGCACCTCGCTCACCATGGACGGTCCGGTCGCGATTCGCTACCCCAAGGGCACCGCAGCCCAAGTTGGAGCCTCAGAGGTTGGCGAGGGTTTGCGTGCCCGCAAGGCGCGTGCCGGCGGAGCAACGCCAGACGTCTGCATCATTGCAGTAGGGCACCTGCTCGCCGAGGCTTGCCGGGCTGCCGACATACTCCAAGCGGAACACGGCATCGACGCAACAGTCTGGGATCCGCGTGTTGTATGGCCGGCCGACGAAATCATGTTGCACGATGCGTCTCGACACGGGTTAGTAGTCACCATCGAAGACGGCATGAAAGACGGCGGCGTCGGGTCCATGATGGTTGACCGCATCCAGCAGATCTGCTTGGCAGAAGAGCTACCCCCGGTTAGCCCAATCTTGCTCGGCACGCCGCGTGCGTACATCGCTCAGGGCAAACCGAACCAGATTTTGCACGAGTTGGGACTGGACGCCAACGGCATCGTCAGCACCGTGTCAAAAGCAGCTGCGCACCGCTCACACCGCGCCTGACGAACACCGCGCCTGACGAACACCGCGCCTGACGAACACCGCGCCTGACACACACGGGCAGCGACAGCCTCTTACGGAGACAGTCGCTCGATCAGCCACGGGCTGATCTGCGTGTCAGGCTGCGTGTTGGCGAGAATGCCGGACAACACGCTGGACCGCCGATAACGCACGCGGTCGTGCAACCGGCTAGCTCGTCCCTGCCAGAACTCGATTGTGAGGGGTGCGAGCCGAAACCCACCCCACCATTCTGGCCGAACAAGTTGGTCGTCAGGTACGTCCTCCATCGCCAATGCAGCGGCATCGAGGACGTTCCTATCTGCGATTGCGGAACTCTGCGCGCTGATGATTGCGCTGATCTGGCTACCCCGCGGCCTGGACGCGAAGTACTTGTCGCTCTCCGTACTGTCGACCCGACTCACCGGCCCACAGATCACCACCTGACGTTGTTGAACCGACCACCGGAAACACAACGACGCAGTCGGGTTGACCGACAGCTCGGCGCCTTTTCGGCTGTGATAGTTGGTGAACCACGTGAACCCCGACTGGTCGAAACCCTTCAATAGAACCGTGCGCGCCGAGGGGACCCCATGCGCATCGGCAGTTGCCAGCGTCATAGCCGTGGGCTCGTCACTCTGACGGGCTGCCAGCGCGTCTTCCAGCCAGCGGCCGAACTGGACGAACGGATCTGCTGCGGCGCTCGACACGTCGAACTCGCCCACTTGATAGTCCTCACGCATGGATGCAACGTCGACAACCCGGTCGACCAACTTCTCTGATGATCGCTCTGGGTGGTCATGTGAGTCGCTCGTTGTCACTCAACCAGTTTGACCTGTCGGAGACGAACTCGAACGCATGACCAGGTCGCCAAATTCCCACGGGTTCTTGAAAGTTTCGGGCAATCCTTCTGCGGCTAGCGCAACAGGCGACGATAGGTTTTGAGGCATGGCGAGCGCGGCGGCTGAGGGCACCACACACATCAGGCACGAAACAGGTCTTCCCTTCAGATTCGGCCCCTTAGACCCGGTCGTATCGCAGCTGCGGCGCAGCCTGCAAGGCAGCCTGTTCCGAACAATCGTCGGCGACGCACCTGCGCCACGCCAAGCGGTTCGAGTTGTTCCGGGCTGGTTCGGCGCGGACAGTGTCACGTGGCGGGTTCACCAGGACCCGTCTGTTTTGCTCGGCGGTGTGCGTGCGCTGATGCTGCAAACTATGCATCCGTTGGCCATGGCAGGCGTAGCCGAGCACTCAGACTACAAGAACGACCCGCTCGGACGGCTGTGGCGTACCAGCGCCTACGTGAGCGCTGTCACCTTCGGGACCGAGGCAGAGGCCGAGGCAGCCATCAGGGGTATGAACCGAGCGCATCGGTCGGTTCACGGAGTCGCTCCGGACGGCCGCCCGTACAGTGCAAACGACCCCGAACTGAAACGGTGGGTGCACTTAGCAATGGTCGACTCGTTCCTCGTTGCCTACCGCCGTTACGGAGCAGGTGATCTGCGCGCAGGTGAAATCGACGGCTACATCGCCGAGCAGGCGTTCGTCGGGTCGAAGCTGGGCATCGACGACTGCCCTACAACCCTGAACGATATGCGAACTTACTTTAGTGACCTGCGCGCCGCAGGTGAACTGACAGCATCGCCGGTCGCACGAGACACCGTTCGGTGGTTGCTCCGAGTGAAGCTGAGCGGCCCCACACGCGCTCCATATGCACTGTTGGCAACGGCAGCACTGAACTCGCTTCCGGCATGGGTCAAGATGCAACTCCGGCTCCCCGTTCTTCCAGTCACCGATCGACTCGTGGTCAGACCCGCCGCTGGCGCGTTGTTCAAGACCGTTGGCTGGGCAATGTCGGCCCCGCCACCTTCGCGCTCACGTTCCAGCTCTCGCTGAACGCAGAACGGCCCCGGCGAAGCCGAGGCCGTAACACGCGATGTACGGGGGGAACCCGCAGAGGGAATGCTGGTGAAACGAAGGGACTACTTCTTCAGCAGGTCGCGAATCTCGCCGAGCAGATCGTTGGTGCTTGGGCCGTCTGAGGCGAGACCCTTCGCGACAACCTTCTTGTATGCCTTGACGATCATGAACACAACAAACGCCAAGATGACGAAGCGGAGGAGATCATCGATGAACTGGCCATACTTGATCGGCTTCTCGTACAGCTTGATGTTGGCGCCTTCAGCAGGCTTCGTTGGGTCAATCGGAATAGCACGGGCCTTGCCCGCTGCCAATTGACTGAAGCTGGCCACATCTTTCGGCAACAGCAACGCGAGGACGCCGAGAAACAGGTTTGATACAAAAGAATCGATGACCGCCTTAATGGCGGCACCCATGATGAACGCTACTGCGATGCTCATCAGGTCGCCAGAGGTCAAGAATTCCTTGAACTCTGCGATGAGTCCCTGTTTAGCCATGTTGTTTTTCCGTTCCTTGTTCGTGGGAGAGCAGCGCGAGGAGCGCTGAAGCCTGCCGTTTCGACTAGGTCCGACGGGCCGACTCGCGGCGAAAGTTAGCAAGGATTATCGAATCTGTCCTGAGCAACCATTCACTTTCACCGACGGTGGCGTTTTCATGGGCGATTTGCCTGATGAATAATGGAGAGATGCCCGATCCGATCTCAGGATGCAGCGCGCCCCTCGATGCGAACCTCGGTGATCGCCGAAAGCCTCCTTCCTTTCGAACTGCCGTCGCCATTGGTGTCGTGTTTGCTGGCGTTGTTGGGTTTGGCGGAAACCAAACCTCTGCCCAAACCGGCACCACAACAACTGCAGCGGCCTACATCATCGATGCCGACGGCAGCATCGTCACGCCGGTCGACCCCAACGCGCCCGGAACCACCCTGATTCAGGTGGATTTGCCTGATGGCGCAACGACCAAAGCCCCACGGGCGAAGCGCACCACAACCACACGACGTCGCACCAAGACAACTCTCAAAACGACCGCCAAAACAGCTGCTGCAACAACCCCTACCTCAGCAACAACATCGCCTGCTGCGGTCGACCAGCCGGACTCAAAGCCCGAATCCACCAAACTCGCTTCGTCCACGAAGTCAAGTTCAGCAGGAGTAGCTGTTGGCAAGCCCACCAGTTCGATGAAATCCGGTCCTGGCGTCGATCCAACCATCACCACCCTGCTCGCACCCGCCGACGTACCCAGTGCCGTTCCAGACGAAGTGTGGGCGGCGCTGCGGAAGTGCGAGTCGAACAACCGCTATGACATCAATACGGGCAACGGGTATTACGGGGCCTACCAATTCGCAGCTGGCACGTGGCGAGCGCTCGGGTATAAGGGTTTGCCGCATCAGGCGGCACCGGTGGTGCAAGACGAAGCAGCCAAACGCCTTCAGGCGAAAGCAGGGTGGGGCCAGTGGCCGGCCTGCACCCGCAAAATGGGCCTTCGCTAAGGCTTCGCAGGTTTCATCTGCTGCCGCAGGACCGCTGGGCTGGCGAGTCCGAATTCTTTGCCCGCAGATTTGACCCCAATTTTGACCACTGTGCGTGATGTCGGGCGTCTGATCGCGTACGCTGCACGGTGACCGGCGGTTCATCGACGAACCCATCCTCAGTTTTCGTCGATCGCCCCCACAAAATCCACAGACCAGACCAGACCGCCAAATGACATCGCCGACTCCAGCCGCCGCAAACGCGGACCCAGCGAACCCCGCGCACCAGGCGCGAGTGTCAGGCGTGTCGAACACTGAAAATATCGGTGCACTCCCAGCACTCGCCGCAATCACCGCTCAATTGCGCAGCGGCCAATCGACGGTTGAAGACCTCATGACCGTTGTTCAACACGCGTTGGCACCACGATTTGCCAGCCGCTGCGCGGTCTATCTCATCTCCGGCGACGGAGCGCGCATGCGGACGGTTACCGGGTCACCAGAACCATGGTCGCCAGCGAGCAACGCAACAACCCCAGACCCAGTATCGCAGTGGCAGCAACTCAGCGGTCCGGTGTCCGACGTTTTGGCGGTCCGTCAGGCAATCGAACTGGGCATAGCCAGCGCGGAACGTGAAGCACGTTCGTTTGCTCGCCTCGTGCCTGTTTGGCACCGGTCCCGCATCGTGGCCGTCATCGCAATCGTCCGCGATGCCCCGCTTCCGCTGTTCGGCGCAGACGACCGCATCGTGCTCGATGCCGTCGCCGAGCGGATTGAACACGCCTACGCGACGCAGGACATTCGAGACCAACTACTCAGCCGCACCACCAGCCCGTTTAACGTGAGCGACACCGGTGCCAGCATCAGCGAAGCTCTGTTCAACCAACTCGCGTTGTACGGCGGCGAAATCATGTTCCGCCATCGCTTTGGTGCCGGAACGGAGTACGTCAGTGCCGGCGTCACGACCGTCCTCGGATACGAGCCGCACGAGTTCCTGGCCGACCCCGGCCTCGCCCGCCGTGTCGTGCACCCGGAGGACCGACATCTCCTCACCCGTTTGGCCGAAGATGTGTCCGCTTACGATCAACAACATCTCCTCAGAACAGTCACCAGAGACGGCACAGTGGTCTGGCAGTTGCTTCGGGCTCGGCCGGTTACAGACAGAGACCGGGTAATCGGCATCGAAGGCCTGGCCACCGACGTGACGATGATGAAGCGCACCGAGGCAGAGCTATCGCACCAGGCCCGGTCAGATTCGCTCACCAATCTGGCCAACCGCTTGACGCTCCGCGAATACATCGGACGCAGTCTGGCCAGGCTCACCCGCCACCCTGGAAGCATCGCCCTGCTGTATCTCGACCTCACCGGCTTCAAAGCCGTCAACGACAACCTTGGCCACCCTGCCGGCGATCAGGCCATCGTCACAGTCGCAGATCGTCTTTCACGAGTCACCCGACGAGAAGACGTGGTAGCCCGCGTCGGCGGGGACGAATTTGCGGTGCTGATCCCCGACCTCGGCGCTGTGTCCGACGCGACGGCCACAGCCCAGCGCATCATCGCTTCGCTAGAAACCCCGATCGACATTGGCGGCCAGCAGATCAGAATCTCGACAGGTGTCGGAATCGCAGTCACGAATCGACCCGACGCCGACGTGGACGAACTCCTCGCGAGCGCGGACACTGCGCTGCTGGCGGCGAAACGATCCGGCAGGGGTCGGTGGCAGTTGTATCAAGGACCATCAGGAAACGCGTCCGGCGCAGACCGCGGCGAGCGGACCATCATCACGCCCGAGCAGATCACGCCAGGGGCAGTGCGCGCTGCGTTTGCGTCCGGTTCGTTTCGAGTGTTCTACTCGCCGTTCGTCGATGTACGCACCGGCCGCTCGGACCGTGTCGAAGCGTTGCTCCGTTGGGACCATCCCGAACTTGGCATGCTCGACGCAGACGATTTCCTGGACGCCTGCGAACGGGCCGAACTCATCCACTCCATCGACGACTGGGTGCTTGCCCACGCATGCCGCCAGGTGGCCACCTGGAACGAGCAGCTCACGTCACCGATGGGGCTTGCGGTCAACGCGACACCCAGCAACCTTTCCCGCCCCGGTTTCGGTGAAGCTGTCATCAGTACTCTGGCCGCCACAGGGTTGTCACCGCAGTTCCTCACTGTCGAGGTTCCCGAGCCGGCAATTCCCGACCTCGGGACCATCGAAATCGGCCAGTTCGAACTGCTGCGGCGCGCCGGCGTGCGCATCTCCGTCGACCGATTCGGGCTTGGTTCGACATCCATCAGGGCCCTTCGGCGTGTGCCGATAGATGAGATCAAACTCGACCGTACGTTGGTGGCGGTGCTCAACCCTGCGCGCGCGGCAAGCGAGGTCGATGTCGAAATCACGAAACTCGCGATGCAGGTCAGCCAGTCATTCGGCGCAGACACCGTTGCAGTCGGCGTGGAAGGTATCGAGCAGGCACGGTCGCTCATCACCCTCGGCTGCACACATATGCAGGGTCATCTGTTCGAAGCTGCCCTGCCCGCAGAGGCGCTCAGCCGTCGGTTCGTTGACGGCGCACTCTCGTATCCACCGATCAACTGAGCGCTGAGGGTTGTTCAGCGATGAACAGGCTGGCGGCGCTACGTCCGATCGAGCCGGTTTGGTCGTAGAGGTCGCTCGACGCAACACCAAAGCCACCCGGGTCGAGCTGCATCACACTGTTGACACAAATCCATTCGCCACGAGGTTCGCGATGCAGGTTCACTGTCAGATCGGTGTTCAAGTAGCCCCAATCCTGCATTTGCAACGTCGAGCCAACGGCATTCCCAAAGTCCGACAGACACACCGCAAGCGGTACGCCGGAGAGCCATTCGTTGTCAAGGAATGGGTACAGCAACCGGCCCCACATCGTGCCAGGACCAACGGTCGTCAGGTGGCCGCGGACAAACCGTAGGTCTGTCGCCCGAGAATGAAAACCCTCGCCGCGCGAAGAGAGGTCAGCTGGAGCTACATCGTCGGGACGGCCGCCGGGCTGGGCGGACGCAATCAACGCGTCGGTGAGTGCGATTCCCGCCTGAGGATACAAATACGGCTCCTCGCCGAACAGGGTGGACCGACTGCGCACACGCATGCCGACAGCTCTTGCGACTTCGACCCCGTGACTTGGCTCGCCGTTCGCCCACAACGCGGCCTCGATGAGCTGGACGCGTTTTCCAGGGCGGACCGTACGTACACTGATCGTGAGCGGCACGAGCGGCACCGGACGAAGTAGATCAACTGTCAGCCGAACCAGCGCGAACGGCCGCACTGGCTCGATAGCCGGGTCCGTGCCAGGCGTTATCTCGGCCGCTGGGTTTTCATGACGACGGATAGCCCAAGCGAGCAGTGCAGCCGGCGGACCGCCGTGCTGGGCCTCAGGAGACCACGGGCCAGCGGTGAGCCAAGTTGGGAGGACGCGAAGGCACAGCGACGGGTCTCGTTCCTGATCGCTGTTGAACAGAGCAAGCATCTACGTGAATGTAGCCTCAGCCCCCATGCGTTTCCCCGTGCCCGATGGGTTGCTCCGCCCCGACGGAATGCCCCGCCATGTCGTCTTCATTGCAACATGCGTCACCACAATTTCGATTGCGGTATTGGGAACCGCCCCCGGTCCAAGCGTGGCGCAAAGCTCCTCCAGCGTGGCGCCAAGCACTGCGCTCGCCGAAGAAACCATCCCAACTGGGAAGGGCCGCTCCGCTCCCGGTTCCACCGAAAGTGGTACCACGCTGCCGCCCGCTCCTGGCACGTACCGGCTTGTCTCCGTCGGTCGCGCAGAGCAACCGCTCGCCGTTGTGGTCCGGCCGTTCGACTCGATGCCATATGTCGTTGAGAAGACCGGGCGGGTTCGTCCACTGCGCAACGGTAAAGCCGAACCACCCGTGCTCGACCTCAGCCCCGTCGTTTCCACGACGAACGAACAGGGTTTGCTCGGGCTGGCATTTCATCCGACCGACCCCACTCGCCTGTTCGTCGACTACACCGATCGGCGTGGCGCCGTAACGGTGAGCGAGTTCACCACCAACAGGCCAGCAACTGGACAGCCCATCGCAGTCGACGGCGCGTCGCAGCGCGTGCTGTTGAAGATTCCGAAGCCTTTCAACGAACACAACGCCGGAACCATCGTGTTCGACCGTGCGGGCGCGCTACTCATCGGCATCGGCGACGGCGGCGGGTCTGGCGATCCCAACAACAATGCACAGCGCACCGACGTGCTGCTCGGCAAAGTGCTGCGCATTTTGCCCGATGCGCAGGGCTCGAAGCCGTACGGGATTCCATCCGACAACCCGTTCGCCGCTGCGGCCACCAAGCCGACGTTGGGGACCAACCGCAAACCGCCACGAGCTGAGATCTTCTCCATTGGCCTACGCAACCCGTGGCGCATTTCGCTGGATCGCATTACCGGCGATGTGTGGGTGCCAGATGTTGGTCAATCGAAGATGGAAGAAATCAACCGCATACCAAAAGGTGTCGGCGGGCAGAACTTCGGCTGGCGCAACCGTGAGGGGACCTCGCCGTATACCGGCGGTCGCCCGCCGAAGGCCGTCGAACCGGTGCATGCATACGTACATGCAGATGGCCGCTGCGCAGTGGTTGGCGGATTCCTCTACCGGGGCAAGACCCTTCCGTCGTTAGTCGGTTGGTACCTGTTCGCCGACGTGTGCAGCGGCGAAGTAATGGCGCTTGACCCGCGAGCATCCTGGAGGGCAAAGACTCTCGGCGTCACCATGAGCTACCCCACAGCCTTCGGTGAAACGGTCGACGGCGAGCCGTTGATCATGTCGTTCGAGGGATCTATCGCCCGCCTGACAACCCGCTGATGAACTGCTGAAGACCGCTGACCAAACCTACTCGGCCGTACCGTATGCACGCGTACGATCACCGGCTGGGCCGCCGTGCGCTAGTAGCTGCCCCACCACCGCTGCGAGATCCCGGACGAACTCTTCCACCGTGTTCTTGTGGACTGCGTTCACCGTGAGATGCAACGAGTCCGGCGGCGTCTGGCGGTCTACGAACCAGCGGTGCCGTGACCACAGCGCATCGGCCACCGCATAGATATCGAGCGCGGCCGGATCGGTCGCACCGAACGCGATCAGCGTTGCATCGGGACGCCCGCGAACCGAGAGACCCTCGATCGACTCGACACCGGCTTGGACCGCGCGCCGAGCCGCAAGCGCGTCGGCCGCCAGTGATCGGTACCCGTCGGCACCGAGGTGCTGCATCACCGCCCACGCAGAAGCGAGGCCACCGCCTGACCGCGTGCCCAGCAGAGCGGGCGAGCCGTACAGCCCGCCCAGCCAGTCCGACGTCACGAAAGTCTGGTGGCGCCGCAACGACTTGTCACGGTGCAGCAGCACCCCCGCACCTTTCGCTGCATATCCGAACTTGTGGAGGTCGCAGCTCATCGAGGTGACACCATCCGCCAAAAAGTTCCACGGCACGCCGATTTCGCCCAGCTGCTGCAACCACGGAAGCGTGAAGCCCATGCACGCGTCCACGTGGCACAACATCGAGTTGGCCGCCGCAATACCAGCGATATCCGCCACCGGGTCGATGACACCTTGCGGATACGAAGGAGCGGAGGCAACGAGCAGCACGGTGTGGCTATCGATTGCAGCTTCCATCGCCCGTGGGTCGGCGCGGTAGTCGGCGCCCACCGGGATACGAACAGCCTCGACGTCAAAGTACGTGGCAGCCTTGGAAAAGGCTGCATGAGCAGTGGTGGGAAGAATCATGCGGGGGCGATCGATCCCCTTTGCCCGACCCCAGCTACGCGCGCCGTGAACAGCGGTCAAGATGCTTTCGGTGCCGCCACTCGTAAATACACCGACGGTCTCGGAGTTCCCTCCAAGCAACCCGCTCACGATTCCCAGCACGTCTGACTGCATCGCCCGCAGACTCGGGAACGCATCGAGGTTGAGCATGTTCTCGCTGGAGTACGCGCAGTACGCCGCTTTGGCCAATCGCAACGCAGTCGGCCCAGCGGAGTAGGTCAGCGAAAACGCTCGCCCGTCTTGCCAGTCAATGTCGTCGGTACGAAAGTCCTCCAACCGGCGCAGAACATCGTCGGGTTCAGCACCGTGTTCGGGGATCATCGGCCCAGAGAATGTGGTCATCCAAGCGACGGTAGCCCCGCAGCGTCACACCTGCCTGCTCCGCTCCCTGAAGGCGTGAGTAGCCATGACGGAATCCAGCAGCCGTTGCGCGTCGAGCGGAGACGGTCGCCAGCTCGCTCTGAGGAACTCTGGCCGAGATGAGCCAGCTGGTTCAGTCGCGTGTCGCAGTTCGACAACCAGGCCATGCGTTGACCTGTGAACGGTCATCACGGTGAGGTCGATGATGTCGTCCCATGCGTAGTGTCGGGTACGGAACCGAAGATGATCGGTGATGCCATCGTGGGTGACGCTCAGCCGATTACGACCTGCCAACACGTAAGGAACCCAGTGGGCAGTCACCACAACTAGCCCGATAACCACCACCGCCGACAGTCCAATGCTGACATAGGCCAGCCAGGCCAGTAGGGCGGCGAAACCCGCAAACCCAACCGCACGAACTGGTGACCCGATGGACCACTGCATCCGCTGCCGCCTGGTCAGCGCAAAAGAGTCCACGACCGGACCGCGTTGGCTGTGGAACACAGGCCTGATGGTAGCTGCGGGTTTCCGTCGACTCGACGGGCGCGGCGTAACGTCAGGCGATGATCGCGATGCAGGCACTCCCGGAATCGGCGAAGGTTGTCGTCATCGGTGGAGGCATCGTCGGCTGCTCCACGGCGTATCACCTCGCCAAGTTGGGGCTCTCCGACACGGTGCTCATCGAACGACACCAGCTCACGTCGGGTTCCACATTTCACGCCGCCGGCCTGGTCGGTCAGCTGCGGTCGAGTGCCAGCATCACCCAGTTACTCGGCTACTCCGTAGACCTATACCGACAGTTGGAGGCCGAAACCGGGCAGGCCACGGGCTGGAAGATGAACGGCGGCCTGCGCCTGGCGTGCAACGCAGAGCGTTGGACCGAGGTGAAGCGGCAGGCAACAACCGCGAAAAGTTTCGGACTTGATATGCATCTGCTGTCACCGTCGGAAGCACAGTCTTTGTGGCCGCTGATGCAGGTTGACGACGTTGTCGGCGCCGCGTTCCTTCCGACCGACGGTCAGGTAAGTCCCAGCGACGTCACCATGGCTCTTGCAAAGGGGGCACGCCTGGCAGGCGCAACCCTCTGTGAACATACCGATGTGCTGGCCATCGAGGTGGAAGACGGAACTATCCGCGCCGTTTTCACCGATCGTGGTCGGATCCAATGCGAGAAGGTCGTGATCTGTGCGGGGCAGTGGACCAGAGACCTGGCCGCAACCGTTGGCGTCAACGTGCCGCTTGTTCCCGTTCAGCACCAGTACGTCATCACTGCACAGCTTCCAGGTGGTGTGCCGTCAACATTGCCGACCCTGCGTGACCCCGACCGGCTCACGTATTACAAAGAGGAGGTCGGTGGCCTCACGATGGGTGGTTACGAACCGAACCCAGTGCCGTGGGCCGTCGGCGGCATTCCGAAGCCCTTCAATTTCCAGCTGCTTGAACCCGACTACGACCACTTTGCCCCGACGATGGAGTTGGCAATCGGTCGCGTACCGGGCCTGGCCACCGCGGGGATCAACCAGCTGATCAACGGCCCCGAAAGCTTCACCCCCGATGGCAACTTCATCCTCGGCGAGGCCCCGGAACTTCGGAACTGCTTCATCGGCGCAGGGTTCAACGCGTTTGGAATTGCATCGGGTGGCGGGGCCGGCATGGCACTAGCCGAGTGGGTGCAGACCGGTGCTCCACCATTCGACCTGTGGGTGGCTGACATCCGCCGGTTCGGTGAAACGCACCGCAACACGGACTGGGTGCGTACTCGCACACTGGAGGCCTACACCAAGCACTACACAATGGCGTGGCCGTACGAAGAGCACCGCTCTGCACGGCCCAGCCGTCGCTCCCCGCTGTACGCGGACCTCCAGTCGGCAGGGGCGTGCTTCGGCGAGAAACTCGGATGGGAACGCCCGAACTGGTTCGCCGACCTCAAGGCAGGTGAGTCTCCTCTTGATGTGTACACATACGGACGGCAGAACTGGTTCCCAGCGGTTGCCAGGGAACACACCGCATGCCGAACCGCTGCGGTGTTGGTGGACCAAACCTCGTTCGCAAAGTACGAGATCACCGGGCGTGACGCAGCTGCGACCTTGGACCTGCTGTGCGCGAACGATGTTGCCAAACCAGCCGGGTCCTTGATCTACACCCAGCTGCTGGACGAACGCGGCGGCATACAGTGCGACCTGACCGTTGCCCGGCTCGATGACGATCGGTTCTACATCGTCACCGGAACCGGCTTCGCCACCCACGATGCGGACTGGATTCGACGTTCTATCCCCGGCGGGCACCAGGCCGAACTGAGCGATGTCACCGAGAAGTGGTCAGTGCTGTCGCTGATGGGGCCAGCGTCTCGGGCAATCCTGCAGCAGGTCACCCACGCTGACCTGT
Source organism: Acidimicrobiia bacterium (assembly GCA_043720595.1). Classification (GTDB taxonomy): domain Bacteria; phylum Actinomycetota; class Acidimicrobiia; order Acidimicrobiales; family JANYDT01; genus JANNBN01. Next base: position 16,981 of record JAYSSK010000216.1, read on the forward strand.
CGAACGACGGGTTTCCGTTCTCGACATTCTCCACCGTCGAGATCGAAGGAGTGGCAGTACGCGCGCTTCGTATCACCTACATGGGCGAGTTGGGGTGGGAGCTTCACGTCCCTGTCCAACAGGCCCCGCAGGTGTACCGCACCGTGATGGCAGCCGGAGCACCGTTGGGCCTGCGCGACGCGGGTTACCGTGCCATCGAGAGCTGCCGCCTCGAAAAGGGATACCGGGCGTGGGGCAGCGATATTGGCCCCGACACCACTCCCATCGAGGCGGGGCTGGGATGGGCCGTGAAACGATCTCCCGATGTCGCGTTCATCGGCCGTGCAGCAGTCGACCGGCAACGTGTCGACGGCGTTCGCAAGATGCTTGCCACGTTTACATGTGACGCCGACGTGGTGCTGCTCGGTCGCGAGACGATCTACCGCGACGGTGAGCGCGTCGGCTGGCTTTCTAGTGGCGGGTATGGGTACACCGTCGGCCGATCCATTGGCCTCGGATACGTGCGCAACCCGGCCGGAGTCGACCGGCAATGGGTGCTCGACGGCGACTACGAGCTAGAGGTCGCCACCAAGCGCTTCGCCGCCGACGTAAGGATGAGCCCGCTGTACGACCCGACGAACAGCAGAATCAAGAGCTAGCCGCTGCTTGCTCAAGCAAGCGGTCGAGGTCGGCGTTGTCCGCCAGCCGACAGCAATTGTCCAGCCGTTCGTTCGCATACGAAACGAAGTCGGTGTCCAAGGTGCTGATGGCCTGCTGCACCACGGCCCACATCCCTTCGCGAAACTCGCTCATGATCTTCATGAGCGAAAGCCGGGCCCGGCTCCGGTCAGTGACCGAGCCGAAATACAGGTGCAGCAACGCATCGTCGGCGCTGGCATCTAGCCCGGTGTTCACGGAGAGGTTACCGAGGTCAAAATATCGATCGTTCATCCCGGCGTATTCGTAGTCCAACAGCCACGTCCGGTCCGCAGCGAACAAAACGTTTGCGGGCAACAGATCGTTGTGGCACGGCACTGCAGGGTCTGGCGACGCTGCAAAGGCCGCCTCGATCCTGGCCGAGACCAATTGCAGCTGATGAAACGACTGCGGGGGTGTCACACCGTTTGCGACTGCATCGCGTGCGTGCCATTCAACCACCCGATGGATCGGAAATGCGCCCGCAAGGTCACCTGACCCATGGAACTGGAGCAATACCTGCACCACGTCTCCGAGGCGCGCTTCGAACGCATCACCGCTGCGATGCTCACCCGGAACGAGCTGCGTGACAAGGGTGCCGACGCCGTCGAGTATCCCGACAACCGGCGGGCCGATGCCGAGGGCAGCGGCGCGAGTTGCCGCTTCGATTTCGTTGGCCCGATCGATACCGAGAAGCTCGGTTCGCTCGCCGGGAATGCGAACAACGTAGGAACGTGCTCCGCGGAAAAACGTGAAGTTGCGGTTCGTGATGCCGCCGGCAAGCGGGACCAACTCGATCCCGTCGAGCGAAGGGAACTGCTCCCCTGAACGCCCGACTGGTTGAGCCGGCGACGGGAGAGAGCGGAAACTCCGCTGCACGAACTCGGTCAGCGAGTCCATGCAGCGGAGTCCGGTTTGGCGTTCGAGGTCGACTGCGACGTTTCCGTCAAGCGATCGCGTCGAGCTCCCGCTCGATCGCCAACAACTCTTCTCGTGACCCTTGCACCTTGGGGCCGGTGAACCACTTGTGAGCCGACACAAACCACCAGATGCCGACCACGAGGGCAATGCCGCCAATGACGGGCAATGTGAGGTTTGCCGTCTCCCACTTGTTCCAGGGTACGAACTGTGGCAACAGGCCGATCAGACAGATCGCCACGACATAGGCCACGGCAAACCAACCGACGAGACGGCTTCGCGTGCCCAAGTTCCAGGGGCCTTGCTTGAAGTCCGGGTTCCGAAGCCGCAGGAACACCGGGATGATGTAGCTGATGTAGAGGCCGATTACGCACATCAGCGTGAGGGCGAAGAAGGCCACCGGCACACCCTTCTTGGTGGGCAGCAATGTAAGCGCGCCGGCAAATGCAGAGAGCACGATGCCGAACCACACAGAGTTCGTCGGCGTACGAGTACGTGGGTTGATCTTGTGCCACATCGATGAACCGGGCAGACCCTTGTCCCGAGAGAACGCATAGATCATCCGGCTATTGGCCGTTACAGAAGCCATTCCGCAGAAGAACTGGCCGACTGTTGCGATGATCACCAGCAGCTTGCCGACAAACCCGGTGATGGCAGTGGTGAACACGAGCGCCCCAGCCAAAACGCCGCCGGCTGCAATCTCGTCGTATTTGCCTTTCGGCATCGCGAGCAGCATCGCACCGTTCATCAGGAAGGCAGCGATGGCCGAAATCCAGATCGACCTCACGATGGCCTTGGGTGCGCTGGTCGAAGCACCGACCGTTTCTTCACTGACGTGGGCCGATGCGTCGAAGCCGGTAATGGTGTACTGCGCCAGCAGCAAGCCGACCAAAAACACGTAGATCCCCGAGCCAGGAAAGCTCCATCCGGTTGAGTTCTTGAAATCGAAGATTCCGGTGGTGCCCGACCCATTCTTGCCCAAAGCCAGCAATGCCACCACGATGACCGCAACGCCGACCACATGCCACCACACGCTGATGTCGCCCAGCGTCTTCACGAGGTCGACACGGAAGGTGTTGAGCAGACCATGGATGGCCAACACGATGAGATACGTCACGTAGACGGTCCACTTGGTGGGCCGGAGGCTGTCCCAGCCCAGCAACTTGAAGCTGTACAGCACGTAGTTGGCCAGAGCCCAGTCGACCGAGGCGATCACGCCGATCTGGCCTACGAGGTTGAACCACCCGGTGAACCATGACCAGCGGGCGCCGTTTCTCCGGGCGAGCTTCGCTGACCAGTAATAGAGCCCGCCAGCGGTTGGGTAGGCCGAGCAAATTTCGCCCATCGCCGCGCCAACTGCAAGGGCACCGATGCCGACGATGACCCAGCCCAGAAGAATGACTCGTGGGCCGCCGGCGAACATGCCGAGCGAGAAGCTGGTCAGTGCACCAGCCAGAATCGAGATGATGGAGAAACTGATGGCGAAGTTGGAAAACGTCCCCATTCCCCGGTGAAGCTCCTGGGCATAGCCCAGGGAGTGAAGGTGCTCGCGGTCAGCGTCGTGGGCGCTGTCCGGCGTAGATCCGGTGCTAGCAGACACGCATGTCTCCTTGGTTTGACGACGGCGCCCCATGCCGAACATGCAACGGCCGGTGGTACCTGTCGTGGCGGTGACCGGAGTATTCCATAGGCACTTCAGATCGCGTCGAGCGGAACGCGAAATTCATACTAAATGCGCTCGAAGTAGCGGGCCCGTTCCCAGTTGGTGACGGTTGCCCCCCAGGCACGCCATTCGTCTTTGGCGTAGTTGAAGACGTGGTGATGCACTTCGTCGCCGAAGCACTGTTTGGCAAGCGTAGAGTGCTGCCACAGATCCATCGCTTCGTTGAACGTTGACGGAATGCGTTCGATATCTGCGGCCGTGTAGCCGTTACCGAGGTACGGGTCCGGTGGTTCGATCCGGTTCTCGATGCCATATAGACCAGCCGCGATTGTGGCCGCAAACGCGTGGTAGCTGTTGGCGTCGGCGCCTGGAATTCGGTTCTCGACACGCATTGCGTTCCCATGACCAACCACCCGAAACCCGAGGGTTCGGTTGTCCGTCGCCCACCCAATTCCGGTAGGCGCCCAGGACCCAGGCTGAAACCGGCGATAGCTATTGATGGTGGGCGCAGTGAGGAGCGCGAATTCGCGCGCTGCGAAAATCTGCCCGCCGATGTACCAACGGAACAGGTCGCTCATGCCGTGCAACTCGTGGTCATACATCAGGCTGTGGTCGTCGGCCCAGAGCGAAGAATGAATGTGGCACGAAGAGCCCGCGTCGTCGAAATGCGGCTTCGCCATAAAGCACGCAGAGCGGCCGTTCACCAAGGCAATTTCCTTGACCGCGTTTTTGAACAGCAGGTTGGTGTCTGCCATTTCAACAGCGGTTTGGTAAGTGAGGTTGAGCTCGTGTTGACCTTTGCCGGCTTCACCTTTCGAAAACTCGACGGGCATCCCCGCGTCACGCAGGCCTCGCCGGATTGCGCCGAGCACGTTCTCCTCTTTGGTCGTCTGGAGGATGTGATAGTCCTCGACGTACGGCGAGTTGGGCGTCAGGCCCACGTAGCCGCGAGCGTTCGCTTCGTCATAAGTTTCCTTGAACAGGAAGAACTCGATTTCCGACCCCATCTTGGCCGTGTAGCCCTTGGCCAACGCCGCTTCGGCCTGGCGCTGCAGAATTCGCCGAGGAGACTCTTCGATCGGCGCGCCGGTGTCGACATCGACCAGATCCAGCAACACAACCGCCGTCTGTTCTAGCCAGGGCAGATACCGAACCGTTGCACGATCCACCACGCCGCGCATGTCACCGTAGCCCTGGTCGTAGCTGGTGAACCGGAATCCTGGCACCGGATTGTTGTCGATGTCGCACGCGATGAGGTAGTCGCAGTTTTCGGTTCCCTCTTCCGCGACCACGTCGAGGTAGAACTGACCATCTGTACGCTTACCGATCAGGCGGCCATGAAAGTCACCGAAAGCGGCTATCACCGTGTCGATCCGACCATCCTTGATGTCCGCTTCGAGTTGCTCGTGCGTTATGTGCGTATTCGGTGACATTGGTTCCCCTTTTCCCGGGAGCTACTCGGGCGTTGTGTACGCGGCAGTGATACCGCCGTCGATCAGCAGTGATTGGCCGGTCATGAACGACGAGTCGTCCGACGCGAGGAACAGCGCACCCTTGGCAATTTCAATGGCCTCACCGAAGCGGCCCATTGGGATGTGCACCAGACGGCGTTGCCGTTTCGCATCGTCGGAAAGGAACTTCGCCAACAGGGGGGTGAGCACCGGGCCGGGGCACAGCGCGTTGACACGGATCCCCTGCCGTGCATGGATGCACGCAATCTCACGGGTCATCGCAAGCACGGCGCCCTTGGATGCGGTGTAGGCCACCTGTGGCGTTGCTGCGCCGACGTGGGCGACGAAGCTCGCCACGTTGATGATGCTGCCGCCGCCGGAAGCGAGCATCGCTGGAATGCCGTGCCGGCAGCACCGTGCAACGCCGGTGACGTTCACGTCGAGCGTGATGTCCCATGTGGCGTCAGCAGTGTTCACCACACCGTCGTCGTCGCCCGGCGAGATACCCGCGTTGTTGTACAACACGTGGAGGCCGCCGAACGTTGAGACGGCATGGGCCACTGCCGCCTTCACGCTGTCATCGCTTCGAACATCGCAGTACACATATGATGCCCGGCCACCCGCTGCGATGATGGCCCCGACGGCGTCCGCTCCGTCGGTGATGTCGGCAATGACGACGGCAGCCCCTTCGGCCGCGAACAGCTGAGCAGCAACCCGACCCAACCCGCTGGCCGAACCAGTGATGAGCGCTACTTTGCCGGCCAATCGATCAGTCATATGTGTGCCTGTTAGTTCTTTCTAATTCTTTGTAGCCGTCGAGATGAATATGGTCTTGGTTTCGGAGTAGTGCGACAGCGCATCGACCCCGAGGTCTCTGCCGATGCCCGACTGTTTGAAACCGCCGAAAGGCATCGAATAGCGCACCGACGAGTTCGAGTTCACGCTGAGCGTGCCGCTTTGCACTTCCCGTGCCATGCGAAGGCCGCGTGCCGCGTCGCCGGTCCAGATACTGCCAGACAGCCCATAGACGGTTGCGTTAGCCAGCGCGGCAGCGTCGGCTTCGTCAGTGAAGGGCAGCACCGCCACAACCGGACCGAAGACCTCTTCGTTCGCCAAGCGGCCGGAGCGGCTGACTCCGGTGACAACCGTTGGGGGGAACCAGAAACCAGGGCCGTCTGGAGTCGTGCCACGAAACGCGATATCGCCCTCACCGTCGAAAGACCGAACCTTGGCCAAATGCTGCGCGCTTACTAATGGTCCCATGTACGAATCTGGGTCGTTGGGCGTGCTGACCTTGATGCCTTTCGTGACCTCGACGACCATGTCGACGAAACGATCGTGCACGGAAGCCTCGACGAGGATGCGGCCACGCGCACAGCAGTCCTGGCCAGAGTTGTCGTAGATGGCGCCCGGAATACCAGCGGCTGCCGCCTCGAGATCGGCGTCGGCGAAAACGATGTTGGCGCTCTTGCCGCCCAACTCGAGGGTGACGCGTTTCAACGTCTCGACGGCCGATCGCATGATCTGCTTTCCCGTGGCCGTTGAACCGGTAAACCCGATCTTGGCGATGCCAGGATGCTCCACCATCGCCTGCCCGGCCACCGCTCCGGAGCCCACCACAACCTGCAAGAGGTGCTGCGGCAGGCCAGCATCGAGCGCCAACTCGCCCAAACGGATGGCCGTCAGCGGAGTGAGTTCGCTGGGCTTCAGGATGAGCGCGTTGCCGCAGGCCAGCGCAGGGCCGATTTTCCACGCAGCGATCAGCATCGGGAAGTTCCACGGCACGATTGCACCGACAACGCCAAGCGGTTCGTGGACCGTGAGCGCCAACCCGTCGTTCCAGGGCAGCGTGGTGCCCCGATGGTGCTCGACTGCCGCTGCGTAGTAGCTCAGTGCATCGGCACTGGCCTGTGCTTCCCAGCGGGCATTGCCAATCGGCTTGCCGCAGTTCAGCGCTTCGAGTTGCGCAAGCTCTTCGCCGTGCGCCTCGACCGTCTGTGCGAACCGCCGCAAGAGGCGACAACGGTCCTGAGTAGTAAGCGCCGCCCACTTCTGCTGGGCGGCCGTTCCCCGTTTGACGGCGGCATCAACATCGGCGGCTGTGGCCAGCGCAACCGTGCGGATTGCCTGGGCCGTGCAGGGATCGATGATCGTCCAGAGGGAGTTGTCGACCGTGTCGGCTGAAATGCTCATAGCCCTGCCGACGGTATCAGCGCGATTCGGCGGGCGCACGGGCGCGGCCGAGCGGTGAACGGAGGGACGGCGTGAACCCGAGGTGAGCAACCCATCAGATACCGGATCGCTGCAGGTGACGGTCCGGCGAAATCAGGTTGAATCATGCGGCGAGCGGCGTGGTCACACGTTCTTAGGAAGCTGCGAGAACGGGGACTTAGCATCGATGCCGGCATCCTTCGGCAAGCCGAGCACACGCTCGCCAAGGATGTTCTTCTGCACCTGGTCCGTGCCGCCGTAGATGGGCGGCGCCTGAGCGAACAGGGCCATCTCGGTAATCATGCCGAGCATCGGGTTGCCGGTCGCCCCGTTGACCACTTCTCGCCCGGCCGAGTCGTAGCTATGGAGCGTCCCCGACGGGCCTGCGAGGCGCATTCCCAGATCTCGCTGCAGGCGCATCATGTCGCTCATGGACAGCTTGGAGATATTCGGCATGCCAGGGATGTCTCGACCCTTCGCCCGTTCGGCCTTGACCCGCAGGTTGTTGTAGCGCCCGATCTCCTGGAGCGTGTGGAGCTTCATCAATTCCTGGCGCACGGTGGGGTCCGTGGCTGCCCCGGTCGCCTGCGCCAGCTTCGTGAGCATGCCGACAGCTCCGGCGAACTGCGCGCCACCACCGCCGCCACGACGCTGACCGACGAAATCGCCAGCGCGCTTAGGAAGATCTCCGGCGATTTGCCCTGCAATGGCGGTGGAGCCGGCATGCCCCCCACCCGAACCAAGACCTGCACGTTCGAAGTTGAGCGTGGTGTTGGTGACGGCCCAACCATTGTTGAGGTCGCCGATCATGGAATTCCCAGCGACGCGGGCGTCTGTCAGGAACACCTCGTTGAACAAAGCTCGTCCGGTCATCTCTTTCAGAGGCCGGATCTCTACACCGGGCTGCAACATGTTGCAGGCGAAGTACGTGATGCCTTGGTGTTTAGGCGCTTCGGGATTAGTACGCGCGATGAGCATTCCCATGTCGGCCAGGTGACCGCTGGAGGTCCACACCTTCTGACCGTTGACGAACCACTCGTCGCCGTCTTGCACCGCCTTGGTGGTGAGGCCGGCAAGATCGGAACCAGCGCCTGGTTCGCTGAACAGCTGACACCAACCAGCCTGACCGGTGACGATGGGCTTGACATACCGCTCGATCTGGTCCTGGTTGCCGTGGATGGCAATCGTGGGAGCCGCAAGGAGCATGCCCAACCCCGTGGGTGCGCCGAGCGCGCCAAATGCCGCAATCTCATTGCCAACGAGTACGCCGTCGTTGCGGCTGAGACCGCGCCCATAGGCGTTCGTCGGGAGCGTGGGCGCTGCCCACCCGGCCAGCCCAAGGCGTTCCCACCATTGGGCCACCGTCAGATCGGCGTCCCAGTTTTCGGTGAGCCAGCTCCGCAGTTGTTCAACGAGTTGTCTGCTGTCAGTAATTTGGGTCTCGAGCGTCTTGGCCTGATGGGACATACAGCAATGTTGGCAAAGACCGGGGCCTGAGACCCAACCGACCAGGGTGGGTCCTGGCGAAGGTTGCTGCCACGACAATTGTGCTGTCGAGCGGGGTTCGTCGGCCGCTCTCCGGTCGGTACGTTGTCGGGCGTTTGAGCCCTGTTTGTGTGGGTGATAGGTGTATCACTCACACCGATCACGAACACACGTTCGATTCGAAGGTGTATACTTGACACTATGAGCGGGCGGCTTGCAGACACGGTGAACTCTATGGCGGTGATGGTTGCCGACGCCCACGAACAACTCATGGCCGACCCTGTCTGCGGCGCAGATGTCATCGCGGCGCGGCGCCTGCTCGACGCCGTCGATTTACTCTGCACACAGATCGTCGTCAGGTTCGCCAACAACCCTGAAATCATCGACGACGGGCACCGCGACATCGGCGGATGGCTCGCAGCGAAAACAGGAGTCCGCCGAACCGAAGGAGTTGACCGATGCGCCCAAGCCAACCTGCTCACCGAACTGCTGTTGTTCGCCGAAGCAATCGAAACAGGCGCTGTTGGCATCGGGCACCTCCGCGCCCTCACCGCAGCAGTCACCCCGACCAGGCTGGGACTCGCGAAACGCGACGAACACATCCTCCTCGACGCGGCAACCAACCTCGACGCCAAAAACTTCGGGTTACTCATCCGCCGCTGGGCGTGTCTCTGCGACGACGAGCTCTCCGACCCAACAACTGACAACGGCCCAGAAACCGGCCGAGACAAGCAACACGAACAACGCCGCCTCCAACTCGTGCAAATGCTCAACGGAATGTGGCGCATCGACGGGCTCCTCGACCCGGTCGCCGGAGAAACAGTCGCAACCGCACTCGCCGCAGCGCTCCCCAAACCATCCCCTGAAGACACCCGAACCGTCACCCAACGACGCGCCGACGCCCTTGTCGACATCTGCGCCGCGTCACTCGCAAACCCCGACCGGCCGCACATCGGGAACGA
>JAYSSK010000217.1:0-3175 GCA_043720595.1 Acidimicrobiia bacterium
AGCTGACGTGGCTATAACCGACTGCTGTGTCGTCGACGTTGCAGCAACCACGAACGTTGAGTCTCCGGTTTGGTCATCGGGGCCTTGTCCCGCAGGCCCATCAACTGCTTCAATGGCGACCGGCTCGATAGTGGACCCGTTTCGTGCCGTTGTCGGCGATGCTGCGCGATCAAGCGACCCGGGCTGATCGTCAGCGCTGCACGCACTAGCCAAAAAACATAGAGCGACCGAAGCGGCAACTAACCGCGCCGTTCCCTGGAACCTGCCACCACCTCTGAACATCACGCGCAGCTAGCCCCGCAAGCCCGCATATGCGGCACGCACGTCCGCTGCATCGATGCCGGTCGGGCTGGACGATGTACCCGGAGCAGTCACCGGCCCGGCACCGAGGTTCCATGCGGACGCGATGGCTGCCGGGGTGAGCGACCCATTCATCGCGGCAGCCTGCACGCACGCGCCCGTCGCAACGTGCTCGTCGGCGTCGGGAACCTCGATCGACCGTCCGATGAGATCTGCGGTGATGTGACGGTACGCAACAGACCTCGCACCGCCGCCGAGAACCAGCACCCGTCCGCCGGTCGGCACGCCCACAGCGGTGAGCGAATCCAACCCGTCAAGCAGCCCGCAGACCACGCCCTCGACCGAAGCCCTGGCAAGTTGTTCGCGAGACACGTCGGATCGCAGGCCGGCCAGGATGCCGGTTGCGTCGGGCCGGTTGGGCGTGCGTTCACCGTCGAGATACGGAAGCAGCACCAGTCCTCCAGCACCGCTTGGAGCAGCAAGCGCCAGTTCGTTGAACTCCTCAAGGTCCGTGCCTAACAACCGTGCCACCGCAGCAGTGACCTTGGTAGCATTAAGTGTGCATACAAGCGGCAGGTAGTTTCCAGATGCGTCGGCGAATCCGGCCACGCAGCCGGTGGTGTCACGCGTCGGAGCAGCGCTGACCGCGTACACGGTGCCAGACGTTCCGTAGCTGATGGCAATGTCGCCAGGACCAAGGCCCATGCCAAGCGCAGCGGCCATGTTGTCGCCGGTGCCCGCCGCCACTGAGATTCCAGCCGGAAGTCCGAGTTGGGCGGCGGCTTCGGCAGCGAGCTGTCCCGCCGGGGCGAATGGGTCGACGACGGAAGGCAAAATGGAGTCCCAGTCAATCGCTGGGCCGACGGTCGCCAGCAGGTCATGACGCCACCGCGCAGAAGCTGCGTCGTAGTAACCGGTCCCCGATGCGTCGCCTCGGTCGGTGGTGAATCCACCCGTCAGACGGAAGTTGATCCAGTCGTGCGGCAGGAGGACATGCGCTATGCGCGCATAGTTGTCAGGCTCGTTTTCGGCCAACCATGCCAGCTTGGTGACGGTAAAAGCCGCTACCGGCACCGATCCGCAGGCCTGTGCCCACGTGTCGGCACCTAGGCGATGCACGAGCGATTCGGCTTGCGCCGCCGATTCGGTGTCGTTCCACAACTTGGCCGGACGGATGACCTGCGCTGCTGCGTCGAGCACCACCATCCCGTGTTGTTGGCCAGCGACGGATACCGCCCTGACCTCGCTTCGATGGTCGCCGGTTGCGGCAAACGCATCGATGAGCGCGGACCACCATGCATGCGGATCTTGCTCGCTGCGAGGCGGCGTCGTGACCGGATGAGGACCACGACCCGTGGCGACGACGCGCCCGGTTTCTTCGTCTCGCAGCTCAACTTTGACCGACTGCGTCGAGGAATCGACGCCGGCAACCAGACCCATCCAACGAACCTACCGGCGCCAGGCCGGTGTGGCATGCCAAGAATTGCTGAGGATCCGATTCTCGACTCGATTTTGACGGCGGTATGAAGATGAGATGGCGGCGTGGGACACGACACGGGTACCGTCGCTGCAAACGTCAGCAACCATCTGCCGATTTCATCCGGCTGAAAGCCAGGACCGATGCAGCGTCATATCGAAGGTCTGTGGGACTCGCGGATGGCCGCAGCCCCAACCGAACGGGCGTTCATGCCCCGCACCAACCAGGCGCCAAACCAGCCAAACATCGTATTTCTGCTGGCTGACGACCTCGGTTGGGGCGACCTTGGTTGTTATGGATCGCTACACATCCGCACACCACACGTGGACCGTCTTGCCGCACAGGGCGTGCGGTTCACCCATGCCTACAGCTCCTCGCCGTGGTGCTCACCAATGCGCATCGCGCTATATACGGGGCGCAACCCAGCGCGGCTCGCGGCTGGATTGCAGGAACCGCTCGTACGCCGCGACGAACACTCGGGGATCCCTGCCGGGCATCCCACGTTGCCAGCGCTTCTCAAGACCGTTGGCTATCGCAACGCGATGTTCGGAAAGTGGCACTGCGGTTGGCTCCCGTGGTTCAGCCCACTGCGCATCGGGTTCGACACGTTCTTCGGAAACCTCGATGGGGCGATGGACTACTTCTGCCATCGGGACACCATCGGACAGAAAGATCTGTACGAGGGTGAGACACCGGTCGAGCTTGAGGGTTACTACACCTGGCTCATCGCGGATCGAGCGGCTTCGTATGTGCGCGAACAATCCAAGGATCAACCGTTCTATATGCAGGTCAACTGGAGCGCACCGCATTGGCCGTGGGAAGGGCCAGACGATGCAGACATGGGTTCCGAGATGGAAAATCGATTCTTGACTGCGTCGCCCGGTATGAATCCGCTGCGGCACCCCGATGGCGGATCGATCGTGAAGTATGCGGAACTCGTCGAAGCGATGGACGAGGGCATCGGCCGGATTCTTGCAGCCCTCGACGAAACCGGGCTGGCGGACAACACCATCGTTGTGTTCTGTTCCGACAATGGCGGCGAGCGCTACTCCTTCCAATGGCCGTTCATCGGCGAAAAGGGCGACATCACCGAAGGTGGGATTCGGGTGCCGTTCATCCTTCGCTGGCCAGACGCCATCGACGGCGGCCAGTGGAGCGATGCCATCAGCCAGACAGTGGATTGGACCAAGACGCTTATCGACGCTGCGGGCGCTGAGGCAGACCCCGCATACCCGCTGGACGGTCAGTCGCTTCTGCCGTGGCTGTGTGGCGAGGCACCGCACCCGGAGCATTCGCTGTTCTTCCGCACCTCCAGTCAAGGTGCGCTGCGCCGTGGCCGACACAAATACGTCATCGACCACAGACCGTTTGCGTACTTAGGAAACTGGCCCCTGAGCC
>JAYSSK010000218.1:0-3173 GCA_043720595.1 Acidimicrobiia bacterium
CGTGACACTCGAAAGACACGGGCGCAGGAGAAGGCAATGAAAGTGCCGGTGAAGATCCTGCTGCCACTGATCTTCTGCATCCTGCCGGCCCTGTTCGTGGTGCTGATCGGCCCTGCTGTGATCAAGCTCAGCCAGGCGGTGTTCCTATGACACCGCAAGCCGCCGCTGGGGCTGCCACCGGCGTTGTAGACACCACCGCTTCTCGGCTGCTAGCTACCCCCGATCGGCGCGGTGCGGCTGTGACGGTTTCGGACCTGTTGGACGAGATCGACGAGGGTCGACACGAGCTGTCAGCCACGCCGTGGCGCACAGGCTTCGAAGTGATCGATCGCACCATCGGTGGCGGTCTTTTCCCCGGCGACATGGTCATACTTGCCGGGCTCCCCGGCGTCGGGAAAACGGTACTGTCGTTGCAGATGGCGCGGAACCTTGCGCAAGCTGGCACGCCCGTAACGTATGTGTGCTTTGAACATGAGAGCGTCGATCTGCTCCGCCGGCTCTTGGTGCTCGAGGCTCGCGAAGCTCTTCTGTCTACACCCAAGTCAGTCGGCGGGTCCTGGTATCGGGCCGAGGCGGTTCCAGACGTGCTGCGCCACGGTGGCACGTCGGTTCGGACGTTGAGCGTGCTGCAGGAAGACCCTGCGGTCGGTGTGGCTCGGGCAACGATGGATGGCTATGCAGGGCGCTTTACCTTGGTAGCAGCACGCCCAGGTACGGGCAGCATGGAGCGCGTCATTGCGCTTGCCACAGCAATGCAGCAGAGTGGGCCTGGGGTTCTGTTCATTGACTATCTGCAGAAGATCGAAGTGGATTGGGAATCCGAGATCGGGTCGGTGTCGGCTGCGTTGAAGCACGTGGCGATGCAGTTCGGGGTGAGTGTGGTGGCGGTGGCGGCGATCGATGGTTCAGAGATGGGCCACAAGCGCCAGCACATCAACCACCTCAGCGACAGAGGGTCGGTGGCCTACGACGCGGACACGGTGTTGCTGATGAACGACAAGTTCCGCATCATCCATCCATCCAACCGACCCGAGACGACTGCAGCAATTCAGCAGATGCACACGACAGTGGTGGTGACGGTGGAGAAATGCCGCCGCGCGCCTGCCCCAACCGATGTGCAGCTGGTGAAGGACTTCGGGTCGTTCCGCTTCGAAAGCGCCGGGTCATATGTTCAGGAAAGGCTGATTTCCGAGGAGTAGGCCAGCCAATTTCTGTGCTTCTTCTGGTCTTGTGTGACACATGAACACTTTGAGTAACCAATCTTGGGCATTCTCCGCGACTAACCTTGCATGAGTGAACGTACCCTCAGTATGTTTCGCACACGGAGAGTGACGGACGCTCTCCCGGACTGAGGTTCTCCGTGTTCGGTAAGCGAAATCGCAACGACGAGGGCGAAACCACGGTCCTTGCGGTCGTCACGCCTGCCCTGCACGATGTCGCTCAGGCCGGCAAGCCCCAGATCGGCGAAATTCTCCGCCGCAACGGGTCGCTTTCACCTCAGCAGCTCGTTGATGCGCTGGACTTGCAAGACAAGGATGGCCGCACGCTCGGTGAGATTCTGGTCGCCACCGGCGTTTCCGGTACCGCAGTGACTGCCGCTCTTGGTGAGCAGACCGACATGGTCATCATCGATCTGCGCACGGTGCAGGCTGTTCCCGAGGCACTTGCACTTGTCCCCGCTGGGGTGGCGCGTCGGCGCAATGTTCTGCCGATTGGTCTGACAGACGGTGTGCTCGACATCGCCATCGGCGACCCGTTCGACACCTCATTGGTCGACGAACTCGCTCAGATTCCTGTCGAGCGAATCAACCTGGTGTTGGCCGATCGTCAGCCCCTCATCGACCTGATCAACCTTCGCTACAGCGATCTCGATTCGGTCGGCACGTTGGTGGACGCGTATGCCGAGACTGGTTCGTTCGTCGAGGTCCAGAAGCGCCGCATCGAGGTCGACGAAGCTGCACCAGTTGCGCAGGTTCTCAACAAGATCGTCGGCCAGGCACTGCGTGACCGCGCTTCAGATGTGCACATAGAACCGCTCGATGTTCGCTTGCGTGTGCGGTTCCGTATCGACGGCGCGCTGAACGAAGTGCTGTCGCTTCCTGTCGAGATGGCGGCACCGCTCATCAGCCGACTGAAGATCTTGGCCGAGATGAACATCGTCGAGCGGCGGCGCCCGCAAGATGGCCAATTCACCACCAACGTCGACGGCCGAGACCTCGACGTGCGTGTTGCAACCACGGCAACCATCTTCGGGGAAAAGGCTGTGCTGCGGCTGCTTGATAAGAGCCGGTCCATGCGCACCATCCAAGACTTGGGCATGCCGGAAGAGGCGTACAAGCGCTACGACGAAGCAACTCGTGCGCCGTATGGCATGGTGCTGGTCACGGGGCCAACGGGTAGCGGCAAGACCACCACGCTGTACGCCACGCTGCGCCAGCTCAACCGTGGCGAGAGCAACATCATGACCATTGAAGACCCGGTGGAATATGTGTTCCCCGGCGTCAACCAGATCGAAATCAACGCTCAGGCCGACGTCACGTTTGCCACCGGCCTGAAGTCCATTCTGCGCCAAGACCCAGACATCATCCTGGTCGGTGAAGTGCGTGATCAGGAGACGGCTCGCATTGCGATTCAGTCGGCACTGACCGGCCACCTGGTGCTGTCGTCGTTGCACGCCATCGACTGCACGTCGTCGCTGTTCCGTTTGCTCGACATGGGCATCGAACCGTTCCTTGTCACCTCGGCGGTCACTGGCATCGTGGCCCAGCGCCTGGTGCGCAAGGTGTGCGCAAACTGCAGCGAACCGCATCAGCTCGATGCCAGCGAGTTGGCGTTCTACAAGTCCTTCGACGGGCCGGCACATGCCACGTTCATGAAGGGCAAGGGTTGCACGTTCTGCAACGGCACCGGCTATCGCGAACGGGTTGGCGTGTACGAGGTGATGTCCATCACCGAAGAGTTGCGCCAGGCGATTGTCGCCGGGGCATCGCCTCCTGACATCAGAGACCTTGCCACCAAGTTGGGCATGCGTTCGCTGCGGTCCGAAGCACTCGACTTGGTCGCCGCCGGTGTCACCACCATCCCCGAAGTGCTGCGCACCGTACACATGACGGCCTGAAGGATTACAGATGACGACGACGGAACCAACTCAAACATCTGACGCGCTCGACAGT
>JAYSSK010000219.1:0-25561 GCA_043720595.1 Acidimicrobiia bacterium
GCAAGGGCGGACGGTTTCCGAACTTCGACGAGCCCCAAAAGGCCAACCCAAAATTCACGAGCGCGCTGTTCGCCACCGACGGGAATCGCCAGCTGCACATGATCCAACCCGACCAATTTTGGTTCGTTCGGTGAGGTCGACATCGGGAGTCTCCAACGGTGGTTTCGGTGCGGGAGAACACCTCGAAGTTGCGCTTCGAGGTGGATTGCCCCCAGCGTTGGGGGCAATCTCTCTCGCGGTGCTACTTGCCGGCGCGTGCCCGGATGAGGTTCAAGGCACCGCCCGCCTGGAACCACGTGATGTGCTCCGGCGACAGTGTGTGGTTGCAGACGATTTCTTCCTGTGACCCATCGGCCTGCAGGAGGCGCACGGTCAGCGGCACGTCGGGGGTGATGTCGGCGAGGCCGAGCACCGACACGCGTGTGTCGCGGCCAATCTTGTCCCAATCGGCGGGGTCTGCGAACGTGAGCGGCAGCACACCCTGCTTCTTCAAGTTGGTCTCGTGAATACGGGCGAAGCTGCGGCAGATAATGACTGCTGCACCCCGGTAACGGGGCTCCATCGCAGCATGCTCACGAGAAGAACCTTCGCCGTAGTTCTGGTCGCCAACGGCCACCCAACGCACACCGGAGGTACCCCAGCGCTTTGCGATCTCGGGGATCATCGCTTCTTCCTTCGCGATGGTGTCCCAGCCCATGCCCGGCTCGGTGGTGAACGCATTGTTGACGCCGATGAAGAGGTTGCCGGAAATGTTCTCGAGGTGACCGCGGTACTTCAGCCACACACCGGCCATGGAAATGTGGTCGGTGGTGCACTTGCCCTTGGCCTTCATGAGCACTGGCAGGGCGATGTAGTCCTCGCCGTCCCAAACGGCGAACGGCTCCAGCAACTGCAGGCGGTCAGACGTCGGAGAAACTTCGACCACGACGGATGATCCGTCGGCGGGAGGAGCTTCGAACATGGTGTCGCCGCTTTCGAAGCCGCGAGCCGGCAGCTTCTCGCCGACCGGCTCGGACAACAGAACCTTGGTGCCATCGCTGGTGGTGAGTTCGTCGGTGATGGGGTTGAAGTCGAGCGTGCCGGCAAGCGCATACGCAATGACCGTTTCCGGCGAAGCCACGAACGAGTTGGTGGTTGCATAGCCGTCGTTGCGTTTCGGGAAGTTGCGGTTGTAGCTGTTGATGATGCTGTTGGGCGTGCCGTCTGCCATGTCGTCGCGCTTCCACTGGCCGATGCATGGCCCGCATGCGTTTGCCAGCACGGTTGCTCCGATGGCTTCAAGGTCGGCGAGGATGCCATCTCGTTCGATGGTGGCACGCACCCTTTCCGAGCCGGGTGTGACGAGCAGCGGGGTCTTCACCTTGAGACCGACTGCGGCGGCCTGCCTGGCGATGCTTGCAACCCGGGTCATGTCTTCGTAAGACGAGTTGGTGCAGCTGCCGATGAGTGCGCTTGACAGCTCTAGCGGCCAACCCGCCGCCTTTGCGTTTGCGCCGACCTTGGACACCGGGTGTGCCAGGTCTGGGGTCATAGGCCCGTTGATGTGGGGCTCGAGCGTTGAAAGGTTGATCTCGATCACACGGTCGAAGTACGTGTCGGGGTTGACCGCAACATCATCATCTGCGCGCAGAAGTTCGGCGTGCTTATCAGCAAGGTCGGCAAGATTTTCGCGGCCGGTCGACTTGAGATACAGCGCGGTCTCGTTGTCGTACGGGAACAGCGACGTAGTGGCACCGATCTCGGCCCCCATGTTGCAGATGGTTGCGCGGCCCGTTGCGCTGATGTTTGCAACGCCCGGCCCGAAGTACTCGACGATTGCCCCGGTGCCGCCTTCCACTGTGAGGATGTCGGCAACCTTCAAGATGACGTCTTTCGCGCTGGTCCAGCCGGACATCTCGCCAACCAGCTTCACGCCGATGAGCGACGGGTACCGCACGCCGAACGGCAGGCCAACCATGACGTCGACCGCGTCAGCGCCACCCACCCCGATGGCGATCATGGCGAGCCCACCAGCGTTTGGCGTGTGGCTGTCTGTGCCGATCATCATGCCGCCAGGGAATGCGTACTGCTCGATGACCACCTGATGGATGATGCCCGAGCCCGGCTTCCAGAACCCGATGCCGTACTTGGCGCTCACGCTGCGCAGGAAGTCGTACACCTCACGGTTGGTGTCGTTGGCTACGGCGAGATCCGTAACCGCCCCAAGCCGTGCCTGGATGAGATGGTCGCAATGGACCGTTGAGGGCACTGCGACCTGCGCGAGGCCAGCTGTCATGAACTGGAGCAGCGCCATCTGGGCAGTTGCGTCTTGCATAGCGACGCGATCGGGGAAGAACTCGCCGTAGGTCTTGCCGCGCTCGAACTCGTCTGTCGACGCGTCTCGCATGTGGCCGAACAGAATCTTCTCGGCGAGTGTCATCGGCCGGCCGAGGCGCTCGCGTCCGACAGCGACGTTTGCCACCATCATTGTGTAGACGGCTTGTGCGAGTTCGGTGGGGGTGTTGGCGGCAACTGCCATGGACTTTCGACCTCCGTGAGTGTCACGCCGGGGTGTGCGCGAACTGATGACAGCATACCCAACCAATGAGACAAGTGAAAGACAAGTAAGGTGGCTTTATGGCGCGCGCCTCTTCATTCCGATATCAGGAGATCGCTGGTTCGCTCCGCAAGCGAATCGCCGACGGCGAGTTCCCCGGTGGCAGGCTGCTTCCGTCCGAGTCTGACCTCTCGGCGACCTACGACGCGTCCCGGGTGACGGTGCGCAAAGCGCTGGAAGCCCTACGTGAAGAAGGCCTGGTCGATTCCCGTCAGGGGTTCGGCTGGTTTGTGGCCACCGATCCGCTTCGCCAGACGCTCGGCCGCCTCGGAACCATCGAGTCACAGATGGCTGACAACGGGGTTAGCGCCACGCGCAAGGTCTTGGACTTCAGCTACGTCAAGGCACCGCGCCACGTTGCTGCAGTGTTGGGGGCTGGCCGCGTACTTGAAGTCCGACGGGTCAACCTGGCCGACGGGGTCCCGTTCGCCCGGGTCACGGTATGGGTTCCAGAGGATTTGGCTGGTGAGCTGTCGCACGCAACCGTGGAACGCAGCTCGTTCTACGACCTGCTGCCCGTCGAGGTGGGCGGTGCCACGCAGACAATCGGTGCAGCTGCGGCGTCGCAAAGCGACGCCGATGTACTGGAGATCCCGGTCGGCTCGCCGGTGCTGCGTTGCCACCGGGTTACACATTCCGTCGATGGGCGCGTCGTGCTGTTCAGCGAGTTCGTGTTTCCCGCCCACACGACAGAGTTCGTTGTCGACCTTCCCCGCGCTGCCTCGTCGATGGCGCCAAGTGGCATCCGCCTCAAACCGTAGCCCCGCCAACGTCGCGTCCCGTGGGAACCTTCGCGTCCCCCCAGTGACGACACCTGTGGGACGCGAAGGCTCGTGGGGGACGCGAAAACACCTGCGGCCGCTCCCGGCGGTAGCAGTCGGCCGCCAGGTGCTGGGTAAGGTCAACGAATGAGTGGCAATCGCACCCGCGCCAACAGGCGGATGATCCGGGCCGCAATCCCACTCCTGATAGTGCTCGTCGGCATTGGCAGCCGGTTCGTCTCCGCGTCGCAGTCCTCGGCATCGCAGTCCTCGGCGGCGGCAGGTTCCGGCGCGGCGAACTCGGCCCAAAATGGCAAGACGCCCGCTCCGACGGCCAACGTGAACCGGTCCATTGGTTTCCGGTCGACATCCCAATTGAACTCGCACTTCGACAAACACGGCCACGAGTTCGGATCCATCTCCAAAGCCCGCTACCTGTCGATGGCGCAGGAACTGCGCGACGCTCCGCTGTCGTCGACGGTCGTCGAAGACTGGCAGGTACGCGGCAACTGGTCGCGGTTCGATCGGGCGTCGGGCGCGTTCATTGCATTCCGCAAAGACAAGGTGATCTTGACGTTCTTCAGACCTGACGACGGCGAGGACTACTTCCGACGCGCATCGAAGCGAAAGCCATGACCGAAACACCCCGATCTGCGAACCCCGTGCAAGACCTGTCCGAGCGTTTGGCGCGTGTCCTACGTTCCAAAGTGGAAGGTCTCGTGAGGCTCAGCGGGGGAGCGTCACGTGAAACGTGGTCCTTCGACACCGTCGACGCGGCCACGGGCGCTCGTCGTGAACTCATCCTTCGGCGCGACCCGCCTTACTCGCAGCGCGGTCCGGGAGTCACGGTCACACCTGCGCAATCTGCTGAGGGCGGGGGGATGGAACTTGAGGCCAGGTTGCTGAATGCCGCGGCGCGCGCAGGTGTGCCGGTTCCAGCAGTGCGGGCGGCCGGCCCAGCGGCGTCGGACAGGTTGATAACTGGTTATCTCGTGATGGACCGGATTGCCGGCCAGACGATCGCCCGCAAGATCCTTCGAGATCCAGAGTTCTCGGCTGCCCGAACAGCCCTCCCTGCGCAGTGTGGCGTGGCGCTCGCCAAGCTGCACGCCATTGATCCGGGCGGTGTGCGGGGGCTTGAGGCGACGAACCCGCTCGAGCGATATCGGCTGATCTACGCCGAGCTCAGCGCGGTGCTCGGATATCGGTCAGAGGTTTTCGAGTGGGCCCTTGACTGGTTGGCAGCCAACCCGCTGGCAGGCCGGCCCGCAACCGTCGTGCACGGTGATTTCCGGCTGGGCAACCTCATCGTCGATGCAACCGGTTTGGCGTCAGTGCTTGACTGGGAACTCGCCCACATTGGTGACCCGATGGAAGACCTCGGGTGGCTGTGCGTGAAGGCCTGGCGGTTCGGAGGCACCGGCGAAGTTGCCGGTGTCGGCAGCATCGATGAACTGCTTGCGGCGTACGCCGCGGCAGGCGGGCACGAGGATCGCGACGCGCTCAACTGGTGGATCGTCTGCGGAACGCTGATGTGGGGCGTGATGTGCATGATGCAGGCCAACGCGCATCTCTCTGGCTCTGCGCAGTCCGTCGAACTGGCCGCCATCGGCCGACGGGTGCCAGAGCAGGAACACGATCTGCTGCTGCTTCTCGCGCCTGCCGACCTCGCAGATGCGAAGGCGAAGTTTGCCGCCGCTGGTACGGCGGATGAGACGGCAAAGAGCGATGCCTTCGGAGTGCCGTCGGCCCAGGCCTTGTTGTTAGCCGTGCAGCACTACATCGAGCATGACGTGATGGAAGCCACAACCGGACGCGTGCAATTCCATGCGCGCGTAGCAAGTAAAGCGTTGGGCATAGTGTCCCGCCAACTCGCTGCAGTGGCTCTGCCCGAAGCCGGAGTGGGCGATGCCGAGCGTGCGCTGACGATCGCGCAGATGGCCGCATCGACGGTCGAGCGGTTGGCGGTTGCCAACCCCGACTACCTCCTGAAGTAGGCATCCCCGAAATCACCCGTGTGGACTGCCATGAATGTGCGGTCGCTCACACAGAGTGAAAAGATGTTGCGATGAGTCGATCAGGTGTTGGGCGGAAATTTGTGCTGGCCGCAGTTGGGATCACCGCGGTGATCGGGCTGGCCGTTGCGAGCGTCGCTGCCCCGCCAACGGGCGCGCAGACGGTGGGCAGCGGCGGAATCGGCGACCGGGTGTGGAACGACGCCAACGGCAACGGCATTCAGGATGCAGGCGAAGGTGGAGTCCCCGGCGTGATGATTCGGGTCCACTCCACAAGCGGTGCGCTTCTCGGGCAGGCGGTGTCAGATGCTTTGGGTCGCTTCCTCGTCGGTGGAATCGTCCCCGACCTGGTGACAGTTTCCGTTGACACGGCGTCATTGCCGCTGCAGAGCCGCATCGCCCCACAGTCTCAGACCGGTTGGACACTGGATTCCGACTTCAACCCGCTCACCGGGACAACGCGGTCCTATGCCAATGCGGGCGGCAATCTCAACGTGGACCTTGGTCTTGTCGGTGTCTTGGTGACACCAACCAGCACGGTTGTGCCGACGTCCAACGCAACCACAACAATGCTGCAAACATCCACGACAGCCCCGCCCACTACAGCCCCGCCGACCGTGTCGACAACCCTTGCGCAGCCTGCGGGAATCAGCGGCACCGTTTGGAACGACACCAACGCAAACGGGCGCCGAGACCCGAACGAAAGCCGGGTTGCCGGGACGATTGTTGGGTTGCACCGCGTTGTGGGCGGTGCGTGGACGTGGTATTCGTCCGCTCTGACGAACTTCTCCGGGTCGTATGCGTTCATAGGTTTGCCCACAGGGTCCTATGCAGTGGTAATCGACCGGGGCGCTGGGCGCGCCTTCAGCCCGCCAAACGTTGGTTCTGACGACCTCGATTCTGATACGAACGATCTTGGGTTTGTGGTTGCGAACTCCACAGCCAGCACAACTTCAGTTGTCGACGCCGGGCTGCTGTTCGGTGGCACCGCCTCAACCACCGCCCCTGCAACCACCATGGTTCAGACGACCACAATCCAACCGTCGTCCACACTGGCTCCGAGCACCGTAGCGCCGAGCACCGTAGCGCCGAGCACTGTTACGTCAACTTCAATCGTCGGCCCAACCACCACAATCACCAGCGGGTGCCGGCCGATCCGCGTGATGCCTCTTGGTGACTCGATCACCGCCTGGCCGGATTCATATCGCGGATATTTGTATCAGTGGCTACGTGTGTCGGGCCGCAACGTGGACTTCGTCGGTCGTCAGGTGTGGCAGCCAACCGTGGGTGGCGATGCTGACCACGAAGGTCATGGCGGCTACACCATCGGTCCTGATGCAAACGTGGACTGGTTGGGAAACCCCGGCAACCTGGACTGGGTGGTAAAACAGGCATTGCCGGCAGGCAACCCCGACGTGGTCATCTTGGCCATTGGGGCTAACGACATTGCCGGAGGCGGATCCATCGCCGTCGAGGCACCCAACCGGCTGGCTGCGCTGGTGGATTCGGTGAAACGGCTCAGCCCCAACGCATGGATCATCGTGGGCGATCAGATTCCAACTCGGTGGTCTCCGAACAGTTCGCCAACCATCGACGCGTTCAATGCACGAGCACGTTTCCTGGGCGAAGCGTCAGCCACAGACCGGGTTGTCTGGGGCAACACGTTGGCCGGCCTCAAAGCACAGGCGTTCGACCTCAACTTGGACCTCCAGGATGAATCGCATCTCTCGGCATCGGGCGGCGCAAAGTACGCGGTGGCATGGCGTCCCACTGTTGTTGCTGCGATCGACGCTGTTGGCTGCCTGAGATGACTCGCGCCGAGCAGCGGAGGGAGGAAACGCGCCGTTAGTTCAGGGATGAGTCGCCGGGCGTCGGGACTGGGGTGTGCTGAGCTGACATCTGAGCAAGCCACTCTGGCATCCACTGCCAGAACTCAATTGCGTCGCCGATGGTTTCGGAGATGAGATCGTCGACCAAGACCTGGGTCGCACCAGCGCCGAGCGGGTAGTGGCACGCCAAGTGGACCTGGCCGCTTTCAGCAGGGTCGGTGGGGCCGGCGCCTTCGCCGCGTGAGACAACCATCGCGGCCTTGGGGTAGCGCCGCTCGATGTTCCACTGGTTGCATGCCGACATCACGGGCATGAGTGCTTCCGGTGGAATGGCGGCCATTGCGATGCCGCGAATGGTGAGGATGTCGCCATTGGGGCCTTCGGCTCCGATGAACACCGCCATGGTGATGGGGCTTCCGCTGTCAGACGCGTCGTCGGTTCCTTCAATGGCGAGTGCGAACCGGTAGTCGCCGTCGTCATCGATATCGAATTCGATCTCACGCGACTGCAAGTGCGTGGCGATCATCGGGGCTTCGAAAGGACTGAACATGTACAAAGTCTGGCCGCTGCGACGGGCTTGTTTTGCTGCAGCGGTGGTGACCGGTGCGTGACAGGCGGCTTGTGGGGCGGCCTATGCGCCGATGGCGTGGAACCCGCCGTCGACATGGATGATCTCGCCGGTGGTGAGCGGGAACCAGTCGCTGAGCAGCGCAACCACGCTCTTGGCAACGGCCGATGATTCCGTGACGTCCCAACCGAGTGGTGCCAGTTCGACCCAGCGTTCCTCGAATTTCGTGAAGCCGGGGATGGACTTCGCCGCGATGGTCTTGATGGGGCCGGCGGCCACCAAGTTGGAGCGCACCTTGTGTGGACCCAGGTCTCTGGCGAGGTAACGGTTGAGCGACTCCATGGCTGCCTTGGCGACACCCATCCAGTCGTAGGCCGGCCATGCGACGGTGGCGTCGAACGTGAGCCCCACGTAAGCACCGCCCCCTGCGGCGTCCCAGAGGGGCAGGAGTGCCTCGGCGAGCGGCTTCATGGAATAGGCCGAGATCTGGACGGCAGTGGCGACGTCTTCCCATTGTGCGGGGAAGATGCCTGAACCCAGACAAACAGCTGGTGCGAAGCCGATGGCGTGCAGGGCTGCGTCGATGCCACCCCACTTTTCGGTCAGCCGGGCGGTGAGCGCGGTGAAGTGTTCCGGAACGGTGACGTCGAGTTCCAGCACTTCGATTGCGTCGGCCTCGAGGCCAGCCCCGGTGGCCAACTTGCGGCCCATTCGGGTGGTGAGGCCCATGCCCCTTCCGGCCCCCGTCAACACGATCTGCGCTCCTTCAGCCAACGCCGTTTCGGCGACCCCGTATGCCAAAGACGCGTCGGTGAGGACGCCGGTAATGAGGACTCGTTTGCCACTGAGGATGCCCATGGGCGCAGAGGCTAGCGGTGCGACCGGGGCACCGGGCGAGCTCGCGTTGTGAGACCGATCAGGCAAGTGTGCGTTGTGTCACACTGAAAGGAATGGCGCGAGTGCCGCCGTACGAGAGAACGTGACGGCGTGAAAATTGGAATGCTTGGTGGTACTGGTCCGGCTGGGGCAGCGCTTGCCGCTCGTTTGGCCGCTGCGGGATATGACGTCGCTGTTGGGTCGCGGTCTCGTTACAAAGCAATGGAAATTGTCGACGGGCTGAAGGAAAAGTGGCCTGACTACGAGCTGAGCCTGCATGCCTGCTCCAACTTCGACGCTGCCGTTTTTGGCGAACTCATCATCATCGCCACCCCTTGGGACTCAACAGCCACCATGGCGCTCAGCGTGGCCGACCACCTGGCTGACAAGGTTGTGGTGTCCATGGCTAACGCGTTGGCCAAGGTCGGCAACGAGTTCGAGCCTCTGGTGCCACCACGAGGCAGCGTGGCTGCCAGCGTGCAGGCGCTGGTCCCCAAGGCGCGTGTGGCAGCAGCATTCCACCATCTCCCGGCCCGTGAACTGGGCGATCTCAACAAGCCGGTCGAGTCTGACGTGCTCATCTGCTCCGACCACAAGAGCGCCACCCAGGCCGTGTCGGAGATCACCGCCAAGATCCCCGGATGTCGACCGCTCGACTCCGGCTCGTTGGCCAACGCCACCACTATCGAGGCGTTTACCGCTGTGCTGTTGCAGCTCAATGTGCGCTACCGCACCCGCAGCGCGCTTCGGCTCACCGGCATCAACCTCGACTAGGTGCCGAGACACATGCCCCGTCAGCCGCGCCAGTCGTCAAAGCGGCTCCTGTGCGGCTGGTAGAACCGATCCCCGTGAACATGCGCCTGTACGACACCGCCCGCCAAGAAGTGGTGCCCTTTCAGCCTGGGCCCATCGTCACGCTGTACACGTGTGGTGTCACGCCGTACGACACCACACACATCGGGCACGCCACGGTGTTCATCACCTACGACGTGTTGCAGCGGCGTCTGCGCGACCTCGGCCACGAGACGCGCTGCGTTCGCAACGTCACCGACGTCGATGATTCGATCCTCGGAAAGTCACGAGAGATCGGCGTGCATTACCTCGATCTCGCTGCGGCCGAGATGGCCAAGTTCGACGCCGACATGGTTGCGCTCGGCCAGCTGAAGAGCTTCTCCGAGCCGCGCGCCACCAGCGCCATTTCGGAGATCCTCGGCTTCATCGACACCATGCTGCGCACCGGTCACGCATACCAAGCTGGCGGGTCAGTGTATTTCGAGGTTGCCACGTTCCCGAAGTTCGGACAGATTTCCGGATATGACCGCGCACGCATGCTGGAGTGTGCCGCTGAACGGGGCGGCAACGTCACCGACGCCAACAAGCGAGACCCGCTTGACTTTGTTCTGTGGCAGCCATCGTTGGCCGATGAGCCAGCATGGGAATCGCAGTGGGGGCCTGGTCGGCCCGGCTGGCACATCGAGTGCAGCGCGCTCTGCATGCGAGAGCACGCCACTTCCACTATCGACCTGCACGGTGGCGGAGAAGACCTCATCTTCCCGCATCACGAGTGTGAAGCTGCCCAGAGCGAAGCCGTCACCGGCGAGCCTTTGGCCCGCCATTGGATGCACCAGGCCTACGTCAAGTTGGACGGCATCAAGATGAGCAAGTCGCTTGGCAACCTGGTCTACGTGTCGAGGCTCCTCGATGCCGGGTGGGACCCGATGGCTATTCGCCTCGTCGTCGTCAGCCACCACTACCGAGACGGCTGGGAGTGGTTCGATCATCTCCTGCCCACGGCGCAGGAGCGTCTCGAAAAGTGGCGTGCCGCCGGCGCTGGCGACGGTGCGCTCGAGACCGTCCGCGACCGCCTTGACGACGACCTCGACACGCCCGGAGCGGTTGCGGCTATCGATGCTGCGGTCGCAGCCGGGCGTGGAGCCTCGGCGGCTGCCTCCCTGCTCGGCGTTGCCCTGTAAACCGCAGTCCCCAAGTCGTCGGGGATCGAACGGCGTGGGCCGACTCGGCTTCGTTCAGCCCTGGACCAGGTGGACGGGATCGCCGAGCAACTGGACGGTCCAGGTGGTCTGGTCGGTCACGGCCACGTAGCCGCCGCTGTCCCAGGTCTTCACCATTGGGGTGTAGCGGATTCGCCACCACCCGCTCTCGGGCAACGAGGCCGAGTCGACACATGGCACTGTGTCGGTACCCGTGCCCGAGTCGCAGCCGTAGTCCTTCGGGATCTGTACCTGGAGGGCGACGGTCCGATCGTTGAAACGACCGGCCTCGCACGACACGATGCTGCCTGTGAGCGAACATGGCGCCGTCGGGGTGCCACTCGTCCAGCGTGACAGCAACGGTGCGAATCCGCCGCGGCTCTGCAGGATTCCAGGCTCGATCGTGGCCGTGCAGACCGAATTTCCCGTGGTGTTCCCTGTCGGGGTATACCCCGGCGCACTCGACAGCGAGGTGTCCCAGTGGCCAGCCACCGAGAGCTTCACCTGGTTCGTCTGTCCTTTCCCGACGCAGACGTCGGGCATTGCCTGCCCATTCGGGGCCAACGCGTTAGCAGCGTCGGGCTTATTGACGCCGGGGTTCCAGATGCTCCAGTCGAACGGCTGCACGCAATATTTGGTTCCGATCATGGTGGTGCTCGGGCACTGTGCGGCTGTGCTGATCGGGCGAAGAACCTCGACGGTGTCGCCACCTTCACCCACGTCCCACAACTGCAGCACCACCGTCTTGTTGCGGAACAGCGCAGCGGGTGAAAGTTGTGCCAGATAGAAATCAGAGATTCCAGGGACCGATGCGAAGACCGACATCGAAGAATCGCCGGCGACTGAAGGGCAGCTCGACGGCGCGGTGAGCGACGAGCAGCTGGCGAAGGCTGCCCCGAACGACGCTCGCAACGAGAAGGCGTTGGTTCCGTAGGCCGCTGCGGACGAGACCGTACGCACGTTGATTCGGTAACGCCCGCGTGGCTGCCCACTCGGAACCGTGATCACGGTACGCCACTTGCTGGCGTTGGTCGTGCAGTCGGGGTCGGCTGCGACATCGCCAACTGTCAGCGCGGTGAGGGGAACGTCGCCGCCAACGGTGTCGGGAATGTAGTCATGGTTAGTGTCGGCGACTGGTGTCAACGAGCCGTCGGTGCCGACGATTGTCCACTCGTCGGTGGCGTTCATGCATGTACCGAACCGCTGGACCTTGTTCAGCTCAGTGGCGGAACTGGTGCGATTGACTGAAGCCGGTGCATCCATCGGAACATCGTCGGAGTAGTCGACAGGAGTGCCGTCGGTCGGGAAGACCCGAACTTCGGTAACCACGCGTACGTCAGCCATTGCTGTCTGGGTCGTGGGCAGCGTTCCACGGCAATTCGCTGCGCTCAAGGTGAAGTTCGTCGAAGTGCAAGTGGGCACTGCGACGCGACGGACGCCATGGGAGTCTGGCTTAAGGCTTGTTCCGTTGGCTGCCTGGAGACGTTGCAGCGAATCGGGGTTGAACACCGGATCGAACATGTCGATTTTCAGATCCTGCGCTGTTGTCTGACCAACCGGACATGGCGGAGGTGGAATCGCCCCGCCGGCAACGACGGGCAGACATGGCACGTCGACGATGTAGTTGTAACCCAGAGCGTCGTGGTCGCGGTTGATCGAAACAGCTGGAAACAGCCCGGGTGCCAACGCGTTCGTTGCGGTGATGTTGTCTTGCAGCTTCGCAAGGCGAGTTGGCTGGTCAGCGCCTTCGTTCACCCAGTCGCATAAGCGGTAGTACCGGTTTGTTCCTACATTTCCGGGAGAAACAGTGGCGTTCATGTTGGTCCCGTCGTAACGGGTCGACAACTGATCCCCCGCCTCCTTGGCAGCGCACGGGCCGGCGACTGACAGCCAAAAGTTCTGGGGGTCGGTGGACAGACCGGCGCCGGTTACCGTGGGAAGACCGGTCGCAGGATCGTTCGCGCCCGAGAGGTCGCCCGTGCCGATGGCGTTGAGCACTGATCCCAGTGGGATGTTGGAAACATATTCTGCTGTCGACGTTCTGGTGATATCCCAGAACTCTTTGAAGATGCTGCCGAAGAACAGCTTCACACGCGGGTCGCGGACCGTCACCTGCAGCCGTCGGTTGGTGCCGATCGGCGCATTCGCCGCGACCGTCACTCCCTGGTGGCCGTTCTGCATGCCGTTTCGAACCGCCACCTCGTAGGCAACGTTCTGGGCGTCCGGCAGGTTTGGCATCCGCACCACTCCCGCAAGGGCAGCGGTGTCGGCGATGCGTTGGATCTCGACCGTTTTGGAGTAGTAGTAGGTCACGTCTGTCGCAGCCGAGACGAGGATGAGCAGCAACGGGAGCATGATCACCGTTGTCACCATGATGTAGCCGCGCTCGCTGCGGCGGCGCGCGATGCGGTCGAGCAACCGTGATCGGCGATACGATTTGCTGCGCTCGACGGCGCGGATTCCGAAACGAACCGACATCAGTTGGCCCTCCTTGGCTCGATCTGGATGACGGTGTTATGTCGGACCTTGCGGTCAGGGATGACCCCGGTAACAGAGTCGTAATGGGTCTCCATGTAGAAGCCGACGTAGTCGACCGGTCCGTTCATCCAGTCGGTCCGGAATCCTCCTGGCCAGTAACGATCCAGGCTTGGGTTGGTCGCCACCGTGTTGCGGTCGTAGATGAACGAACCCATCGATGCTGGGACAAGATTGACGTTGCGCTTGTAGTAGACGTTGCACGCAATGGTTGCGCGCTTATTAACCCAGTCGAAGTCTTCAGGTGTGGGCGACCCGTCAGGTGCCACGAACACGCCGTGCGGCGTGCTTGCGTCGGTGCCCGAGTATCCCGTCTCTGCTGCCGTGACACATGAAGGCGGGACCGAGTCCTTGATGTTCTTCGCCCGGTAGACGATCACGTACTCAAGTCGTCCACCAAGCGTGTTGAGCTGCTTCTTCACGGCTTTGATCGCTGAGTAGTCCGCGGTACTTGACCTGCCCGCGATGGCAATCTCGTGGGCGCCCTCCGACGATGCGTTGCGGCCCGTGCTCCAGTGCATGAAGAACACACCGAACTCGATGAGGGCGAGAACGATCCCCATGAAGATGCCGAACACCAACGCACCCTCTACGACTGCTGCACCCCGTTCGTCCGATCGGACGGAAGGTCCTTCGGTGCGTTGAGCCGCACGTCGAGATGCTGCCAGCGAACCAGGCCGCGAACAGGCTGGCAAACCCCGGGGGGCGCTGCTCGATGGTGAAGGTTGAAGGGCCGGCTGGGCTGTTGCGGTAGGGGAGGTTGTCGGGGTCCGCATCAGGTGTTTCCGTCAATGATCACGACGGTTGTCGTCGTCGCAGGTTGGGTTGTTGTGGTGGTTGGCCGTGTTGTTGTGGTGGTTGGCCGTGTTGTTGTTGTGGTTGGCCGTGTTGTTGTTGTGGTTGGCCGTGTTGTTGTTGTGGTTGGACGGGTTGTCGTTGTGGTTGGACGGGTTGTCGTGGTTGTTGCCCGGGTCGTAGTAGTGGCGATCGTCGTTGTGGTTGTCGTCAACCTGGTCGTGGTCGTCGCTGGCCGCGTTGTCGTGGTGGAGGTTGTCACTCGTGTTGTTGTCGTTGCGGGTCGAGTGGTTGTGGTAGCCGCTCTGGTCGTGGTTGTGGCAGGGCGGGTGGTTGTTGTGGTGGTGCTCGTCGTTGTGGTGGTGCTCGTCGTCGGCGGAGGGTCGTTGTCATTGATGGTGCCGGTGCCGGTGTCGGTGTTGAGGGCAGAGCCCACTCCGCCAACGGCTGTCATCCGGAACGTCTCGGTGACTTCGGTGATCGCGTCGTTGGTGGTGGCGACGGAAAGCGTCTTCGACGTTTCGCCCGGGGCGAAGATCACGGTGGTGCTGACCGCCGTGTAGTCCGACAGCGACGAGGCGGTGATGTCGCTCGACGTGACAACGACCGAGATCGATTGGTAGCTGGGGTTCGACAACGAAACGGTGAAGTTTGCCGTACTGCCTTCGGTAACCGTTCGGTTGTTCACCGCAACAGTCGGAGCGTTGTCGTTGTCGTTGATCAGGCCCGTCGCCGTGCTGGTGCCGATGGTGAGCGGGCTCGACGGGCTGCTCAGAACGACCGTGA
The DNA here is from genome assembly GCA_043720595.1 of Acidimicrobiia bacterium. Taxonomy (GTDB): domain Bacteria; phylum Actinomycetota; class Acidimicrobiia; order Acidimicrobiales; family JANYDT01; genus JANNBN01. Next base: position 14,753 of record JAYSSK010000219.1, read on the forward strand.
AGTTCTCGGGAGAGATTTCGTCGATGTTGTCGTTGGTGGTGCTGATTGAAATGAACAAGCCGGTTGTTGTGTCAGCCGGAATGGTGAGGGTGGCCAACGATTGAGCGGTGAAGTCATTACCGCCCGTTGCCGTGCCGTTGACCGTGGAGTACCGCACAGTCATCGGCGACGACGAAGCGTGGTCCAGAGTGATCGGGAACGAGAGACTGGTCCCTTCCGTGACCGCTGCTGCCGGGTTGCCGATCGATATCACCGGCGGCGCGGTCTGGTCTGCGATAGTCCCAAGCCCACTCAGATCGCTGCCAGTCGGGTTTGCACCCGAAACCACGACAAGGTTGACCGTGAAGGTCTCGGCCAGTTCGGAAACCAGGTCGTTGAGCGTGGTGACGGTGATCATCTTCACGGTCTCGCCGGGTGCGAATGTCACCCCGCTCGATGGAACCGCGTTGAAGTCGCCCGGGGCGACGGCGGTGCCGTCCGATGTCGACCAGTTGAATGATGCGGGGATGCCCATCGGTGCGCTCAAGGTCACGGTGAACGAGGCGACGCCACCCTCGTTGACGTTGACGTTGTTGATCGACAACGTGGGCTGTACGTCGTTGTCGTTGATGGTGACGCTGCCGGTCGTCTTTCCCGAGAGGTTGCCGGTGGAGTCCTTCAACCCTGCCGAACCGTTGCTGAGCGCGACAGTGAACGCTTCAGGCTGTTCGAACGCCGTGTCGTCAAGAATGGGGATGCACACGTCCTGGCTGGTAACACCGGCCGCAAACTGGACGGTGATGTTCTGCGCGGTGTAGTCCGACCCGGACAGCGCAGTGTCGTTCGAAGTGGTGAGCACAACGGTTTGGGGCGTGTCGAGTGCCACGTTGATCGAGACACGAACCGTCGCGCAGTTGCCGACGGTCGCGCTTTCAGCCACTGTTGCGTCGGTGACGGTGATCTGGACAGAGGTGGGCGCAGCAATGCACGTGGAGTCGACGCTGGGGTCGCACTGGCGCAACGTTTCGTTGACCAGTGGGTGCGGCTCGAGGCGGAACATCGTCCAGTCGGAAATCTTCTGTTCGTCACGGAGAAAGCCGGTGACGAAGCTGTGTTTCATCTTGACGTAGATGCCCATCGACGTGGCACCGTTGAGGCTACGCAAGCGAAGTGGGATGCCGTTCGCGTCGGATCCGGTAGGGCAATACGGTTTTGTCGGGCTGGCCGATCCCGCAACGCAGTTGAACGTCAGGTCGAGTTTCGTGCGATCGAAGCCACCGTCTGCGAGGTAGAAATAGTCCAGATTGGTCAGCAACTTCTGCGTGGTGCCGGAGATGAGTGTGTCTTTGGTGTAGAGGTTGCAGGTGTATTCCACACCGCTGGCTGCGCTGAGGCAGATCGATGGCGGTTTGCCGCTGTTCAGTGTGAACGGGGTAGTCCCCACACGGCCCGGTGTGCCGTAGACGATGACTTTTTCGACGTCGGCCATCTTTCCGCCCAGACCAGATTCGATGGCGCGCAGGATGGTGAAGTCGTCGTAATCGGTGTTGCCTTTGTTGCATCCACCGGTCGAGGTTCCAGTTCCGGTGTCGGCGCAAGGTGTGGAAGCGACCCGGCCAGCCAGGCGGGTTGCCACGTTCAAGTCATGCTTCGAGGACATCAGCAGCCCGTACTCGCCGCCTCCCAGCGCAAGGGTCAACAGCAGGGTTCCGACGAGCGCCATTTCGACTGCAGCAGCGCCGCGTTCTTGGACGCGGAGCCCCCTTCTACTGACGAGACGGCTGAGCCGAGACACCTGATCTGGTTGTTCCACCCTTTGAGAATCGGGTAACGCACAGTGTCCGCCTACGCCAAACGGAGTGGACTTGGCAATGCGACGTGTTCAACGCTGAGGTCCGATTCACCAGCGGGGTGATCAGTGCAACTGTGAGCGTCGCGTGGGTAATGGTCAGTACGGGTGGGTAATGGTGAGTAATGGGAGTAATGCCGACCGGACCCGCTCGCGCCAACAAGTAGTTTTGATGTCATGTCTCCGATCAGCATCATGCTTCCCGATGGTTCTCAACGATCCCTCGATGCAGGCGCCACTACCGCTGATCTAGCTGCCCAGATCGGTGCGGGCTTGGCCCGGGCTGCGCTGTCAGCGGTGGTAAACGGTGCCGAATGGGACCTCGCCCGCCCGTTGCCAGACGGTGCGAGCGTCGCCATCATCACCGCTTCTACCGACGAAGGCCGCGAGGTGCTACGACACTCCACGGCCCACGTGATGGCCCAGGCGGTTCGTGACCTGTTCCCAGGCGCGCAGTACGCAATCGGACCCGCTATCGAAAACGGGTTCTACTACGACTTCGACTTGCCAAATGGAGCTCGGTTCACCGACACAGACCTCGAACGGGTCGAAAAACGGATGAAGGAGATTGTCAAAGCTGACCAGCCCTTCATACGCGGTGAGGTGTCGCAGGCCGAAGGGCTGGCGCTCTTCGCCGATCAGCCGTACAAACTCGAAATCATCCGGGGCGTCGGCGGTGCCGAGGATGCCGCCGAAGGTGGAGGCGGCACCACTGTCTCGTACTACCGCAACACCGACGCATTCGTCGATCTGTGCCGTGGGCCGCACGTGCCGTCCACCGGCAAGCTAGGCAGCTTCAAATTGATGAAGGTTGCCGGCGCGTACTGGCGGGGCGATGAAAAGCGACCGATGCTCCAGCGCATTTACGGCACAGCGTGGGAGAACGACAAGGCGCTCAAAGAACATCTGCATCGCCTCGAAGAAGCCGAGAAGCGAGACCACCGCAAGCTGGCAGTCGAACTCGATCTGCTGTCGTTTCCTTCTGAACTTGGCGGTGGGTTGGCGGTATGGCACCCCAAGGGTGCAATCATCCGCAAGCTGATGGAGGACTACTCGCGTTCGCGTCACGAGTCCGGCGGATACGAGTTCGCGTTTACTCCGCACCTTGCCAATGCCAAGTTGTTCCAAACCTCTGGTCATCTCGACTTCTACGCAGACGGCATGTACCCACCCATGGAGATGGACAACGGCACGTACTACCCGAAGCCGATGAACTGCCCTATGCACTGCCTCATCTATCGCTCGCGTCAGCGGTCGTATCGAGAGCTGCCGCTGCGTCTCTTCGAGCTTGGCACCGTGTACCGCTACGAACGTGCAGGCACGCTGCACGGTCTCATGCGCATCCGCGGGTTCACCCAGGACGACGCCCACATCTTCACCACCCAAGAACACATCCAGCAAGAGATCAGCGCGTTGCTGGACTTCGTGATCGACATCTTGCAGTCCTTCGGCTTCACCGAGTTCGAGGCGTATCTCTCTACCAGAGACCCGCAGAAGTCCATTGGTTCCGACGAGATTTGGGACACCGCAACCACCGCGTTGCAGACGGCCATCGAGAAGAAGGGTTTGCCGTACAAGATCAAGCACGGCGATGCGGCGTTCTATGGCCCCAAGATCGACATCGACGTCAAAGACGCAATCGGTCGCAAGTGGCAGCTGTCAACCATCCAGGCCGACTTCAACCTGCCAGAGCGGTTCGACCTTGAGTACGTCGCAGCCGACAACACGCGCAAGCGGCCCATCATGTTGCACCGCGCGCTGTTCGGGTCGGTCGAGCGGTTCTTCGGTGTGCTGGTCGAGCATTACGCGGGAGCGTTTCCCGTGTGGCTCAGCCCCGTGCAGGTTCGTGTGCTTGGTGTCCGAGACGACCATCAGCCCTATGCCGACGAAGTGGTAGCTGCGCTGCGTGGCGCAGGTGTCCGCGTCGACACTGTGGCAGCCGACGAAGGCTTGGGTGGCCGTATCCGTAAGGCCAAACTTGAAAAGCTCCCATACGTGTTGGTCGTTGGAGACGATGATATAAGCGCGCGTACAGTTGGGGTCAACGCTCGTGGCCAAGAGGTAGAACGTGGTGTTTCCGTCGACGCGTTCGTGCAACGCATCAGTGTCGAGCTCGCTGCTGGCACCCCAGCGGTGCCAGCTGAGCCGGCCACGGGTCCCGATGGACTGCTTGCCTCGGGTTCTACTCCGATCCCTTCGTTCACTGCTCAGCCACGCCCGGCCTGAGCGTTGGTCGTGGACGAACCGTTCCCTGTTTCGGGCCAGCCCGAACTGACAGAACTGAACGGCCAAGAGGCTCCCGCCGGGCTCGCCCATCTGTGGGCGGGCTGGCGCAGCACGGCCTGGTCTGCCACGCCGTCGGGTATGTCTCCCAAGCCCGAGCCCGGCTGCGTGTTCTGCCGAATCGTGCAAGCGCCAGCAACCAACGCTGAAAAGTTGGTGATCCACCAAGACGAGCATGTTGTGGTGCTGATGAACCTGTACCCGTATACGTCGGGTCACATCATGGTGAACCCGGTTCGACACGTCGGGTCGTTGGCCGCTCTCACCGAGGTGGAATCGCAGGCGCTGTGGAGCACCATTCGGCGCTCCGATGCTGTTGTCCGTGCCACGTTTCACCCCGATGGGCTCAACATCGGTATGAACCAGGGTCGCGCAGCGGGTGCCAGCATCCCTGACCATCTGCATGTGCACGTGGTCCCCCGGTGGACGTCGGACACAAACTTCATGACAGCAGTGGCCGATACCCGGGTGATGATCGAAACCGTGCACCGCTCGTACGAACGTCTCGTTGAACACTGGTAGTCCTTGGCGTTCAGTTGTCACTTTTTCGCCTGATTCGCGCGAAATGTGACACCTGAATGCCGCCCACCGGTGACGGTCGTCCTTCACGGTCATCGCGGGCGCGGCAGTAGGGTTGAGTAACCATGAAGCCCGACCAGACAGACGCAGACGACTCAGACCCAGGCGCTGCGTCGCGGGACCATACCGACACGTTGCCAGACGATTTGAACGTCAGCGAGTTTGTTGGGCCCTACCTCTTCCCCGACAACAGCCGTCGTCGTTGGCCGGGCTTGCTGTACCTGGCGTGTGGCGCTGCGCTCATCGTGGCGTGGCTGATGCGCACGGTCACCCCGGTGAACATCAACAAAGGGCTGCTGCTGGGCGGCGTGCTCATGCTGGTGGTCGGCGCCTATCACGTGGTCGCGTCGACGCCGCTGAAGATCAAAGAAGTTGAAGCGCTCACTGCGGCGTCAGCAGCGGTGGGGTTCCCCGTGGGCCACGCATCGGCACAGCTCGGGTGGCGGGGGCTGCTCAGCCGGCCCACGTGGCGCATCCTGCTGTATTCCGCAGAAGAACCGCCACGCAAGCGCGGCCTTGCCCTGGTCGACGCATCCGATGCCGAAGTGCTCACCACGTTCACCGAAGACAACCCAGAGGATTGGTCTGTTTTCGAAGACGGCGGGAAGCTCACCGACAGCTGACCACCCGCTAACATCTGCAAGCATGTTTGACGGATATCTCCGGGCGGTCACCGATAAGGGAGTCGAACCCATTGGGCGCGGGCTGTCTCGAATCGGTGTGACGCCAGACCACCTCACCGTTCTCGGGTTGGTGATGTCGGTCGCTACTGCTGTGGCGATCGGGTCGGGCCACCCACTCATCGGTTTCTTCGTGCTGGTGTCCTCGGCACTGCCCGACCTGTTCGACGGCGCTGTTGCTCGGGCCAGTGGTACATCGTCTATGCGCGGTGCCTTCTTCGACTCGACCGCTGACCGCGTGACCGATGCCTTCCTGCTTGGTGGTATCGGTTGGTATCTGGGTGACACCCGCGGCTTCCGCAGCGCCATGCTGGCGTTCGCTGTGCTGGGCGTCTCGACGCTGATCTCGTACATGCGGGCAAAGGCCGAGATCTACAAGCTCGACGCCAAGGGTGGTCTCATGGAACGTGCCGAGCGCATCATTGTGCTCTGCATCGGGTTGGTGTTCTCACAGCTACTCGTCCCAATCCTGTGGCTCATGCTGGTGCTCACGTCCATTACAGCGGTGCAGCGGTTCGTGAAGATCTGGAAGCAAGCAGACCGTCCCGCAGCAGCGGTCCGCCCCACCGCCTCAGCTCGCCGGGCCGATGCAGTTCGTCGTCGTGCCTCACGTCAGAGCCGCGTCGAGGGCAACCTGCGCCTTCCACGCTCCAAGGCCGAACGCGAACAGATGCTCGCCGAGTGGCGTGTTACCCGGCTCGCCCGACGGTCCGCGAGCGGGCGTAACGCTCGCAGTCAAGCCCGCAGCCGTCGCAAGACTCCTTGACCCACAGCACACCTCATGTCGCCCGGTGAACACGACGCGCCGGCACGGGCGCTGCCACCGGAACCTGCACCGGACCCTGCACCGGAACTGGAATCTGGTCCGTCGCAACAACGGCAGGGTGAGCCCGTGCAAGGGTTGCGCGGCGTACCCCGAGTCGTGTTGGCCTATCGGTTCGGCGCCGCGGTCGCAAGCCGGACTCCGGCGCCCGTCGGCAGAGTGTTTGTACGAGTTGCAGCGCGGTTTGCTCGGCGGGTACTCCCAGGTCGGGTTGCCCAGGTGCGGCTACATCAACAACGCTTGGCCCGACATTCCCTGTCGCCCGAACAGCTCGAAGCTCGGGTCGATGCCAACCTGCGCTCGTACTGCAACTACTGGTTCCAGTCGCTGCGCTTGATTGGCATCGGTCCAGAAGAAATTGCCGAACACATCGAGATCGATGGCAAGGAACACACCGACCGTGCCCTAGCCGAAGGCCGCGGCGCAATCTGCATCATGCCCCATATCGGCCTATGGGATCTCGGCGGCGCATGGCTTGGCGCGCACTATCCGCTTTCCGTTGTCGCCGAACGACTGAACCCGCCAGAGCTCTTCGACTGGTTCGTCAACATGCGGGCCACCAACGGGATGGAAGTTGTTGCGTTAGGTGACGAGGACGCAGGTCAACGGCTGCTGAGCAGGCTGCGTTCGGGTGGGTTCATTGGCTTGTTGACGGACAGGGACATCAACCACGACGGCATCGAGGTGGAATTCTTTGGAGAGCGCACCACGATGTCGGCCGGGCCAGCAACGCTTGCGCTTCGCACCGGTGCGCCGCTGTTGCCAACAGCTGTGTTCGACCGCCCGGGTCAACGGGCGCTGGGTGTTATCCACGCGCCGCTGCTGTACCAGCGCGCTGGCCGTCTCCGAGACGATGTTGCGGTGCTCACCCAAATGATTGCCAAGGCACTCGAAGATTTGATTGCTGCGGCACCTCACCAGTGGCACGTGCTACAGCCCGTGTGGCCAAGCGACCCCGGGTATGCAACAGCGGCTTCCGCCCGGGAGTAGCCGGCTTCTGGGCTTCAGCTCGGGAGCGTGTCGTTCGTGCGCGCGGTGTCAGGCGAATGGCGACGGCTGCGTCCAACCGCAAAGGCACCCACGCACAAGGCAGCGAACACCGAGCCGCTGATGCGCATCACCAGGATCGACGCTGACGCGGAATCGCGTAGACCGCGTTGTGACACCGCAATCAGCGGGACACTGATGACTGCCGAAATTCCCCAGAGTGTCCCGTGCGAGCGGGGTGTGGGCGTCACCGGTGGAACCAGCGCGGCGCGCTCCGACAGCCATCGGGCTCGGCCATACCGATACAGCAGGACCAGGCTCAACGCGCTGAGCCCGAAGTGGCAGCCAAGCGAACCAACCCGGTAGAGCGTCCATGCTTGGTCGCGGAACCGCCACGGCCCAAGTGGACGGGTGTACCAGGGAACGTGGATAGCGAACCAGGAATATTTATGTGTGAAGGCATCCAACACCACGTGAGTCCAAGCGCCGAAAGCGGCGCTTGCCGCGGTGCCGAGAACGGTGAACCGATGGGTGGCCAGACCTCGGTAATCGTGCATATGAAACGCGCCGAGGTCGGGTAAGTGATCGGGCAGGACGGGAGCAAGCACCCGGGCAACAAGCCACGACGCAATCACCGTGGCTGGAACGCAGAACCAGACGATGGCCGGCAGCGTGTGAGCCCAGAACATGAGCGGGGTTCTGGACACCACATAGGCGAAGTCCGGGCTCATGCTGCCAATTGCGAGGGCGATGCCGTCGATTTGGCTGAGCTTGGAAGACTGATTCCTGCGGCCGGAGAAGCGGTGGGCCAGGGGGAGCAACGGTGCCTGATGGGCCAGGAACGTGATCGGCACGAGGCAGAGGTTACCCGGGCACTTTCTCTGGTCGTGGCTTTCGTGGGCCGGTAAGGGAAGCAACACTCGGCAGGACTTAGAGTCGAAGGTATGAACGCTCCCGGAACATCAGAGTTGAAAGTTGTCGAGGGTCAACCTCAGGCTGGCGAATCGATTGTGTTCCGTACCTGTCCGCTGTGTGAAGCCGGGTGCGGGTTGGAGATCACTGTGGTGGATGCGGCTGTCACTCGCATCCGTGGCGACATGGCCGATGTGTTTTCGAAGGGTTACATCTGTCCGAAGGGTTCCACCCTCAAACAGCTGCATGACGACCCTGACCGGCTGCGGCGGCCGCTCGTGAAACGAGACGGTGTCCACGTAGAAGTCACGTGGGAAGAAGCGTTCGCGGAAGTTGACCGCCTGCTCAACAAAGTGATCTCGACAACCGGCCGCCAGACGGTCGCTGTGTATCTCGGAAACCCGAGCGCGCATACGTTGTCGGCTTCGATGCATGGGCGCACACTGATCAATGCGATCGGAACAAAGTTCCGGTTCAGCGCTTCGACCGTTGATCAGATGCCGAAGCACGTGTCCTCCGGATACCTGTTCGGCACGCCCGTCGGTATCCCCGTGCCAGACCTCGACCGCACGGCCTATCTGCTGATGCTCGGCGCCGACCCGCGAGAGTCGAACGGCAGTTTGTGTACCGCTCCTGACTTTCCCGGCCGGCTCGATGCCATCCGCGCACGCGGCGGCAAAGTGGTGGTGGTCGACCCACGCCGCTCGTCAACTGCTCAGCGCGCTGATGAATGGATTGGCATCCGCCCTGGAACCGATGCGCTGTTCTTGCTTGGTATCGTGCATGTGCTGTTCGCCGACAACCTGGCCCGGCCTGCGCAGGCCGGCATGGTGAACGGCCTCGACGAGCTTCGGGCGGTCTCCCAGCAGTATGCACCCGAGGTAGTGAGCGCGCTTACTGGTGTGTCAGCCGAAACCATTCGTCGCATTGCCCGGGAGCTGATCGATGCTCCAACCGCTGCGGTGTACGGCAGGGTGGGCGTATCAATGCAGCGATTCGGTACGTTGTCGAACTGGCTGGTCGATGTGCTCAATGTCCTCACCGGAAACCTTGACCGGGCTGGTGGCGCAATGTTTCCCACGCCTGCATCGGGCAACGTCACCACCCAGGTTCGTGGCGGTGCTCTGCCGCGTAAGGGTTCTGGGTTCCGGGTCGGCCGCGGGCACACCCGAGTGCGCGGTTTACCCGAAGTGCTGGGCGAGTACCCCGTCGCAGCCATGGCGGAAGAGATCGCCACACCCGGGGAAGGAAAGCTACGCGCGCTGTTCACCATCGCAGGCAATCCGGTGCTCTCGACTCCAGACGGCGCTGCGCTCGACGAGGCCCTCGCCACGCTTGACTGCATGGTGTCGGTCGACATCTACCTCAACGAAACGACGAGGCACGCGCATGTCATCCTGCCCGCCCCATCTCCGTTGCAAAAGAGTCACTACGACGTGCTGCTGTCGCAATTCAATGTCCGCAACGTCGCTAACTACTCGCCGGCGGTCCTGGAACTCGATGAAGGGCAGCCCGACGAGTGGGAGATCCTGTGCCGTCTCGCAGCGATCGCCAAAGGGCTTGGGCCCAACGCCGACCCAGCCGATATCGCCGAGCTCGCAGTCACAGGGATGCTCACCTCAGCCGCGGCTTCGGCGAACCCCGCCACCCACGGCCGCGACGTGGAAGAGCTCCGCTCGCACCTCGACGGCAAGACCGGTCCCGAACGGCAGCTCGATGTGATGCTGCGTACCGGCCCCTACGGCGACGGCTTCGGTGCACGCCCAGACGGGCTCTCCCTCGACACGCTCATCGCTCATCCGCATGGTGTCGATCTGGGCCCGTTGCAACCACGGCTCGAACAGGTGTTGTGCACCCCGTCGGGCATGATCGAGCTCATGGCCGAGCCAATTGTCCAAGACCTCCAACGTTTAGCAGCGTTTGTCGGCGCCCAGGCTGACCGTGCCGAGCAGCAGTCCGGTCCATTACCGATGTTCACGCTGTCGATGGTGGGGCGTCGCCAGCTCCGATCCAACAATTCGTGGATGCACAACATCAACGTGCTGATGAAAGGCAAAGAGCGGTGCACGCTGCAGATGCACCCAACCGATGCGGCGCGCTGCGGGGTCGACCACGGCGGCATGGCCAACGTGACGTCGGGGACGAACAGTGTGCAGGCCGTCGTCGAGGTCACCGAGGACATCGTGGCTGGGGTGGTTTCGCTTCCACACGGGTGGGGGCACGGCGCTCCTGGTACACAGATGGCAGTGGCTGCCGCCCGGCCCGGAGTGAATTCCAACCTGCTTGCAGGAACGGCCGACGACGATATGGATGTGCCCTCAGGGACATCCATCCTGAACGGGATCGCCGTCACGGTAACCCCATGCGCGCTGGCCGGTGCAGCCTCATGAACCCCATCACGCCTCGGCGTGGCATGTCGCCGACGCAATGGTTGAACTTTGACGCACTCGGCGTCTTGGTATTCGTGCTCGTCGGGCGCAAGGAGCACGACGAGTCCGGTGCCTCTGGCGGGATTCTCCGCATTGCTGCTCCGTTCCTCCTAGCGATGTTTGTCGGCTGGGGGTTGGCCCGAGCATGGCGAGAGCCCGATTCCTGGCGAACCGGGTTGATCACCTGGGCAACCACCCTCGTGCTCGGCATGATTCTTCGGAAGCTGTTCTGGGACGGTGGCACTGCTGCATCGTTCGTTGTGGTGGCTTCATTGTTCTTAGCGCTGA
>JAYSSK010000220.1:0-8111 GCA_043720595.1 Acidimicrobiia bacterium
CAACGACCAAGAAGTCGCTACCGGTGAGATCGGCGAAGTCATCGTCCGGGGCGACGTAGTGATGGCCGGATACTGGAACGAGCCGGAAGGAACCGCGGAAGCGCTCCGCGGCGGGTGGCTGCACACGGGCGACGTCGGCAGTTTCGATACCGATGGGTGCCTGACGTTGCGCGATCGTTCCAGGGATTTAATCATCAGCGGGGGTATGAACATCTACCCGAGGGAGGTCGAAGAAGTGCTGCTCCGTCACCCGGGCGTTCGAGCAGTCGCCGTCGTCGGCCGACCGGACCCGGAATGGGGTGAGGCCGTCGTGGCGTTCGTCGTGTCGAGCGTTGACGCGGTTCCCACGATCGAAGAACTTGACACGATGTGCCTCGCCCGCATCGCCCGGTTCAAGCGTCCGAAGGAATATCGATTCGTCGACGCGCTCCCGACCAACAACTACGGCAAAGTGGTCAAGCGCGAGTTGCGCGACTTCCTCCGCTCGGAAACGAGCGTCTAAAAAAGCGGGGTCGGCGAGATGTTTTCCGGCGTCAACGTGGCGTCCATGACGGAATCTCGACGTGGGTTGACCGGCTGTAGCTCTAGACGTTTGGCGTGCGGGTTTCGTACATGCGGTGGGCGGTGAAGAGGCCGGAGGCTGCGGTGAGTGCTGCAACGACGTAGATGGCGGCGGGGATCGAGACGAGGTCGGCGAGGATTCCGGCGAGGAGTGCTCCGATGGCGAAGCCGCCGTCTCGCCAGAGTCGGTAGATGCCGACTGATCGTGCACGCCAGGCGGGGTGGGCGACGTCTCCGATTGATGCGAGGAGGGTGGGGTAGACCATTGCGGTTCCGGCGCCAAGGACCATTGCTCCGACCGCCCACACTGCGAAGGTATGTGTGCTTGCGATCGCAGCGAGAGCGACGCCTTGGGTGAGCATGCCGCCGACGATGAGTGGTTTGCGGCCGCTGCGGTCGGAAAGTCCTCCGGTGTAGAGCTGCCCGAGTCCCCAGACGGCCGGGTACAGGGCGGCGAGGATACCGATGCGCCCGATAGAGAGTCCGCTCTCGGCGAAGAAGATGGGAAACAGGCCCCAAGCCAGCCCGTCGTTGAGGTTGTTGACCAGTCCTGCTTGGGAGCACGATGAGAGGGCCTTATCCCTGAAAGACGTGAGGATGAAGATCTGGCGCGTGTTCAGCGAGTCATGGCGCGCTCCCCTCAACGGGGTGTGGTTCACGGCTTCGTGCTGGGCGTGGCCTCTCGTTTCTTTCACAAATACCGTGGACAGGGCGAGTCCGAGCCCGGCGTAGGCGAGGCCGAGGAAGAACGGTTCGGGGCGTAGTCCGGCGTGTTCGGCGATGTAGCCGGTGGCGAGTGCGGTGACGGCAACTGCGCCGTAGCCGGCTGCCTCGTTGAGTCCCATTGCGAACCCTCGGCGCGTTGGCCCGACGAGGTCGATTTTCATGATCACAGTCGTTGACCAGGTGAGTCCTTGGTTGATGCCGAGCAGCACGTTGGCGAACACGACCCAACTCCAGGTGGGTGCCCACATCAGGAACAAGGGGATGGGTGCGCCGATGATCCATCCGGTGACGAGGACGGGCTTGCGGCCGTATCGGTCCGACAGTGTCCCCGCGAAGAAGTTGGTGGCAGCTTTCACGGCGCCGAAGGCGGCGATGAAGGTGAAGGTGGCAGTGAAGGCGGTGAGCCCAAACTCGTCCTTAGCGAGAAGTGGAAGGACGGTTCGTTCTTGGCCGATCATGCCGCCGACGAGTGCGTTGACGCCAACGAGTAGGGAGAATTGGGCGAGGTTCTCTTTGAGTCCGAGCCGGATCGGTGTCCGGCCGTCGTCGGGGTTGGTCATGGTGTGACCGCAAGTGTTTGGCCAGTGGCGGACGCCCAAGTGTCGGGTCCGCCGTCGAATACGTTTACGTTGTATCCACGGGTGCTGAGGATGCTGGCCGCAGTCATGGCCCGTTCGCCATGGCCACACATCACCGTCCAACCCGCTTCGTCGAGTCGCGAAGTGTTGACCAGTCCGAGTTCGACGTTGACCGCACCCGGAACGTGACCGGTCACGTACTCGTTCGCTTGGCGAACATCGACGATGTTGCGATGGAAGTGATCGGCATCTACGAGGTCGATGGCCCTGACTGGCCTGCCTGCTGCTTGCCAGGTTTCGATGCTTCCGAGAAGTTTGCCTGCGAAGTGTTCGTGACCGATGTCGAGGCATTGGCGGACTGCTTCATCGGAGGACTGGTTTTCGTTCAGCACGAACACAATTGGGCGGTTCGGATCGACGAGCCAGCCGGTCCAACTGGCGAACACTGGCCGCAACGCGTTGGAAATCGAGCCGGGGATGTTCGATGCCGCGAAGTCAGTCACGGGCCGTGCGTCGACGATGAGCGCACCGGAGGCCACCGCACGGTCGACGCCGTTTGGTGACAGGTCGGCAAGGTGCGGGATGGAGTCGTAGCGGGTCGGGCCGATTCGATTGAATTCGGGGAGTCGTGCGAAATAGGACGGGAACGTTCCGAAACCGGCAAGGAGTCGTTCAACGAATCGATCTTCGATTGTTTCGGCGAACAACGTGTTCGTGGTGCGCTCGACACCGAGGGTGCTGGTCCGATTCGTTGACCCGGGTGCGGAGCAGAACGAACCGGCCCCGTGCGTGGGGAAGACGGCCACGTTGTCCGGCAGCGGGTCGAACCGACGTAGCCCCCTGTACATCTCGTGAGCGAGCGGTTCGGCGAGATTCTGTCCGCAGAGGTCGGTGCGGCCAATCGCACCGACCATCAGCGACCCGCCCGAGAACAAGGCGACAGGCGTGCCGTGGTCCTCGACCAAGTACGCGTGGTGGTCCGGTGTATGACCTGGCGTGGCGATCGCAGTCAAGACCGCCCCCGGACCCAACTCGATGCGGTCGCCGTCACCGACCGACACGTGGGGCGTCTCGAGTCGTGACGCGGTCGGAGCAACGAACGTCGCACCGAGACGGGCGACCAACCCGGGGCTGCCGGTCACGTAGTCAGCGTGGGAATGGGTGTCAACTGTCCAAGCGATGCGTAACCCGTTCCCATTGGCGAGGAGTTCGTGTTCTGTCGGGAACCGTGGTGGGTCGATGATCGCGGCCGTTGCGTCGCCAAGGTCGATGAGATACGACGAGTGGCCGAGACCCTCATCAACAAACTCGTACACGCGCATACCTTGCTCCTATTCAAATGTTGTCTTGAATACTCGCCATCTCGGGTTTGCTTGTCAAGTGGGCCTTTGAATAGATAGGGTGGGGCGGTGGGCAATCGTGAAGCCAAAGACGCGCTGTTTGACGGGTTTGGTGAGGTTGCGAAGGCGTTGGCCAACGGCCGTCGTGCGGAGTTAGTCGATGTGTTGGTTCAGGGTGAACGCCACGTGGAGGAGCTGGCCGACGAGATCGGTCAGAGTGTGGCCAACGCGTCGTTCCACTTGCGAGTTCTCGCCGCTACCGGGTTGGTGGTGACTCGTCGAGAGAAGAACCGTGTGTATTACCGGCTGGCGTCGGGGCGGGTTGCTGAACTGTGGATGGCGTTACGTGATGTTGCCGCGGCGCATCACGACGAGCTGGATGATCTCGCTGCTGCGTACATTGGCAAACGCGATCAACTCGACGAGGTGAGTCGGAGTGAGCTGGCCGAGCGGATCGCCGTGGGTGATGTGATCGTGGTGGATGTCCGACCTGCTTCGGAGTTCGCAGCCGGGCACATCAAGGGCGCACGTTCGATTCCGTCTGATCGCCTCGCCAAGGAACTTCGTACTCTGCCTGCGGATGTCGAGGTCGTCGCGTACTGTCGCGGTCCGTATTGCGTGCTTGCCGACGATGCGGTTCGGTTGCTCCGCCGCCGGGGCCGCACAGCGCGTCGTCTCGCCGACGGTTTCCCGGAGTGGCGTCACGCCCGGCTGCCGGTCGAGACCGTGGTTGTCGCCCCGCCCGCCGGGTAACGATCAAGCGCAGGTGCGGTGGTGTCGAGCGGGTGTTGCGTCTGAGTTCGCCGCCGACATGGTTGCGCCGCTCATACCCGGACTGGTGGCGTGATCGTGATGCCGGTGAGCTGTCGAAGCCGGTGACGCATCGCATCGACAGACGTTTCGAAAGGATGGCCGGGGCCGACAACGCCGTCGGCATGGAGGCGCCCGTGGGCCAACTCGGCCAGGCAGCGTCCGTGTTGCAACGCTTCCCACCAGTTCACCGCGGCACGGTCGATGGCCGCGTTCGCTGCGACTTCGTTGATGAATGCTTCGGCCAGTCGGTTCGTAAGCCACGCCACGATCGGGCTTAGCGGTCTCGGTACTGCGATTGGAGCGCACCGAAGAAGCCCTGCTGTGAGGCCGATGTCCATCTCTTTCGGCGCGACGGTGGCGGTTGTCCAGTCGAGAAGCCAAGTGGCATCGTGATCGTCGATGACCACGTTGAGCGGGTGAAGGTCGCCGTGGCAGATCACCTCGGGCCGGGGCTCGGGCTTGTTGTCATCGAGCCACCGGACGAACTCGCCAAAACCGGCTGTCGGGCAATCGCGGACGGCCCTGTCGAGACCTGGACGAAAAGGGTGGCCCGCCGTCGGCTGGTCGATTCCGGCGTCAACGAAAGCCGTTCGGAGGATGTCGGGGTCGATCGCGTGGAGGGTATTCGCGGTGGTTGCGAGCATGGTTGGAAGGCGGCGCAGCAGGGCGGGAAGTTTGAGTAGTTCTGGGCCTAGTCGTAGCCCGCCAAGAGGTGTTTGGCCCGTGATGCGTTGCATCACGATGTAGGCCTCCCCGTGGCCTGGAGTGACACCGGAGGCGTGTGCCCGTGGAGTGCGGAAACCTGTGTCCGCGATGGTCTTTTGTACGACTGTCTCGCGAAGGCTCGCAATGCGGTCTGGCATGACCCGCAGCACCAGCGGTTGATCGAAAGGGTGCGGGGCTCCGGTGAGGTCGACAGCCCAGATTTGTGCCCAGAACCCGCCGCCCAACCGATACGGGCTTCTGGCTAAGTCGACGGGCGCGCCGATCGCCGAGGACAATATTTCAGCGACGGTCTCATCCATCTTCGTATCTTCCACCACGGTTACAGTGAACACTGCAACAATGAATGGTGTCAAGGAAGATAGCGTGGCGTGTATGGACAACCTGCTGACCATCGACGATCTGGCTGCGGAGACTCGGGTCCCGACCCGAACGATCCGCCAGTATTAGACGCTTGGCCTCCTTGCGCCCCCATCACGGGAAGGTCGAGTCGGTCGCTACGGATCATCGCATCGGGATCGGCTGGCAGCCATCGTGCGGCTGCAAGAACGTGGGTACTCGCTGGCGGGGATGCGCGACCTCTTCGACGCCTGGGAGAACGGACAAGGGTTCCGGACCGTCGTTGGGCAGCCGCAAGCACCGGTGGACGAAGCTTCCATGAACATCAGCAAGGAACAGCTCATCGCCATGCCTCCCGCACTCGCAAAGCTGGCCCACCGCCGCACCGTTGTGCGTGCCGGGCTGATCAGGCCAACGTCGGACAAAACGCAATGGTTCGTCCGCTGTCCATCAGCATTAGCGATGATCGCAGATCTCGTGACGAGCGGAGTGCCAGTTTCCCGAGCCCTGGCGCTGTACGAGAACGTCGCTGCGACGCTCGACGCGCTTGGTCTCGCGATCGCTCTTGAACTTGCAACTATCAAATCCGACGAGACTCGAACCGCCGTCCTTCAACGCAACCGGCCACGTCTCGGCCTCACCGCGGCGACACTGCTCATTGCTGCGATCGGCGAATCTCTACCCGCCGGCGACACCGATCGAATCCGCATCGGGACCATCAAGGATCAGCGCTAGCGGCTTGCCGGGGACTGTAAGTACACCTACGTCAGCACTTCTCGAAGAACGTGCAACTTCACAAGGTGCCGGCTCGGCGTCGGAATTCGAATGGTGATGGTTGTGCCGACGTTGGTGTTTTCGAGGTGATGGTTCCGTGGTGCGCGGCGATGAGCTGTCTTGCGATGACTAGGCCGATGCCGGTTGCGATGTGGCGGGTTGCTGATGGCTCGGTAGAAGCGTCCGGAGGCCGACCGGGACGACGGGGATCATCTATGCAGCCCATCTGGCCCGAGACCTCGGCATCAGTGCTGTGCTCACGCAGCGTATCCTCGGCCACGTGAACGTCGGCATGGACGAACAACTCGCCCGCAACGGGTGGTGGACAGACCTGTGTCAACTGCCGAACGCGGCGTCGAACACGGCTCGCATCTCGTCAGTGGCTGCTGTGCTGTAGCCACAGTGGCTCACCTGCCCGTCCCAGGCGGTGATCAGATACTCGCGTCCGCGGCGGAACTCGATGCCACCGATCAGCGCGCCGCTGTTGGCGAGAGCAATCGTGGTGAGGCGCACCTGCGGTGCGTCGCCACCCTTGTACCAATGAGTGACGTTCAAGACCACGCCGTCGTCGGAAACATCTTCGACGCTTCCCGCAAAAGCAGTGGGCATGTTGGCAAGGACGACGGTGTCGAACGCGAGACAACTTGCTGCGCTGTCTTGTGCGTCAAGGCTCAAGGTGACGGCTGGTCGGGACGAGGTGTCGTTGTTGACGAAGGCTGCAACGCCGATCGCGACTCCGAGCGCCATTAAGCCACTGAGTACAAACCAACCCCGTCGTCTCCGTCGATTCGGTTGAGCGGCATTCGATGTCGGTGGCGTTCCTCGGGAGAGGTCCGGTACCGTATGGGGGATCGTCATGTGGTCTCGCGATTCGGGGTCGTTGAAGCGGAGTGGAGAGTTCGAGATCGATGTTTGTGGGTCACGGAATGAGAACCGGAGCCGAACTCCGATGCTCATGATCGGGCCGATCTCAAAAGCGCCGTTCTGGATCGTGGCTCGACGGAGTGAGCCGGGTTTCCCAATGCAAAACGGCGTTGTGTTCGGGTCGGGTACGGCCGCCCTTCCGCCGTCTCGTGCGCAGCCCATTGAGCACGGATGCACGCGTGAAGGTCGCTCGAAGAAGCGCCATTACTGGACCACGGGTTCGAGACCCAACGGAGATAGGTGAGCGCTGAGACGTGGGCCAACGCTCGATTGGGTGGTCGAGGGTGTTGGTCATGAGGTCCGTCCCTATTCGAGGCTTTGGTTGCGTGGCGGGCTGCTGCAGCGTGCGCGACGAAAGGTCGGGCGATCGGGCGCGTTCATCCATGGCAATCGGCTCCTTCAAAGAAGCGACCATCCACTACGCCGCAAGATCGGCGGGTTGAAACCCGTAAGCGGTTGTTCCTGAACGCGCGGAGACGTCGCCGCTCGACGAACGGAACTACGGGAGCGTTTGGCAGCGCACTCCGCGCGTGGTCCTGCAGGGACGTCACGTACAGCTGACCGAGGAGGAGAAAAGTTTCCATCATGCCTAGCCTTTCTGTATCGATATAGATCCTATTACTGGACCGGTAAAGTCGCAACATGTCAGGTGGCACATCAACCCGTGGAGAACAGTCCTCGGCGAGTGTCAGTCGCCACGCAGAGCCGCCAGGAAATCGCCGAGGCAGGTACGTGGAACGAGTGAGGCAGGTGGACCCTTCAGACGATTGCTGATCGCCTTGGCGCCAGCCGAATGACGGTCTCGAATGCATTCGCTCGCTCGGACCAGCTGTCCGCCGACTTGCGGGGGCGCGTGCTCAAGACGGCGAGGAACTTGGCTACTCCGGTCCTCATGCTGCAGGGCGCGCTCTGGTTAGTGGCCGAACGGGCACGATCGGAGTGCTGCTGACCGACCGGTTGGGTAAAGCCCATCTGCTCCCCTGCGGCCTCGGCGGCGCGGCGCAGGCAGTCAGCGACGGGTTTCTGATCTCGCCCGAATCGTCGATGTCTTCAACCGGCACGGAGTTGCCTACATGCGATCGGGGGTGTGTCAGGCATGCTCCATGGCGCGATTCACTACGTCACACAGGACGTGGACATGATGGTCCGTGACAGCGCCGAGAACCTGCAGAGGATTGTCACGGCGCTCGTAACGAGTCTTTCCCGACCCAGTATCCTGTCTCGCCGGCGCCATCAACGCACAACCCCTCTGGACTTGATTTTCTGCAAACTAGGAATGGATGGGATACATGTTCGGACTGTTCAAATCAACACCGTTCCGCGACCCCCAACT
>JAYSSK010000221.1:0-78143 GCA_043720595.1 Acidimicrobiia bacterium
ACCGATACCGACACCTGCACAAATCCATCCGGTGAGGGCACCGCCCGATGCTGCCTTCCACGTGACTGTCCTCACGTTGATGCCTGTGTGTTCAATGATGTCTCCAACGGGGGAGGGGTCTGGGCGTCCTGCACGTCCTGGGCGTTTCCGGTCGTGGCAGGCCCGGGAACCCAACTTGCCCCGAGCTGAGCGACGATTCCGTCGGCGTGTGACAACAAGGATTTGGCAAAGGGATGCAGCTTGGGCATCGCGTGGGGTGCACACCATCGCAGCCCACGGATTTCCCAGCTGGTGGAGTGCAAGCGATCAGCCTGGTTCTGGTCCAACACGGCGTAGCTGAAGTGCTCGCGGTGGCCCGGGCGAGACGACGTACGGACAACACGGACAACCGGGCCATCTGCTGGGTACCCGATCTCTTCGGTCAGTTCTCGGATGATCCCTTGCTCGGCGGACTCGCCAGGCTCGAAGTAGCCGCCGGGGAAACTCCATCCAGCGCGGTAACGCGCCAGTGTGAGGAGGACTTCACCGCGGGGGTTGAGCAAGACAGCGACGCCGCCCATGGTGTGCCCGTTGAAGAGGCGTGCCACGGCAACCCGCGCTGCGAGCCGGAACACTTCAGCGGCGTCCTGGCGGTTCATCTGACAGACACTACCTGTCAACAATAATTGTTGACAGGTAGTGTCTTACATGTAACAGTCACAATATGTTGGCGCCCAGCGAGATGGTCGATCGGTTTCGTGCCGAAGGCCTCAAAGTCACCCCGCAGCGGGAGCTGGTGTTCAGATTGCTTCACGGCAATCAAATGCATCCATCGGCAGATGTGGTTTTTGCGGCAGCAAGAGAATCCATGCCGATGATTTCGCTGAAGACGGTGTATCAAGTGCTGCACGACCTACGTGAGCTCGGCGAAATCCAAACGATCGAGGTTGGAACCGGTTCTCTGCGGTTCGATCCCAACACCGCGGAACATCACCATTTGGTGTGCACCTCGTGCGGACGGGTCGCCGACGTGCAGATCGATACGAGCCCGATGACTCTGTCTCGATCGCAGCGGTCGGGTTTCGACATCGACGCGGTCGAAGTCACGTTCCGCGGTACCTGTTCAGCGTGTCGCTCAGTCGCCAGCTGACCGGTCAGCGCAGCAGTCGTTCTCGTTCCCTGCCGGTTCTTTGTTCATTCCCCGTAATCCCCCTTGCAGTCCCCCTGTAGTCCCCTTTTCAATTAGGAGTATCCATGTCACTCAAAGGCACCAAGACCGAGGCCAACCTCCAGCACGCGTTTGCAGGCGAGAGCCAGGCCAATCGTCGGTACCTGTATTTCGCGCAAAAGGCCGACATCGAGGGCTACCCCGATGCAGCTGGATTGTTCAAGAACGTTGCTGACGGCGAAACCGGCCACGCCCACGGCCACCTCGAATACCTGGCCACAATGGGCTCCGGCGATCCAGCAACCGGTATGGCCATTGGTTCCACTGAGGACAACTACAAATCGGCCATCGCCGGAGAGACCTATGAGTACACCGAGATGTACCCAGGTTTCGCCAAGTCAGCGCGTGACGAAGGCTTCAGTGAGATTGCCGACTGGTTCGAGACGTTGGCTCGTGCAGAGAAGTCGCACGCCGGTCGTTTCCAGCAGGGCCTCGACGCGCTCTGAGGCCTGCCGCTGATGCGCTCGGGTCATCCACCGAGCGCATCACAGGCCGTCGCCTCCTCCTTCACCAGCACCTCAACGACGACCACGACCACCACACTCAGCAAGCTGATGACCACCACTTACGATCCGACTCACCACGCGTACTTCGACGACTCTGATCTGCGTCAGGAGATGAACCGGGTCTATGACCTGTGTCATGGATGTCGCGTGTGCGTGAACCTCTGCACTTCGTTTCCGACCTTGTTCGATTCGATAGACCAGCACGACAGTCAAGCGTCGCACCTGATGACTCGGGCTGAACAAGACCAGGTTGTTCACGAGTGCTTCAACTGCAAGAAATGCGGCGACGTCACGTGCCCCTACACACCCGGTCAGGGTCACGAGTGGCAGCTTGATTTCCCTGGTCTCATGATGCGCGCCAAGGCCATTCGTCACCGAGAGAACGCCGATCGGTCGCTGACCAGCCAGGTGCTCGGCCGAACCGACCTGCTCGGCAAGGTCGGGTCGTTTACCGCTCCGATCGCGAACGCCACGACCCAGACTCCAGGTTCGTTGCCCCGTCGGTTGATGGAGAAGACCCTCGGCATCTCAGCCCAACGGGTCCTGCAACCCTACGCGCGCGTTCGGTTCTCAACCTGGTTCAAGCGCCGAGCTACCCCAATGCTGGTCAACCAGCAGGCGAAAGTCGCCGTCTTCCCGACGTGCATTGTTGAGTACCAAAGCCCCGCCATCGGCCAAGACCTGGTGAAGGTCTATGAACACAACGGCGTCTCATGCTCGCTACCAGCAGGCGTGAGTTGCTGTGGGGCACCATGGCTGCACGCAGGTGACATTGACCAATTCCGTGTCCAGGCCGCCAAGAACGTCGGCTTACTCGCCGAGGCCGTACGGTCCGGTAACGACATTGTCGTGCCGCAGCCAACTTGCAGTTTCGTCCTGAAGAACGACTATCCGTTGTATCTCAAGGGAACTAGTCACGAAACCGACGCAGCGCTTGTCGGTAAGCATACGTATGACTCGTCTGAGTACCTTTGGAAGCTCCACAAGGGTGCAGACACCACGCTGTCCACGGAGTTCGCCGGGCTTGTACCTGAGTCCGTCACTTATCACGTGTCCTGTCATCTTCAGGCGCAGCGCAACGGTTTGAAGAGCCGAGATCTCATGAAGCTTGCCGGCGCCAAGATCACGTTGGTCAACCGATGCTCGGGCATCGACGGGACCTGGGGTTACCGGGCTGAGAACTACGACATCGCCAAGAAAATCGCGAAACCGCTCGGCCAAGCCGTGCTCAATGCGGGAAGTGCGATCGTTACCGGCGACTGTGTGCTGGCCAACGGTGCCATCGACGAGGAAACCGGGATCACGCCCGTGCACCCGATCCAAGTCATCGCCCGGGCCTACGGCATTCGACCAGAATCTGCCCTCTGATGAGCCGACGCCTCACGATTGAAGACATCGCCGAACCGCGAGCATACGAACGGCAACGCCCGCAATACCGTGCGCAGATCATGGCTCTGAAAGCCCGACGCCGTGTGCACGTTGGCACCGTCATGAGTTTGGTGTTCGAGAATCGAGAAACGGTTCGGTTCCAGGTGCAAGAAATGGCGCGCGCCGAGAAGATGACAACCGACGCGCAAATTCAGCACGAACTGGCCACCTACAACCCGCTGATCCCGGGCCCGTGCGAACTGTCCGCAACGTTGTTCATCGAGTGCACAGACGACGATCAGATGCGCTACTGGTTCCCGCGATTGGTTGGTGTGGAAACTTCCTTGGAGTTCAAGTTGGGTCCGGTCGGCGCACAGCACCGGGTTCGGTGCCAGGTTGACTCCGAGCATGAAACGCAACTCACTCGAGACGACATCACCTCTGCGGTGCATTACATCCGTTGGACGCTTTCAGCCGCGCAAATCGACACATTTCGTGTCGGCCCGGTCGTGCTCGCCTGTGTTCATCCCAACTACGGTGAAGAATCTGAGCTCACCGTCGATACGATCAGCGAGCTGGCCCGCGACCTCACCACCGACCTCACCGGCAACTTCGCAGGGTGACTTTTGTCTCGCGGAACGCTCCGGACCGCGTTTTTTAGACGTTTGCCGGTGCAATCAAGCTCATCAATCCGGTGGATGTGACGTTCGTAACACCGACTGGCCTGGACAGGTGAAAACGCTTGGGTCCATACTTTAAGGCCCCCCATTTACGGACTCCGTCGCCACGTCAGTTGTGTTCTACATCTGAGAGACGCGAGTCCAACCCACGTAACTTGAGATTGGATCGCGCACGATGAAGAGCCAGAGCTGGCGTTCACAAGCCTTGTGTAAGGGCATTGACCCTGAGGTTTTCTACCCCGTCACAGACGAAGAGGGCGACGAAGCCAAGGCGATCTGCTCTACCTGCAATGTCCGTCTGATGTGCCTCGAGTATGCACTTGCAGCTCGCGAGAAGGACGGCATCTGGGGCGGCGCAACCGAGCGTGAACGTCGCCGCATCTTGCGTCAGCGTCGGCGCGCTGCAGTCGCCTGATCAGTCACTCTCGTCTGATCAGTTCGAACCTCGGGTTTCGTGGCCCGGGTTGACGCCAGGTTCAGTCTGACTTTTGGCTCGCGTTCGATTCGACCCGAATCGGACGCGAGTTGTTTTTTTGAGTCGGCAGGTGCGCCATGCGGGCGAAACCTCGGCGTTGGAGCACACGGGTAAGCAAGGCCGCAGCTTGTCGGTTCGGCAGGTTCGATCGCGGTGATGGCAATGCGATGCGCATTGCGGTCCAGGAACGTGCTGAGCAGGTGCAGTTCGTCGGCCACGTTGGTTGGAACGGCCACCTCGGGGGTCGGCACAGGCCGGGCTTTGTTGCCGACCGTCAGCCTTCCGTGCACGACGTGCAGGTCGTGACCCTGCCAACGCAACGAAATGAGGGCCTGCGAGCGAATGACATCGGCCCGGACTTGTCGATCGATGGCGCGTGTCAGCACGCCAGCGCGGTCTCTAACTGCCGCAGCCTGTTCGAATTGTTCATCGGCGGCCAGTTCTCGCATCTGGATTTCAAGCGGCGCAAGAAGTAGATCTGCTCTGTCGATGACGCTCCTGTCCAGCCGCCGCGCAGCTGGCAATGAAGTAATGGCTTCTCGCAAAGCGACGGCAGCGATCCGGGCGCTGCTGAGCGACGGAAACGGCCCTAACAACCAGTTGCCAGCGCTGCACAGCGGATCTCGAACAGCAGCGATGGCAGGCTTCGCTGCCGTGCCACCAATCCGTAAGTATGCATACTGGGTCCAGAACTTGGACTGGCGGTTGAAGCGCGGCAGGAAATGTTGGATGAGCCGTACCTCCATCACTTCGGCTTCGATGACGGTTGCGCACTCAAAATGGTCAATCTTGGCCGTGACCTGCAAGAGCGGCCCAATTTTACGTCGTTCGTCGAACCCAAAGTAGCTGCGCACCCGTTGGCGAAGGTTCGTAGCCTTGCCAACGTAGAGCACCTTCCCGCCCGCATCTCTGAACAGGTACACGCCGGGGCGGCGGGGGAGCGAAGTGGTGAGCTTGAGTTTCGCTGCGCTGGGATGGCGGCCCAACGTGGGTAGCTCGATCAGGTCTTCGAGGCCCATCACACCTAGACCAGCTGCTCGTTCCAAGATGTAGTGGAGCAGTTCGGCCGTTGTTCGCACATCCGCGAGGGCTCGGTGCGTAGGGGTGGACGGCAGGCCGAGGTATTCGGCCAAGGTGCCAAGCCGGCAATTGGGTGCATCGTCTCTGAGGAGACGGCGGGCCAGCCGCAGGGTATCGACCGACCGGTTGCTGAGGCGGTCGTAGCCGTGTAGCGCTAACGACGCGTTGACGAAGCCGATGTCGAACCGGACGTTATGGCCGACAATGACGTCGTCTCGTACGAACTCAAGCAGAGCGGGCAACACAGATTGAATGGCAGGGGCTGGCCCAACCATGTCTTCGGTGATGCCCGTGAGGTAGGTGATCTCGGGCGGGATTGGCACCCCAGGGTTGACCAGCGTTGCAAACGTTCCGGTGCAGACGCCGCCTTCATAGCGCGATGCGGCGATTTCTGTAATAGCGCATTGGGTAGGTGAGGCACCGGTTGTCTCGAGGTCGATGACACAGAAGCGCACCTGATCGAGCGGGGTCCCGAGGTCGTCGAGGCTGATTTGACGAGGGGCAGACGCGTCCTGGCCACGTTGGCGGTTGCGATCTGCGGCCGGCTTGCGAGTAGCCGCAAGCGTTGGGGAAGGACGGCTCACCGGATGCACGCTAGACGAACACTCGTTCTGTATCAAGAACACACGTTCTACTGTGTGGGCCGAGTCGTTCGGAGTCTTCTGCCGTACGGCCGCGTTTCTGTCATACCCCCGTCCGATACTTGCTCCATGACCGTTCTGCGCTTCCCCCGCCGCCCGTCCTCGACGCAGGTCTCACCCGATCACCCTTCGCTCGGCCTTCTGTGGGCAGACAACCAGGCAGAGAGCATCATCGATCTGTTCCCGGTCGATGCGGGTGAGCCGTCGCACGAACCTCGTAGGCAACGTATTTCGTGCGGTGACTGTGCGATGGCCAACACCTCGGCGTGCGCAGACTGTGTCGTCTCCCTACTCGCTGACGGTCCATCACGCGGCCGGTCGGTTGCACTCGACGCGGACGAAGCCGAGACGATCGACCTGTTCAGCCGGGCAGGAATCGTTCCGCGGCTTCGTCATAGTTGCAACCGTGCACCGGGAAGGGCAGCAAACTGGTGAACTACTGGTGTGATACACCAAACCTGGCAGGAAAAACGTGCGGCCTGGAACGTCGAACGGCGCACACCAGAGGCGCTGGATTCTTTGGCCGGTCGTATCAACACCATTGGTACCGCCGCCGGGCTCGCAGCAGTTGGTATCACGACGGCCGAACCACTGCTCGGGGCACGCGAACAGATCAACCGTCGGGTGGCCGCAGGACAACACGCAGGTATGGTGTTTACGTTCACCCGGCCTGAAAAGGCAACCACCCCAACCCGATTGCTGCCCGACGCGGCTTCGGTCATCGTCGGAGCATGGCCGTACTCGTTCGCCACGCCATCAGGGCCCTTGGGGTCACCGGAGAACGAACTTGATCAGCGGACGTACCAGGGAAGCATCGCCAGGTACCAGTGGGTCGATCATTACGCAGCGCTGCGTGGGGCGTTGCGAAGCATCGCTTTGGAACTCAAGGCCAACGGTTGGCGCGCCCGAGTCTTGGCCGACGACAACGCCCTCGTCGATCGTGCTGCTGCGCATCGTGCTGGCATCGGATGGTTCGGTAAGAACGCCAACATCCTTATCCCGGGCCACGGATCGTGGTTCGTGCTCGGGTCGGTGGTCACCGACGCGCCTTTGCCAGCGGCTCCACAGCCCGTCGCCGATGGCTGCGGCGGCTGTACTCGCTGCATCCCCGGATGCCCAACTGATGCCATCGTCGAACCGGGTGTCATCGACGCGCGTCGATGCCTCGCCTGGTTGGTGCAAGCGCCAGGTGACATCCCGGTCGAGTTCCGCGAGGCAATGCACGACCGCATCTATGGGTGCGACGAGTGCCAGGACGTCTGCCCAGAAAACCGTGTCGCAGCTCGCCGTTCGGCACCGCCGCCCGCACCGCTTGAATCTGTGTCCACGGTGGATCTGGTGTGGCTAGCCACCGCGAACGACGCCGACATCCTTGACCGCTTCGGGAGATGGTGGCTACCCGATCGCAACCCCGACATCCTTCGCCGCAACGCAGTTGTCGCCCTCGGGAACGTGGGAGATCCAGCTGACCCGTCTCTCGTCGGTTTGCTCGGAACGTTGGCGAACCCGCCTGCCTCGCCGCTGGTCGCGTCGCACGCTCGGTGGGCAATCGAACGCCTCGCTGCTCGCCGCTAACGTTCCAACGCCATGTCGCACTTGTTGGTCACAAACGATTTCCCGCCGAAGGTGGGTGGCATTCAGTCGTACCTGTGGGAACTCTGGCGCAGGCTTCCCGGAGACCGGGTCACGGTGCTGACCACCCCGTACTCGGGCGACCAATCGGTTGTCGAAGCATTCGATGCCGCAGCGCCGATGCACATCATCCGTACCCGCCAGCGTTGGCTACTCCCTACTGCACTCCTCCTGCGTCAGGTCCGAGAGGTTGCGCGCCAGGTCGGGGCCACCCACGTTGTGCTCGACCCGGCAGTCCCGGTTGGCGCTCTCGGCCCGCTGCTTCGGCGCAGCGGGCTCACCTACTCTGTGGTCCTGCACGGAGCCGAGGTCACTATTCCTGGGCGGGTGCCGGGCACGGCTCAGGTGCTTCGCAAGGTGCTCTGCGACGCCGCCCATGTGATTTCTGCTGGTGGTTACCCGTTGGCCGAGGCCGAACGGTGCGCTCGCCGGACTCTTCCGTCAACGGTGATACCTCCGGGCGTGGACACCGAACGGTTCGTCCCAGCCGATCCAGCCCGTCGCGCCGCGAGTCGTCTTCGGCTCGGTTTGCCACCACTTGGACGTGCGCCGCTGATTGTTGCCACCAGCCGTCATGTCCCGCGCAAAGGCATCGACACTCTGATCGATGCGGCGGCCATCCTTGCGCCGAAATACCCCGGTCTCACCCTTGCAATCGCGTCGCAGGGCCGCCAGACAGAAGCTCTCACGCGTCGCGCCGCAGTTGGTCGACGGGAGTCGGGCGACGCGCTGGACGTACGGTTCCTCGGCCGAGTCGATGACGCCACCCTCGTCGACTTGTACGCCACAGCGGACCTCAACGCGACGCTGTGCCGCACTCGCTGGGGCGGGCTCGAGCAAGAAGGGTTCGGCATCATCTTCGTAGAAGCTGCGTCCTGCGGAGTTCCCAGCATCGCCGGAGACAGCGGCGGCTCGGGTGAGGCTGTCGAAGACGGCGTGACTGGTGCACTCGTTCCGAAACCTGTCGATGTGTGCGCCACGGTTCCGGTGCTCGATGCGTTGCTGACCAGGCGAAACGAACTGCCGGCACTCGGTGCTGCAGCGCGCCAAGCCGCTGTCGCCCGGTTCGACTACGACCAACTCGCAGCAACCCTCGACAGGGTGCTACTCACCCTCGAATAACTTCGATGAGCCCCTCAATCGCGACCCTCAATCGACCCTCAATCGACCCTCGTCCGGCCACTCGGAACGCTCGAACCACGTTCACCTACCGCTCGGTAGGCCGGTCGGCTAGGGTTTTGAGATGACCACTGAGCACGCGTCAGAGCACGCGGTCGTGTCGGCGTCGCCAGCCGCCTGCTGGGCCGTTGCTATCGACATCGAGCAGTACCCAACCTGGGCGCAGGACATCAAAGAAGCCGTCGTGCTCGAACGCAATGAGACTGGTCTGCCCACCCGCGTCGCTTTCCGTGCCGCTGCGATGGGGCGTACCACCAGTTACACCTTGGACTACTCGTACCCCGATGATCGGCGGGTCATTCAGTGGACGCTTGCCCATGGCGACATCATGCGCCGCCTCGACGGGCACTACACCTTCACGCCGACGGCCGAAGGTGGAACCGCCATCGACTACGAACTCACTGTCGAACTGCTCGTTCCGGTCCCCGGGTTCGTGAAGCGTCGGGCAGAAGGAAAAATCATGATTACGGCCCTGCGCGAGCTTCGCAATCGTGTCGAGGCGCTCACGCCGTAAGAATCTGCCAAATCGAATGACCTCGCTCGCCCCCGGTGCACTGTTCACCATCGGCCTCGACATGGGCGGCACGAAGTGCGCTGGCGTGTTGCTTTCCGCCGACGACATTGTCCTCGCCGAGTTCGCTAGACCAACGCCTGGTCGCGAGGGTCGTGAAGCAGTGCTGCGCACCCTGGAGACCGTCGCGTCAACACTGTTCGACGTTGCAGCCCAGCATGGAGGCTCGGTCACGTCACTTGGTGTCGGCGTGCCGGGCATGATCACCAGGTCAGGTGAGCTTCGTTTCGCCGGTCACCTGGGTGGCTACGTTGGCTTGCCGCTTCCAGCGTTGCTGCAGGAGCGTTTCGGGGTCCCCGTCTCGGTCGACAACGACAACACCTGCGCAGGGTTCGCCGAGTGGGTGGCCGGCGCGGGCCAGGGTCACGAAGACCTGTTGTTTGTCGGGTTCGGAACCGGCATCGGCGGCGGCATCGTCTCGGGTGGACATCTCCAGCGCGGGGCCCACGGTTTCGCTGGCGAAATTGGCCACATCACGCTCGACGCAGCCGGGCCTGTGTGCACCTGCGGTCGTCAAGGGTGCTGGGAGCTATACGCATCAGGCACGGCGCTCGGCAAGCAAGGTTCCGAGGCGTTCGGGATGCCGATGACCGGAATCGAAGTCATGGAGGCCGGCGTGAGCGGGCGGCCCGAAGCCGTCGCGGTGCTGGACAAGTTCTGTCGCCATATCGCTCGTGGACTGGTCGACCTGATCATGGTCCTAGACCCCGCATCGGTGGTGCTTGGCGGCGGAGTACTCACCCGCCACGACGTGCTGCTACCGCTCATCCGCCAGGGCGTGAAGGAACTGATCGGAAGCGCAGCCGAGCTGTGGCCGCTTCCGGACATCCAAGTGGCACGGTTTGGTCCACGCGCTGCAGCCATGGGCGCAGCCTTCATCTCTCGCGGGCTAGTCGCAGGCCAACAGCCACAACCACAGTCAAATCCAGAGACCCACGACGAACCTGTCGCAGCAGCGACCCGTCAATAACGCACGTCGGCAGGGCCGGCCGGGCTGGCTGGTTCAGCTGACGCCGAACCCGTGGAACACGAAGGCGATGGTGTCATCGGCGACCTTGTCTGGATCGGCGTCCGATGCAACGACAAAGGCTCGCACCATCGCAGAGGTCACACCCATCAGCGCTTGGGTGAGTACCACCGGATCGGCCTGGCGGATGCGGCCGACGAGCATGGCCTCGTTGACGTGCTTCACGGCGTCGCTCAACGAGTTTTCCTGGCTGTGGCGGAGCGTGTCGGCGAACTCGGTTTCAGATGCGGCGAACTGAAAGACGTTCACCATGTGACGGTTCTCGCTGTACCAATGCATCGTTGCGTGCATACCGAGTTCAAGCCGTCGGATTGGGTCGGGTTCAGCACGCAGGCTCTGCTGCTGGCGGCGCCGTAAGGAGTAATTGGCGTCCCGGAGGATCTGATGCATCAAAGCTTCTTTGGACTCGAAGTACCAATAGAAGACGCCCTTTCCAACGCCGCACCCATCGACGATGTCTGCCACCGACGTGGGGTGGTACCCCTGGATAGCGAACCGCCGTGCGGCGTAGTCCATCAACTGTGAACGCCGTTCTTTGCCTCTGGCCGTGAGCGGCCGGTCGTTGGCGGCGGAGTCAGCCGCAGGTAGCGAGTGGTCTACCGAGGGCGAGGTCTGATTGGGGGCTGAATCAGGGGTTGCGGGTAGCGATTCGGTCGCTACGGCTGGGCGCATGTGAGCAGGCTAGAGACTTCGGAGGGTGATGACCAACTTCACTAGTTTCGTTCGACGTGAGGGTGGGTCGTCGGTTTACGCTGCTGAACACGTCCGATGCTTGCGGACGCCGATGGAGGGCACATGGCTTACCGAATTTTCAAAGCATTGCTCAGCCCAGTTCTGCGTTTGCTGTTCAAGGTTCGGGTTGAAGGTATCGAAAATGTTCCAAGCACCGGCCCCGTAATCCTGGCCAGCAACCATCACAGTTTCTCCGATTCGATCTTCCTCCCAATGGTCCTGAAGCGTCGGGTCACGTTCGTTGCCAAGGCCGAGTACTTCGAGCAAAAGAAGACGGCTTGGTTTTTCACGATGATGGGACAGATCCCTGTCAAACGTGGCGGCGGCCCAGCGAGCGAACGCGCACTCGATGCTGCTCGTGAAGTGCTCAACGGTGGCGGAGTCTTCGGCATCTACCCGGAAGGCACTCGATCGCCCGATGGTCGGCTGTATAAGGGCCGCACCGGTGTGGCACGCCTTGCGTTGCAGACCGGAGCGCCTATTTGCGCTGTCGCCATGATCGGCACACGCGAAGCTCAGCCCATAGGCCAGGTCAGGCCAAACTTCTTCTCACCCATCACCATCAAGATCTCGCGCCCGATGGACTTCAACCGCTTGCGCCCCAAGGCCGACGATCCGCTGGTGGCCCGTCAGATCACCGACGAAGTGATGTTCGAGTTGCGATCGCTGTCTGGCCAGGAGTACGTCAACCAGTATCCGCCGAAAAAGAGCACCACGACCGAAGAGGTCACCGCCGATGTGGTGCCAGCCAAGGTTGGTGCGCTCGCAACTGCGGGCTGATCCCCCTTCGCCTGCGGTTTGCCTCTGGTCTTGCCTTCCGCTGGGGTCGGCTTGCTCGGGCCGTCTTACTCAGCCCAGGCTCGGCTGCGTTCGACAGCGCGAAGCCATTGGGCATGGTCTCTGTCAGCGTCCGCCTTCGCCCGTTTGGGTTCGAACCGAGCGGCTTCTCGCCACGCTGCAGCAACCTCGTCGGTTGACGTCCACACGCCTTCGGCCAGACCCGCGGCGTAAGCCGCCCCCATTGCGGTGGTTTCGGTGATGGTCGGACGACTGACTGCAACGCCCAGTTGGTCGGCTTGGAGTTGCATCAGCAGGTCCAAGACTGCAGCACCTCCATCGACCCTGAGTTCCGCCAGGCTCGCACCCGAGACTTCGGTCATCCGGTCCACGACGTCGCGTACCTGAAACGCGATCGACTCGACAACGGCACGAGCGATGTGCGCTCTCCCGGTTCCACGGGTGATGCCGACGATTGTTCCGCGCGCATACGGATCCCACCAAGGGCTACCGAGACCGGTAAAGGCAGGGACAACGCAGACGCCCTCGGTATCGGGAATCGACGCTGCGAGCGGACCGATTTCCGCAGCCGAACCAATGATTCCCAACCCGTCGCGCAACCATTGAATGGCCGCACCCGTTACGAACACCGCACCTTCGAGGGCATACGCGAATCCACCGTTGGCGCCGAGGTCCCAAGCAACGGTGGTCAGCAATCCGTCCGACGGGGGAGGGCACGTTGCCCCGATGTTCATGAGCAGGAAACTGCCGGTGCCGTACGTGTTTTTCGCCATGCCGGTAGACAGACATGCCTGGCCGAAGAGAGCCGATTGCTGATCCCCGAGGATTGCGCTGATCGGGGTGCCAGTGAGTCGTCCGCCGACAACGCTTCGATGCATGGTGCCGAACCTGCCGCTCGACGGACGTACCTCGGGCAGAACCGACAACGGCACGCCGAACAGATCAGCCAATTCCGGCGACCATGACCGGTCCACGATGTCGTACAGCAGCGTGCGGCTGGCGTTTGACGGGTCTGTTGCATGCTGGCCGCCATCAGGCCCACCAGTGAGGTTCCACAGCACCCAATCGTCGACCGTGCCCATGTGCAGGCTGGGGTTGACCTGAACCCCGTTGTCCAAGAGCCAGCGGAATTTTGTTCCGGAGAAGTACGGATCGAGAACCAAACCCGTACGCACACGAACAGTTTGCAGGTGTCCGTCGGCTTCGAGTCGATCGCAGACACCGGCGGTTCGGCGGTCCTGCCACACAATTGCGGGGCCAAGCGGCTTGCCGGTTGTGCGGTCCCAGGCAACCACGGTCTCGCGCTGATTGGTAATACCGATCGCGGCCACGCGCGTTCCGGCCGGCAATGAGTCGAGCAGTTCGCCCAGAGTCTGCTGCACGCAGTTCCAGATTTCGGTTGCGTCATGTTCGACCCAGCCCGGCTGAGGGAAGTGCTGGGTGAATTCGCGATAGCGATACCCGGCAGGAGCGCCAGTGGCGTCGACAGCAAAACTTCGCACGCCGGTCGTCCCGCAGTCGATGGAGACGACGAGGTCGTGAGCCGAATTTGAGCGGTTTCGGGAGTTCGTTTCATCGTCCACGGCGCCAAACAGTACCCGGGGGAGAGGTTCAGCGTCAGGTTTCAGCGTCAGTTTGGCCGTCGGCAGGGTCTCCAGATGAGCCAACTAACCTCGGAGATATGAGAATTGCAATGCTCACCGCCGGGGGGCTGGCGCCCTGTTTGTCTACCGCGGTAGGCGGTCTGATCCAGCGCTATGCCGGCGTCGCCCCCGATGCCGAGCTCATCGGCTACCGAGACGGCTACGCCGGCCTGCTTACCGGTAATTCGATCACCGTTGGTGAAGCAGGTCGGGCCGAAGCCGAGGCGTTGTTCGGCTTCGGCGGCTCACCGTTGGGTAACAGCCGCGTGAAGCTCACCAACGTGGCTGACTGCGTGAAACGCGGTCTTGTCAAAGAGGGGCAGAACCCGCTTCATGTGGCTGCCGAGCAGCTCACGAAAGATGGCGTGTCGGTCCTGCACACAATCGGAGGCGACGACACCAACATGACGGCGGCCGACCTGGCCGCGTATCTCGCTTCGAACGGTTACGAACTGCGCGTGGTGGGGCTCCCGAAGACCATCGACAACGACGTCGCCCCGATTTCGCAGACGCTTGGTGCTGCAACCGCTGCAGAGCAGGGCGCCGTCTTCTTCGAGAACCTGGTGTTCGAGGGTTCCGCCAACCCGCGTTCGCTCATCATCCACGAAGTGATGGGCCGTAACTGCGGCTGGCTCACCGCAGCTACAGCGCGGGTTTACCGCGATCGGTTGCAGCACCGCCCAGCGGCACCGTCGCTCGGCATCGACCATGCCTGGCTCGATATCGACGCTGTGTACCTCCCGGAGTCACCGGTGGACATCGCCGCCGAATCGGCCCGGCTCAAGGCTGTCATCGACCGTAAGGGCACAGCCAATGTGTTCGTGTCCGAAGGTGCTGGCGTCAGCGAAATCGTTGCGTCGCTCGAAGCGAAGGGTGAGAAAGTCGAACGCGACGCGTTTGGTCACGTCAAGCTGGACAAGATCAACGTGGGGCAATGGTTCTCCAGTCAGTTCGCATCCCTTGTCGCTGCAGAAAAGGCGCAGGTTCAGAAGTCGGGCTACTTCGCTCGTTCGGCTCCATCCAACGCCGAAGACCGCAAGCTCATCGGCGAAATGGTCGAGTGCGCGGTTCGGAGTGCACTCGACGGGATCAGCGGCGTTGTCGGCCACGACGAAGAGCAGGGCAACGTGCTTCGTGCCATCGAGTTCCCCCGCATCAAGGGTGGCAAAGAGTTCGACCTCAACACCCCATGGTTCCGGTCACTGTTGGCTGAAATCGGCCAGGCGTAACGCGAGCGGCGGCAGCGCCACCAGCAGCCGGACCCGGCCTCAGGCTGAACTGAGTCGAAGTGAAGCGTCGATAACCAAGTCGACTCCGACATCGGGTCGGTCGGTGCCGTCTTTATTGCTGATCGGCCCAACGATGGTGCGTCGAACGATGAACACCTGTGTTGGCTCGTCGCACCCGGTCGGGGCAGCCGGCCAACCGTTCAGGGTGCCGGTCCATGCCGGAGTCGATCCGGGCGCAACTGCCTCGGTCGCCGTTACCTCGCCGTGGTCAGGCGGGTTCCCATCTGGTAGTTCCGGGCACGCGGCAGCAATCGGCCGCGCTGGGGTGGACACGATCGACACCGGGATGCCGAGGCGTTTCGACTCGGCCAGCACTGCAGTTCGTTGCTCGGCAGAAATGTTGGCGTCGCGCACTTGTGCGCCGTACACGAACCCTCTGGGAATGTCGTAGCCGTTGAACAGCCGTGCGGTCCTCACCACCGCGCCGGGTGCGGCGGACGCAATCGACGGAAGCAGGGCAAACACAGCTTCACGACTCGGCTTCGCAGCGGTGGTGGAAACCATTGCAGTGCTGGCTGGGTCAAACCGAGCGACTTCGATCGTGGAAAGTGACTCGGCAACGCGTTGGGCCAGGCTCGGTGCGTTTCGAATGGTGACCAATTGGATCCTGCGGCCGACGACCCGGCCGAGGATCGTTACCGGGTTCTCCGTGACCCGCCATGGCGCCTGCTGAACTGTTCTCGGCGGCTTTGCGGTGATCGTGCCGAGGGAAACTCCTTTGGCTGAAGCGCAGGTCGGTTTCGTGTCGGTGTCGACCATCAACCAGCGGGTCCTATGTATGCATAGGTACCCCGTGCCTGCGAACCGGACTTGGCCCATTGGCGCCGCAGCGCGTGTCGGTGGTGATGTAGCGGTGAGCACCACAACGCACACCAACACAGCTGCCGCGAGCCGTATGCGCGCCCACCGCAACGCGATGATCTGTCGGGAGGCCGGTGTGGGTACGGTTGTCCTCATGTCTAGTCTGCTCGTCTCGCGGTCCGTCCAGGTCAACGCAAAGGCCGCGGCGATCTTCAATCTACTTGCCGACCCGTCTCGTCATCACGAACTGGACGGGAGCGGAACGGTGCTCAGCGCTGCTGCCTCAGCGCCCAAACGCCTGGCGCTCGGTTCCAAGTTCACCATGAGCATGCGTCAAGGCGTGCCGTATCGGATTTCGAACACGGTTATCGAGTTCGAGGAGAACCGGGTGATCGCATGGCGCCACTTCGGCGGGCATACGTGGCGTTACCAACTCGACCCCGTCGGGAACGGTTCGCAAACACTGGTGACAGAGACGTTCGACGGAACGGTGTCCCGGTTCCCACCGACGCTGCTCCTCATGGGTGCCCCGAAGCGCAATGCTGCCGCGATCGAAGCAACGTTGAAGCGGCTGGCCGCGCGGTTCGAATAGCCGAGCTTTCAGATCGCGGTGAGCAACGAGACCAGAGGCTCCAGTAGCGCCGGGCTCGCAACGAGCAGCGTTTCGCGGTGCAGCGCGAGTCGGGTGTGGGTGGCGCCGGCTTCAGCGGCAATCAGCAAGCCAGCGCATTCATCCCAAGGTTGGAGGCCATCCTCGAAGTACGCATCGAGGCGACCATCGGCCACAAAACACAAATCGATGGCGGCTGACCCGGCACGACGAATTTCTCGGATGTGAGCCAGGATCGACGCGAGGCGTTCACCTTGTGTCGCTCTGATTTCGGGCAGGTACGCAAACCCGGTTCCGACGAGCGCGTGAGAAACATCGCTGAGACCACTGACGGCAATCGGCTCTCCGTTGCGAAAGGCTCCGCCACCCAGGACGCCGGTATACAGGTCGCCAAGCATTGGGGCACAAACTGCGCCGGCGACCGTGACACCGTTGACCTGCACGCCGACGGACACCGAAAAAAACGGATGTCTGTACACATAGTTAGTCGTGCCGTCGATTGGGTCGACCACCCACCGCACGCCCGAGGTTCCCTCACGTGAGGTGCCCTCTTCGCCGAGAAAGCCGTCGTCGGGCCGCTCGGCATCGATCAGCGAGACGATGAGTTGCTCTGAAGCCTTGTCCATCTCGGTGACCAAATCGGTACCGCTGGACTTGGTGTCGAGTGTCCGGGTGCGGTGAAGACCCTCAGCGATGAGCGCTCCTGCCGAAACTGCGATGCGCGAAGCAAGTTCGAGTAATTCGGCGTGCAATGGAAGGACAGGTGAGGGTACAGCTTGAGCGACAGGCAAGGTCATTTGTTGGCATTCCATTCGGCCAACGCGCGCAACGCAAGCACAGATACGACGGCGGTTCCTCCGGAGAACGTGATAGTCGAAACGACCGCCCCGATCGACTTTGGAGCGGTGCAAGTGCCTCCGCACTGCAGGTCGACCATGGCCCACCCAATTAGCGCGCCACATGCTCCGGCGATCAGGATTGCACCAAACGCGACAGCCCGGGCAGTGGCGGAGGGCAAGCTTGACAGGCCGGATTGTGGTTGTTCGGGCGCTTCAGAAGGCACCAGAACACCCTACTGGGCGGTGTCCGGCGACTGAGCGAAAGGGCATTTGTAAGAACCCTGTTCGTGCCTGCTCACGCTCGGCGAAGGTCCGCCACTGTTGCCCCGGAAGCCGTCACGAGCAATTGCGGTGCGACGCCGAAAACGTCGGTCCAGGTGCCAGCTGCGGCCCACACGGTGTCGAATTCGAGCAAGCCAGGGTCGGCGAAGATGCGCAGGTTGCGGCGATGCCCGATGGGTGCAACCCCACCGATTGGGAATCCTGTCGCTTCTCTCACCGCATCGGCATCGACCCGCCAACAAGCCGGCTGTCCTGCTGCCGCAGCGAGCTTGCGCTCATCGAGTTGCGAATGTCCCGGCACCAATGCCACGACCACCTCGCCGGCGGCGCGGGCCGAATCGTCGCCGACAGCGAAGATCAACGACTTGACGATCTGACCTACTCCGACCCCGATGGCTTCGGCTGCCTGGACCGCTGTCTTGGTGCCTTCTGGAAAGGTTCGAAGCTCAATTTCCATGCCAAGCTCGGCAGCCGTTTCGGATACGAGGCGGGTGTTCGGGTGCATCGGCAAACGCTAGATGCACTTGGTAGCCCATCGGTGGCAGGATGAGGAGATGTCCGGGGGCGAGAGCAGACTGCGGGAATGGACCGTTGCGGCTGGCATCATCCGTTCTGGGTCCGAAGTTCTCATGGTGCGAAACCGTCGGAAGAATGGCAGCTTGGATTGGTCCACCCCCGGTGGGGTGGTCGAGGCCGGTGAAGAAATCGTCGAAGCACTCACGCGTGAAGTGCTCGAAGAAACTGGTGTCGTTGTGACGGCGTGGAGCGAACCCCGATACTCGGTGGTCACGGTAGCCACCGGTATGGGGTGGCATCTCACGGTGCAGGTGTTCGAGGCCCTCGACTGGAGCGGCGACATCGCAATCGATGACCCCGACGGCATTGTTGAAGAAGCAGCATTCCTCAGCACTGAAGCTGCCATCGAGTGTCTTGCCACCACCGCACGGTGGGTGTGCGAGCCCATCGCCGAATGGCTCAACGACCCGTGGCACGGGCATCGTCAATACGGCTACGAGTTGTCCGGAGTCGACCGTCAATCCATGCTCGTTGAGCGTCATCAGTGACCTCGCCCCGTTGCCTTCGCCCTCGCAGTTGTGTCAGCTTCTGAACTGCCCGAGGCTGCAACAACTCAGGTAACGCCTGCGCGGGTCATTCTGCACGTCGACATGGACGCGTTCTACGCGTCGGTCGAAGTGCTCCGCAACCCAGCGCTGAAGGGAAAACCGGTACTCGTCGGAGGATCGGGCTCCCGTGGCGTGGTCGCTAGTTGCAGTTACGAAGCGCGTGCATTCGGCGTGCGTTCGGCAATGTCGTCTTCCCAGGCGAACCGACTGTGCCCGACCGCCGTCTGGGTGTCCGGCGACCACGGGCTGTACGGCGAGTACTCGAGCCGGGTCCACGAGTGTTTCCAACGAGTGACTCCGGTGATCGAAGGCATT
The DNA here is from genome assembly GCA_043720595.1 of Acidimicrobiia bacterium. Taxonomy (GTDB): domain Bacteria; phylum Actinomycetota; class Acidimicrobiia; order Acidimicrobiales; family JANYDT01; genus JANNBN01. The sequence goes on from JAYSSK010000221.1 coordinate 18,800, forward strand.
GCACTCGACGAGGCGTTCCTCGATGTCACGGGGTCCCTTCGTCTGCTTGGTTCACCGCGAACCATCGCGTCCGCGTTGCGCGCCGATATCAACGACGCGACCGGCCTCACTTGTTCCGTCGGGATTGCCTCGTCGAAGCTGCTTGCGAAGTTGGCGTCGGAGTGCGCGAAACCGAGCCTCCCAGGGAAGCCACCTCGGCGAGTTCCCGTCGGCGCCGAGCGGCTTGAGACCGGCATCGTGCAAGTCATGCCTGGGGCGGAGATCAGCTTTTTGCACAGCCACCCGATCGAAGCGTTATGGGGAGTTGGGCCAGCTACCAAAACACGCCTCGACCGTTATGGCGTCCGCAGCGTCGGAGACCTCGCGGCGATGCCGAGGGATTCGGTCATCACGGCGCTGGGCCGTGCCAACGGAGCGCACTTGTTCGCGCTTGCGAACGGGATCGATGAGCGGCCTGTCGAAGCAGACCGTGCACTCAAATCTGTTGGTCATGAAGAGACGTTCTCGACCGACCGGAGGGACCTGAGCGGTTTGGCCGTAGACGCAACCCGAATGGCAGATGCGGTCTCGAACCGGATGCGCGAAGCGCGAGTCACTGGACGAACGGTTTCGTTGAAGATCAAGTTTTCCGATTTTCGGTTGATCACCCGTTCGAAGACAACCACATGGACCGGGTCCGGCATCCACATCGCAGACGTTGCAAGGTCGCTTCTCAACGAGCCAGAACTGGTTGATCAGATCAATCTCGCGGGCGTTCGGCTGTTGGGCGTGTCTGTGTCGTCGTTGCGCTCTTCAGCCGTCCTTGCGCCCGAGACTGACGCTGGAGGGGCAGCGCCGAACGACGACGGTTCAAACAGCGTTTCGGCTGACGTGCCACCTGCTGAACAGCTCGATCTGTTTTCGGCACCCGTCACCTCACCCGTCACAGCGCCCGTCACCGCTCCCGTCGCTGCGTTTGACAGGGCCGTCGAAGCAGTTCGGGAACGATTTGGAGACGACGCGGTTGCTCCAGCTTCCTTGGTGACAGAGCGAGGGTTGCGAACGAAACGACGCGGTGACACCCAGTGGGGCCCGGCCCGACCCGAACCGCAGCAAGACTAAGCAAACCACGGCGTGAGTGAACAGCGGAAGAGCGCCCTCCGCTAGCGCGTCGTCGCTGGTCCTCCCATTTTTTGGAGTCTTCTGATTTCTCGGGATTGCCGGGTACGCGGCTGTATGGAAAACTGACGGTGTGCCACTCTCGGAGTACGAAGAGCGAATGTTCGCCGAGTTCGAGCGTCAGTTCGAACCCGGCGCAACCGTCGAGCCTTCGCGCCAATTCAGTGCTGGCCGCGTGGTGCAATTCGGAGCCGTCGGAGCTGCGTTGGGATTCGTGCTCATGCTCCTGGCACTACCCGTCAACGTACTGCTCTCCTTCGCCGGGTTTCTTCTGTGTTTCGCCTGCGCGTATTGGGCAGTTGTGGGCGTGCAGGAGGGTGGCTGGGACGAAGTAATGGCGCGTCACCGCCAGCCGGTACCGCGGCGACGGTCAACTGACCTTCCCTAGCTGGCGGGGCCGTAGCGAAAACGACAACCAACGCGAGAGTCGCCGTCGTCGATCCAGGCTGCCGACGACGTTCGTGCGCACTGCGCTGATATCGGCCAACAGCGATTGGTCCCTGTCTGTCAATGGGGTAGCCCGTGTGTCGGAGACCCCGCCTGCAGAAGGTGGCAGGCCGTAGCGGAGTGCCTCGACACGTCCAGCGATGTCGGCGATCGTCGACCAGTCGGCGCGACCATTGGAACGAGACCTGGCGATCCATGAGCCGATGGGCTCAGAACTTCGCCGCGCTGAACCAACCCAGGCCAGATCGTCTTCGAGACCACGCCACGCAGCTGCTATCGGCGCAGGGATGGTTCCTCCGTCAGATGCGTAACCGCGATCGGATCTGATGCGGCGAACCGTCCAGGGTAGGAACGACAAGCCGACCAAGGCAAGCAGAAGAGCCGCGTAGCGCAGCAGTAGCTCCATGGGTAGACCGGACGTTGGCGCTGGATCCAACGTTTCAGGTTCGGAGGTAGGCGACGGGGTTGTGGTCGGTGCCGGGAGGAGCGTGGTGGTGGCCTGCGACGAGCTGGTGACCGGGGGAACTGTTGTTGAGGTGGGACCCGAGTCGTCGGCGACACCGCGGCTTGGCGTTGGCTCGTAGGCCACCCAACGGCCTTCGACGAACACCTCTGGCCACGCGTGCGCGTCTTGTCCGCGCACCTGGTAGCCCGCATCGGTGAGCTCACCTGGCACGAAGCCGATGGCCACGCGTGACGGGACTCCGAGGGTGCGTGCCATGACGGCGAACGAGCTTGCAAACTGCTCGCAGTACCCGCGCCGGACATTGAACAGGAATTGCTCGATACCAAGCGAAGACGTTCGAGCGATGTCAAGGTCGTAGACGAACTCGGTGCGGAAGAACTGTTCCAGCTGTTGCATCCGCTCGGCATCGGTAGTGGCAGTGGCCGTGGTTTCCTGTGCGAGCTGAGCAACCGCAGGTGGCAGTTTGCTCGGCACGAACAACAGTTGTTCGCGTTGGTCCTTGTCCAAAGTCTCGGACCCAGGCGGGAGATCCGCGCCCACCGTTACGGAGTATGTGTCGCCACGCTGGGCCTTGTCATCGAGCAGCACCGAGTCCGAGTAGCGGTCGAACGCGACCGTTGCACCCGCACCATCGGGGTGGATGCCGGTCACGGCGCGTGTTGGTCGCTGCACCGGAAGCCACGTGTTGGAAAGGCCCTGGAGTGTGATTTGAACGACGCGATCGTCTGCTGCTGGTCCCCTGGCCTCTTCCTCGCTGTAGCTCCCGCGGCTGGCGGTCCATTGATCGTCCCGGTAGGAGTCCAGCGAAGTCAGCCGCCAGTACGACCGAGCCGATGATTGACCGACGAAGAGGTCCTCGTCGGCCAGCGCCACAAGGTGAGCTCTGGTGCTCACCAGCGGGTTTGATGCCGTCCGGACCGGTCGGCTGGGTGCCTTGTTGTCAGCCTGAAGGTCGATGAGGCCAGCATTGACCCAATCGGGCGGACGAGAACCTGCGACACCCACGGCAACGAGTGCGGTGGCGACGAACACGCCAGCTCCGATCGCCCCTGCCCGGCGAGGTTTCGGGCCGAGCCATGCGTCTCGGGCCAATTCGCGAACACGAGCAGCCCCCACCACCGCGCACACCGCTGCGACATAAGGCAGCAGCGTGCGAACACGATTGGCGTCAGACGCCAACGACGACGTCAGCACGACAACAATTGCCGAGGGAACCAGCGCCTCGATGAGGAACCCGAGGCGATACGCGATTGCATCTGTAAGTGTGCTGATGAGCCAGGCGCCGGCTACCCCGACCAGCGTGAACCCAAGGAGCGGCTCGGTTGGTGCCTTGACACTCACGAACGTGTTCCACGCCTGAATCAGGGCCCGCTCAACTTCAGCCCAGGTTGCTGACGTCGGAAGTGCTCCGAATCGGACCGTGTCGGGCATCAGCGCCCCGGACACAGAAAGTGCGACGACCAGTGCGCTGATCACGGCGCTCGCGATCCACGGAAGCCTGGCCCAGCGTGATGCAATCGCAACGCCGTGAGCGAGCAGTGCTGCCACTGCAACGGTTGTCATGGTGCTCTGATCCGTGAACAGGCGTCCAACGGTGATCATGGCCGTGACGCATGACCCGACGATGCCGATTTCGAGACCGAGGCTGCTCATCGTCAGCGCGCTTCGAATTCGGCGCCAACCCCCGAGCGACCCTGAGCCCTGAGTATGAGTGGCTCTGCTGCGACCGGACCCGCCGCCACTTTCCGGTTCGTGCGGTCGGACCTCGCTGAGTGGGCCTCTCATCGGAGGATCTCCGTCCATCGGGCGAGATCGGCACGAGATTCGATGGTCTTGGCTCCCGAGGAGTTGCGTGGATCAACGATCATCTCGAGCGTTGAAGAGGCGACCGGGATGGCGCCCGCCCTGCCTTGGTAGGGGCCGGTGACGAGTAGGTCTGCGGTGACGAGCGCGCCAAGATCGGTGGGCAGGTCGGCCGGCAGGTCGGCCTTCGGAACAATGTCGACAAGCCGGTCGAGCGCAACGTCGCCATGGAAGCGAAACGTGTCGGATCCGGACGCAAGGTCAGACCACAGAACCATCGCGGTGTCTCCCAACGCTCCGGACCGCTTCTCGGCCTTGGACACCAACAGACTGGCGACTGCTTCGAGCGCCAATTCGAACGACTCGGAGGTGTGCACTTCGGCCCGGTCATCGAGCAGCACGACCGGAGCTGTCGTCTCGTCGGGGTCGAACGTTCGCACCATCAAGCCTCTACCGCGGGCCGAAGCGGTCCAGTGGATCAGCCGGAGTTCGTCGCCTTCGACATAAGGACGTAGCCCCGCTGGTTCCGTGCCGGCCGCCGCCACCGAACGGCCCGACGCCGGATGCGTATCGTGCTGCGAGCGAGACGGCGATGCAGCAACGTCTAACGCAGGCACCGCGTACGCACATGGCCGTACTCGCAGGCGAAGACGACCGCCTGAACCCACCGCACGCCGAGCGATGCCTAAGGGGTCGGTCGATTCCAGCCTGAACGGACCGAGAACGACCATGCCCCGCCGAGGGACCGGCACGGGAAACGACCCGGTGTGACTCCCGCGACGGCCTGGGTGGGCCCATAGGCGGATCGACCGACCGTCGGAGATCGGGCCAGTGAGCAACAACGACCGCATAGATCTTCCGCTGACGGTTGCTGTGACCGTGACGGTGGATCGGGCGAACGCTGGGTTGGGTGTAGCCGACATCGTCAGGCGGGGCCGACGTCGGGGGGCCCACACCCACAGAACGGCGAGCAATGTCACCGCAGCGATCCCTGCTCCACAGGCGAACAGTTCTGGCAACGACAACACCCATCCGCCGCCGATCAGCGCCGACCCAAGCACGACGCACGCGACGCCACGGCCGGTCAACACCGGCGTCAGCCTTTGCGGCTTCCAGGGACCGGCACGGAAGCAAGGATGTTGTTCAAGACCACAGCGATGTCGACTGAGCGACCCCGACCGAGCAGTCGGTGGGAAAGGACGGGCCCTGCTGTGATGCGCAGATCGTCTGGCGTGACGAAGTCCCTGCCCCTCATCAGTGCGCGTGCACGGGCAAGACGGATCCACGCCTGACCCGCACGAGGCGATGCACCCAACCGCAGGTCGGGGTGGTTACGGGAGACGCCAAGCACGTCGACGACATATCCCAACAAGACCGGCGCAACATGAAGTGCCGACACGAGGTGGGTTAGCGACCGAATCGTTTCGATATCGGCGACCGGTGTGATGTCCTCGAGGTGGCCGCGTCCAGACGCTTGGCGCATGACGGCTATCTCGGATTCACGATCTGGGTAACCGAGCGACAGCCGGGCAAGGAATCGGTCGAGTTGGCTTTCGGGCAGCGGGTACGTGCCGTCTTGCTCGATCGGGTTCTGGGTGGCGATCACCATGAACGGCCGGGGCAGCAGGTGGGTTTGGTTATCGACCGACACCTGACGCTCTTCCATGGCTTCGAGCAGCGAGGACTGCACCTTCGGCGAGGCTCGGTTGATCTCGTCGCACAGCACGACATTTGCGAACACCGGCCCCGGGCGGAAACTGAATTCGCCGGTGATCTGGCTGAGAATGGTGACGCCTGTGAGGTCCGATGGCAGCAGATCAGGGGTGAACTGGACACGCGAGGTGTCGCCCCCGACAGACCGCGCTAACGCCTTGGCGAGGAGTGTCTTGCCAACGCCAGGGACGTCTTCGACCAGCAAATGGCCTTCAGCTGCAAGGCAGAGGACTGCGAGGTCAATCTGTTCGGATTTGCCGTGCACAGCCCGAGCGACGTTGGCTGCGACTGCCTGCATCAAGTCGCTCGCTGCGGTGATTGTCTCGGCGGCTGGGCGGCTAGGGCGTTGAACCCCGTTGGTGGCGATTGATTGGTGCGTGGATTCGGCGGGCTCGTGAGTGGCCTCTGCGGTGCTGACGTCCGTCATGGGTGGCCCAGGATACCGGCCCCCCGGCCCCATTCGGTCGATAAGGGGTTACGTGCCCGGATGACTTGGGCTAACTGTTGCGCAGCGGGAACTGTCACTCCGTTGGTAGGTTCACCACATGCAGATGGCCTACCCCGCAGAAGCCGAGCAGTTTCGTTCCCAAGTGCAGCAGTTCCTCGCCGCCAACCTTCCAGAAGGCTGGGGTGGAACCGGCCAATTGGACGGACTCGAGCTTGAAGAATTCGGCACGCAATGGCGCAAGGTCTTGTTCGAACGCGGCTACCTGGCGCCGAACTGGCCGAAGGCCTACGGAGGCGGCGGCCTGTCAGCGCTCGAGCAGGTGATCCTTGCCGAGGAATTCACCAGGGCTGGCGTTCCGGGCGGTGGCGCCAACGACGTCTTCGGCATCCAGATGCTCGGCAACACGATTCTTCAGTGGGGGACCGAGGAGCAGAAGTCGCATTACTTGCCTCGCATCTTGTCTGGTGATGACAAGTGGTGCCAGGGCTACAGCGAGCCCAATGCGGGCTCAGACCTTGGCAACCTGGGAACTCGTGCTGTGTTGGATGGCGATCAATGGCTGATCAACGGTCAGAAGATTTGGACCTCGGCTGGTCATCTTGCCGACCATATTTTCGTGCTCTGCCGCACCGATGTCGAAGCCCCGAAGCACAAGGGGATTTCGTTTGTCCTGTGCGATATGCGCCAACCTGGAGTTGAGGTGCGTCCCATCAAGATGATCTCTGGCGACACCGAGTTCAACGAGGTGTTCTTCACCGATGCGGTGACCCCGAAGCACGACGTGATCGGTGGTGTGAACAACGGTTGGGCGGTCGCTATGACACTGCTCGGGTACGAGCGAGGCGAAGCCGCAGCCACCCTTTCCATCCGCTTCAAAGCCGACTTCGAGCGGCTGGTCGGGCTCGCCCGTGACTACGGCAAAACAGCTGACCCGCGTATTCGCCAGCGTCTGGCCGATGCCTACATCCAGACCCGCATCATGGACTATTCGGGCAAACGAGTACTGACCAAGTTTCTGGCCGGTCACCACCCCGGCCCAGATGCCGCTATCTCGAAGTTGTTCTGGAGCGAGTTCCATAAAGTCGAGACCGAACTTGCGATGGACATCATGGGCGCGGCGGCGTTGGCGCCAACCGGCCGTCGCCCATCGAGCGCGTTTCAGACCGACGACGCCGGCGCTCCGAACTCCACCAACTCGTGGGTGGTCACGTTCCTCAACGCTCGCGCTGGAACTATCTACGCCGGTTCCAGCCAAGTGCAACGCAACATCATCGGCGAACAGGTGCTTGGGCTGGCGAAGGAACCGAGGAGCGACGCGGGGAGCTGGAAGGATTCAAGGAGCTGACAAAGTCGGCGATGCAGAATCCTGACCGTGGGTACGGAAAGATTCAAGGAGCTGACAAAGTCGGCGATGCAGAATCCTGACCGTGGGTACGGAAGGATTCAAGGAGCTGACTCTTGAACCCGACGTCAAGAGCGCGATGGGGAGGGGCCGACGATGGCTTGGTATACGGCCTGCTTCAGTTGGCTTCGGATCGGGTGCGTTGATGATGGCAAGAGTTGGGTCATGAACGTCAAGGTGAGGTCTTCGACGGGGTCGTTGAGCGACCAGGTGGACGCGGCGCCACCCCAACCGAAATCGCCGATGCTGCCAGCGTTCTTGGTGTCGGTTGGGTTGATGGTCACCGAGACTCCGAGCCCGAAACCTGTTCCGGGAAACGGGGTTTCGGCGAACAATGGGCGTCCGAACACTTCGAGATCGACGTTGCCGGGCAGATGGTTGGAAGCAAGCAGTTTGACGGTTGCCGGCGCGAGCAGCCTGACGCCTTCGAACGAGCCGTGCCCGACGAGCATCTGCTGGAAACCGTAATAGTCCCGCAGGGTGGACACGAGTCCGCCTCCGCCAGATAGGAACGTAGGGTTCAGTTGCTTGGCTTCGTGGCCAAGCAGATCGAATCTCACGGCGCGGCGGTCTGGTCCTAGGGGCGCATACAACGCGGCGAGCCGATCCAACTGTTCTGGCCGGCAGCCGAACCCGGTGTCTTTCATGCCAAGGGGCGTGAAGATCTCGCTGTTGAAATACTGATCCAGGCTCATGCCTGAAACGACTTCGATCACTCTGCCCATCACGTCGAGGCCCACCGAGTAGCTCCACTCCGAACCTGGTTGGAACAGAAGCGGCATCGACGCCCAGTCGTCGCAGGCTGCGGCGAGGTCCATGCCTTCCTTCACCCCGAGTTCGTGGCCTCGGAGGCGGTAGATCTCATCAACAGGGTGGGTGCGCATGAACCCGTAGGTGAGGCCGGCGGTGTGCGAAAGCAGATGCCAAATCCGAACCGGTTCGGTTGCTGGAACGGTCACCGGGGCGCTAGCTGTTCCTTTGACATAAACCCGGCAGTCCGCGAACGACGGGATGTATTTCGAGACTGGGTCGGTCAGCTCGAACGCACCCCGTTCCCAAAGGATCATGGCTGCGACGGCGGTGACGGGTTTCGTCATCGAATAGATCCGAAACACCGTGTCAGGCTCGATCGGCAGGCTGGCCTCAAGGTCACGCGAACCTGAGTGGTGCACGTATGCGGGTTGGCCTCCCCGGCCCACTGCCACCGAGTAGCCGGGCAGCAGGCCTTTGTCGACGTACTGGTCGAGTCGTTGTGCGATCCGGTGCAGGCGGATCGGATCCAACCCGACCCTTGTTGGGTCAACCGTGACGTCAAGCGCAGCCCCGTTTTTGGCGTTGGGCCTGGCGCGCTTCAATGGTTGAGCGGTGTTGGAGGAGCTTGAGCTTTTGCTGGACACGTGCCGAACGTATTTTCGAATCTCCGCCAGTTTCAAGTTCGCTGGGATTCCTGGCGTTGCGCGCGCCCCGCATACGGACGCGCGAAGCTGAAGGAATGGTTCGGTCGTCGTCTCGCAGCAAGCAACTTGCAGCTGCGGTTCGCATGCCGAAGGCATTTGTCCGATCATTGCCTGGCGGGGTAGGCCCAGGAGTGATCATTGCCATTGCGCGGCGCCCCCGATTATGGATGACCGCGGTTCACCTGGCCCGACGGTTGCGACCCGATTCAGCAGACAACATCGACCCGTTCCTTCGGTTCCGTAACCAAACCCAGCGCGGGGGCGATGGTTCTGGCCCTCCGGATACGCACGATCTTGTCGAATTCCTGGAGTGGGCCCGGAAATGGGACAGTACGATGAAGGGCGCGTTGAACTAGGTTCGCTTGATGGCTGGGGCACTTGTTCTCAACGCTTCGTATGAGCCGCTGTGCGTGGTTCCTGTCCGTCGCGCTGTGGTGCTCGTCCTGAAGCAAAAGGCCGAGGTTGTTCATCAGGCAGATCGAGTGCTCCATTCCGAACGGGTCGTGTTCCAGGCACCGTCGGTTATTCGCCTCGTCACGTTTGTCAAAGTGCCGTTCCGATCCAAGGTTCCCCTCAACCGCCGGGCCGTGTTTGCTCGAGACGCACATCGCTGCCAGTACTGCTTTGCAGCAGCGGAGAACATCGACCACGTCATTCCGCGGGCCAAGGGTGGTACCCACACATGGGAGAACGTCGTCGCAAGTTGCAAACCATGCAATGCCCGCAAAGGCGATCAGATGTTGGAACACACAAACCTGGTGCTGCGCCGCCGCCCGGCAGTGCCGCACACCCTGACTTGGATGCTGGTGGCATTGGGTAACGTCAGTCCCGAATGGGAGCCGTACCTGCACGCGCCCGCAGCCTGATCGTCAGCGCGCTGGCGATCAGCGTCGCGGGCATACTTCTATCGGCGGGCGTGCCAGCGGTCGGCATCGGTGCAGCAGCCAGAGTTCAGTCCGGTCCGGGTGCCACTGTCGCAGGAGTCGCAACCACGGTTCCCGCTGCCGCCCCTGCCCCGGCGCAGTTGGTCTGGCGACCATGCCAACAAGAAGCGTCGCTCGAGTGCGGTTCGTTGGCGGTCCCGTTGGACTACTCAAAACCCACGGGTCGCCAGCTGTCCATTGGATTGCTCCGCGTTCGGGCGAGACGTCAGTCGAGGCGTATCGGGTCGCTGCTGGTCAACCCGGGCGGGCCGGGCGCGTCCGGTGTGGACTTCGCGGCCCGGGCAAGACGCCTGTTCGGCTCTCGAATTACTGACCGGTTCGATGTCATCGGGTTCGACCCCCGCGGCACCTTGCGGTCCAACCAAGCAGATTGTGTATCCGACACTCGTATGGATGCATATCTTGCCGCCGACCCTGTGCCAGACACGCCAGCAGAGCTCGCCGAACTCGTGCGAGTGTCGAAGGAACTCGCCGAAGGTTGCGGAGCCAAGGTGGGCAGCGAAGAGCTGTCTCACCTCGGCACGTTCGATGCGGCGAGAGACATGGAACAAATTCGCCGGGCACTTGGCGAAGCAACGATCTCGATGTTCGGGTTTTCCTACGGGACACTCCTCGGGGCGACCTACGCGGACCTGTATCCGACTCGTGTTCGAGCGTTCGCGCTTGACGGAGCCCTGGACGCGCAGGCCTCGGGTGCCCAACGGTCTCGAGAGCAGGCGCGGGGTTTCGAACAGGTTCTTATCGCCTGGGCAGCCGGGTGCGAGAAGCGAAAGAGCTGCCCGAGAGCCATCCGCACCTCGCCCATTACAGCCGTCGATGACGTGTTCGCAGCAGTTGAGCGTTCGCCGATCAAGGTCGGTGCTCGGACACTTGGCCCCGGTGAAGCCATGCTTGGCGTGGTCAGGGCGTTGTACAGCAGGTCGAGCGGTTGGCCGCGTCTCGACGCAGCGCTGACTGATGCCGCAGCAGGCAAAGGCGACAAACTTCTCGCGTTGTCCGATGACTACAGCAACCGTGATCTGCGCGGTCATTACGACGGAGTGCTTGAATCGAACACCGCAATCAACTGCATCGACGCCGGTGGCGAACGCACGCTTGAAGCGATCCAGAAACTGGCCAATGAGCTCGCTGTCATCTCTCCGCGGTTTGGCGCGGCAATTGCTTACGGCAGCCTTCCCTGTGTGTACTGGCCAGTTCCGACGCTCAGCGATGGATGGACGACCCGGGCAGTCGGTTCAGCACCGATCCTGGTGATCGGCACAACTAACGACCCTGCTACCCCATATGTATGGGCTCAATCCATGGCACGACAACTCGACAACGGAGTGCTGCTGACCAACGTCGGGGACAATCACACGGCGTACTTTTCCGGCAGTTCGTGCGTGCGGAACGCCATCGAGGCGTATCTCGTCAACCTGAGTGTTCCGCGACCGGGAACCCGCTGCTCATAACACTCGCCGCACCACTGCACCTGCACCACCTAACCGCTGACGCGCAACCGCAGCGGCGATTTCGGGGTCAGAACGAGCTCGAAACTAGCGTTGCGTGGTGCGCACGCCAGTTTGCGTATTGCAGCTCCTGAGATTTCCTCGGCTTCGAGCTGGCCGCCTGCCTGTGTCAACCTCGACCTCACGGTCAGAAAGACGTGAAGAACGAAGAACGAGGTGACAGGGCATACGGCGGTACGCTGGAGGCCAAATGAATCCCACACCTGTCGGCAGCGGTCCCCGTTCCGCAAAGCCGAAAACAGCCGCCCGTCCAAGCGCGGCCATCGCAAAACCTCGTTCCCGCCCCATCGTCAGCGCAGAGTCCGCTGCTCCCAAACCCGGGTCGAAGTCCCCGGTGAAGGCTTCCGCGAAATCATCAGTGACGGCTTCTTCGAAATCGGTGAAACCCGCGGTCAAGGCCGTGCCGACACGTCTTGTGAAGCCCAACGCGAAGCAGGTCCCGGGCAAGAAGCTTGTCGCGAAGCAGGTTGCTGCCAAGCAGGTTGCTCCCAAGCAGGTTGTCGCAAAGCCGGTTGCGGTTAAGCAGGTTGTAGCAAAGCAGGTTGCGGTTAAGCAGGTTGCTGCGAAGCGGGTCGTTTTGAAGCAGGTCCCGGGCAAGAAGCTTGTAGCGAAGCCGGTTGTGGTCAAGCAGGTTGCAGCGAAGCCAGTTGTAGCGAAGCCAGTTGTAGCGAAGCCGATCCCTGCCAAGGGCGTCGCGGCCACCCAACTTCCCAACCCGAAGCACGGACATGCCGCAAAGTTCGCTCCAGCTCCGAAACCATCACGTCCGGCCAGCACGAGCGCGTTCGCAGCGCTCGGCATCCCGGAAGATGTTCTGGTCGCGCTGGACGCGCAGGGCATCACCACGCCTTTCCCGATCCAAGAACTCACCATCCGAGACGGCCTCGCCGGCCGGGACGTATGCGGCCAGGCAAAGACCGGATCCGGCAAGACTCTCGCGTTCGGCATTCCGTTGGTGTCCCGCCTCACCCATCGCGCGGCACCACGCAAGCCACTGGCGCTCATTCTCGTGCCCACCCGCGAACTTGCGGCGCAGGTCGAACGTGAAATGATCTGGCTGGCCAAGCCGGGTGGCTACAGCGTGGTGTCCGTGTACGGAGGCGTCTCGATGGACGACCAACGAACGAAGCTCCTGAAGGGGGCAGAGATCGTCGTCGCAACTCCCGGCCGACTCATCGATCTGCTTGGTCGCGGCGATATTGACCTCGGAGCGTTGGAGTTCCTGGTCATTGACGAGGCCGACCGCATGTGCGACATGGGTTTCATGCCCAACGTCGAATGGATCCTGCGCAAGATGCCACGGCATCGCCAGACATTGTTGTTCTCAGCGACGCTTGGCAGCGATGTCAACTCGCTCATCCGCCATGAGCTGCGTGATCCCGTTCGCCATGTTGTGGAGTCGACCACTACAACCGTCGATTCATCAGTGCATCACTTTCTTCAGGTCCACCAGATGGACAAGTCAAAAGTCGTGGCTGCCATCCTTCGCTCCAACGACCGCAGTATCGTGTTTCTCAATACAAAGCGCGCATGCGATCGGCTGTCGGACGAACTGAAAGACCTCGGGCTCAATGTCCGGGCCATCCACGGGGACCTGTCGCAAGATCAGCGCAACCGGGCACTCCGCCAGTTCACCGGGGGTCAGATCACGGCCCTTATCGCCACCGACGTGGCGGCCCGCGGTCTCCACATCGACGGCGTCGACGTGGTCGTTCAGGCAGACATCCCCGATGACCACAAGACCTATCTCCACCGCTCTGGCCGCACGGCCCGTGCGGGGGCGGCTGGTGTGGTTGTGACTCTGGCCATGTGGAACCAACTCTTGGAAGTTGAAAGGTTGCAGAAGCGGCTTGGCATGAGCACGAAGCCTGTCGAAATGTTCTCGAACGACCAGCGGCTGACTGCCCTCGGCGACTGGCAGCCGTGACCAACTGGCAGGTCGAGGACGTCAGCGGACCTGCTGAAGAACTGTTCACGGGCGATCGTTCGTCGGCTGCGTTGATTGCTCGAACGGACGAGCTGCAACCGACGATGCGTTTCGTGACCGTCGATGCCGCAACGCTTGTGCTCGGGTCGGGTCAAAGCGACTCGATTGTTGGCTCTGTTCCTCGGTATGTGCGCAGACGAAGCGGGGGAGGAGCGGTGTGGCTTGACCCAGCCGAGCAGGTGTGGGCCGATGTGATCCTCCCCGCTGGGCATCATCTGTGGAGCAACGACGTCACGCAGTCGTTCGAATGGTTGGGCGCTGCGTGGGTGCGTGCCGTGCGCTCCCTGGGAGTTACCGAACCGACCGATGTCCACGTCGGGCGCCTCGAACCGTCTCCGTGGTCGGGTTTGCTCTGTTTCGCCGGGCGCGGGCCCGGCGAGGTGTTCGTGCGCAACCGCAAGCTCGTCGGGATTTCCCAGCGTCGGTCGCGAGGAGGTGCCCTGTTCCAATGCGGCATCCTCACCCGATGGAGGTTCGACCCCACCTGGTTCGCTACGGACTCTTGGCCCGTTCAACTCAACCGCTCGGCCACGCCCGTATTCGATGGGTTGCTCAACCTCGGGTTCAACTCCGATGTCGCCCAAGCTGGCATCGGCCTGTTCGACCTGGGGGTCCGCGGGCAACTGACCCAAGACCCCACCGTGGATTCCCATCGACAGATCGAAGCTGCGTTTATCGAAGCGGTCGAATGGGTCGACGCAAGTCGCCGCGGCGCTGGCGCATGAGCGCACCCAACTAGGTCCGGGGCCTACCCGCGTGATCAACTGGCGACACAATGAGCACCTCGACCGAACCAGAACTGCTGTACGACGTCTCGGACAGAATTGCCACGATCACGTTCAACCGACCAGACCGGATGAACACCATCACTGGCACGATGTTGGACCTGATGTGCGACCTGTTGCTCAAAGCCGACCGAGACAAAGATGTACGGGTGATCGTCCTGACCGGCAACGGCCGTGCGTTCTGTGCTGGTCTCGACGTCAAAGCACAAGCCGAAGGCACCGGCATGCTGTCGGGCGACATTGGTCCGCAGCAACTCGATCTGCGTCGAACGCCGCCGACGGTGTTGCACGCGCTCGACACTCCAACCATCGCCGCCATCAACGGCGGCGCTGCGGGCTATGGGCTGGACATCGCGCTCGGTTGTGACATGCGCATTGCGGCGCGGTCAGCGAAACTCGCTCTCAGCTTCACCAAGCGCGGCATCTTGCCCGAGAGCGGTGGCACCTGGCTATTACCCCGTATGATTGGGTATGCGAAGGCGGCCGAGCTCTTCTTCACCGGGCGTACGGTCGACGCACTCGAGGCAGAACGCCTTGGTCTGGTGAGCCGGGTGGTGGACGACGCCGACCTACGCGACACAGCCATCAGCCTGGCATCGGAAATCGCAGCCAACGCTCCGCTGGCCGTCGCCGCGGCGAAGCGGATGATGCGGATGGCCGAGACCGAAACATTCGAACAGAACGTCAACCATGTGTACTTACAACTGCTGCCGCTGCTTCGCAGCAAAGACTTCGCCGAGGCGATGCACGCGTTTGTGGAAAAGCGTCCGCCTGACTTCACCGGCCGCTAACTCGGCTGACGTGGTTCAGATTCGTTCGAGGGCTGCCCCATCGAACAGCGGCGTGATACCGAAGTGAACGGTGTCCTGATGCATCGTTGCGTCGGTAGGGCGGCTGAAAACGTGTCCGGCAGCCTCTGTGATGGTGGTGAGTTTCCGAGCATCGCTCGAGCTATTGAGAAATAGTCGCGGATGTGACAAGACCCATTGCACAGCCCGGGCAATAGCGTCGGCGTCTTCCAGTGGTTCGTACCAAGAGAAGTGCGGCCCCGTTGCCGATGCCGACGACCATCGTCCGCGAGCGATGGCTTTGATTGTCTGTACGGCTACGTTCTGCTCTTCGCAGACCGCAAGGAGCTCTTCAACATCTGACCGATAGTCCGGCCGCGCCAGCATGGTGAAGTTGAAGGGCAACAGCACCGAGTCGAACGGAAAGCGTTTCAAGCTCTGCAGATGCATGCCCGGAATTCGTACACCATGACCGGTGACCCCGATGTGCCCGACCAGCCCTTCTTCACGGGCAGCGCTAAGAGCCGCCACCGCACCGTGAGGGGCAAATGCGGTGTCCCACTCTTCGTCCTCCACGAGGTTGTGGAGCTGAATGAGATCGACGCGATCGACGCCCATCCGTTCAAGGGATCGTTCCAACTCGGCTCGGGCGGCGTCGCCCGCTCGTTCGCCGGTCTTGGTCGCCAGGAACACAGAGCCTCGATGGGTTGCCAGCCAAGGTCGCAGGCGATCTTCAGATGCTCCGTATCCGGCTGCCGTATCGATGTGGTTGATACCAGCCGCTGCGACCGCTTCGAGTGTCTTGTCGGCGCGTTCCTGCGACATCGCTCCAAGTGCGGCTGCACCGAAGATGACCCGGGTGGAGCGGTGTTGCGTGCGGCCGAACGGCATCATTGGAAGGGGCATGGTTGAGACCGTAGACGCAGGACCAAATTATTTCGAGACCCCGACCGGTGTTACCGGTCGGCCTGCCAATCGGTGCGGCCGGATCGCACGCCGGTCGAGGACACGCCCCAGAGCTGACGAGCGACCGTGAGGCGTGTCGCTTGCGCGGGAACAGCGTGCGGGGGTCGAGGGGCGATGGCAAGGGGCGGCAGCCCGCTGAGCGCCTGCTGCTTGGCTGCGGGGGATTCGTACCACTGGTCCTCGTTGATCTGGGCCCACTTGTCGGCGCCCATCACCAGAAGGTCGTAGCCGGCGCTGATCTCGGAAAGCAGCTGGTTGGTGGTGACCACGACGCCAATCCACGGTCGGTCGGCCAACAATTTGCGCAAGGCGTCTGCTCGATCGTGCGCGGTCGGAACATGCTGATGCTGCTTGCCGAGTGCTGCTTCGGAAAGAACCAGATCGATACGCTTGAGACCGAACTGCTGCCATGCCGACTCGGCGATGGCCACGTGCGCAATGGTGGCGGGGTTGAACGAGCCTGGATAGCAACCAATCATTGGGGTGCTCCGGCTGCGTCGGTGAACAACACGCCAGCGACGCCCCCGAGCCGGCCAGCTGGAATGGTGGGGTCTTGCGCCAGGAGTCGTGCGGTCATCGGTGCCTTGCTCGAGCCGGTAGCCAGCCAACAGAGCTTGGCTGATCGGAGCAGCACGGGGTAGGTCAGGGTGACTCTCCGTGTGCCTTGATACTCGTTCGTCGCATCGTAAAAGGTGGATGCTTCAGCGGCGAACGGGCTGCGGCCACCCAAAGGCAGGACAAGGCTGGCGGTGTGGCCGTCGTCGCCAAGTCCGAGGTGCACCACGTCGAACCACCCTTGCGGTCCCAGCACGTCTGCGAGCTGCTGGCTGGCAGAGGCAGCAACCTCACCAGGGTCACCGATGCCAGCGGTGATGAGGTGCAGGCGGTCACCATGCGAGTCGTTGAGGAGCGAGCCGAGCGTCGTTCGCAATTGGTGCGCATTGCGGCGCGGATCAGCGTCGGGGACGACCCGCTCGTCGACTTGGAAGACGTGTACCCGGTGCCATGGCACGTCGTGCAGGGACAATTGCCTGAGCATCGCGCCTGGCGTGCGTCCTCCGGAGAATGCGACGGTGACGATCGGCCGACGTTCACTTGCGACGCGGATCTGTTGAGCAATCCATGCCGCTGCGCCATCCGCTGCTGCAGCTTCGGTGCTGCGAACTTCAAGTCGCGGTCCGAGGGGTCGAACGGCTGTTTGGGTCGAAGCCTCAACACTCATGGTTAACCATGAAAACATCTGACAATTCGCGCGGAATCAGGGTTGCTGCGCTGGCCCCCTGGGAGATCCCGGTGCTACGTTGAGGAGACGCCGTGGAGGCGCAGTGGAGACGATTGGGATAGCCAGTGGCTAGCCCGTCCCTCGCTGGGCCGCCACCTTGTCTTCGTTGGAACATCATGGGTTACCTCTTCCTCAACAACACGCGGGTCAAGCTCGACGACCGTGGCCGCTTCGCGGTCTCGGCCGCCGATTTTGAACAATTGCGTCACGGTGATGATGCCGTTGACGTCATTGTCGCGCTGGGGAAGGACAACCAACTCGAGATCTGGCCACGAGATGCCTTCGAGTCCAAAGCGTTACGCATGAAGGAAAAGGCCGACGAGACCAACGACGAGTATTGGCTCAAGGCGCTTCGTCGTCTGACTGCCAACGCAAAAATGGCTCAGGTGGACAAGCAGCGTCGGGTCGCCCTGCCGAACGATCTCCGCAAACTTGCCGGTGTCCGCGACGGTGTCGAAGTTGCCGTTAACGGCTGCTTCGATCACATCGAAGTGTGGATTCCCGAACATTTCGCTGCCGCGACAGATCGAGCGGAGCGTGACCTGTGATGACGATCGAACGTCCACAGCGACCTGCCTTTCATCACGTGCCGGTGATGCTCGCCGAAGTCATCAGTTGGTTCGAGTCAGTTCCGGCTGGCTGGATCGTCGACGCCACTCTGGGTGGGGCCGGGCACACCATCGCATTGCTGGACGCGCTTCCTCACCTCAGCGTTCTCGGTATTGACCAGGACCCACTCGCAATCGAAACCGCTACAGAAAGGCTGCGTTCCTTCCACGACCGGGCACGCGTCTGGACTGGTCGGTTCGATCGCATGGGCGAGGCAGTGCGCGAAACCGGGTCATTCCCGGTGGTTGGGGTACTGATGGACCTCGGCGTCTCGTCGGCCCAGTTCGACATTGTCGAACGGGGCTTCTCCTACCGGGCAGACGCACCACTCGACATGCGGATGGACACCACACAAGGTCCGACCGCTGCTGACTTGCTCGCGCAACTCAGCGAGCACGAAATTGCCGATCTTCTCCGCACTTACGGAGACGAGCGGTTTGCAGGCCGTATCGCCAGGGCTGTTGTCAGCGCTCGTACGGCCGGTCGTCTGATGACGACCACAACTGAACTCGTCACGCTGACGACCGCTGCAATCCCTGCGGCGACGCGGCGTACTGGTGGTCATCCTGCCAAGCGGACATTTCAAGCGCTTCGGATCGCCGTCAATCAGGAACTCGATGTCCTCGCCCCCGCACTCAAGACCGCGATCGAGCTGCTTGCCCCCCAAGGCCGGCTAGTCGTGCTGTCGTATCACTCGGGTGAGGACCGCATCGTGAAGGAAAACCTCCGTCTCGCTGAGACCGGTGGGTGCACATGTCCGGACGGCCTGCCCTGCAGATGCGGGGCACTTCCCCGAGGCCGTTCACTCAAGCGTGGTGTCACCCGCCCCTCAGCGAACGAGGTTGCATCGAATCCCCGATCATCGAGCGCCCTCGCCAGAGTGTTCGAAAAGAACCACCTTTCTCAGGAGCAACGCCCATGAGCCACGCCGGTACACGAGCAAGAACCGAACACATGGTGGTTGATATTACGGACGAACCGCTGCATCAACGGCGGGTTCAGCCAGCACAGCGGCCTGTCCAACGGTCGATAACTCGGGGAGCGGCCCCTCCGCGGACGCGTGACGCGGGTCGGGTCCCTCCACGAAAGTCGACGAACCCAACGTACGAGCCTCAGGCCCGTCCGGCCCGGCCAGCCAGCTCGGTTGATGCGGAAATGCGCGCTCGTCGCGCAGATCTTGACCTTGTGCGCGCACTTATGTTTGCGCAGGGTCTCGACGAGCGAGGCAAGCGGCTACCACTTGCCAGTGATTCCATGACGGACGAAGAGTGCCGTCCGCATCACGTTGTTGCCGAACGCCAGGGCTCTTCGCGGCACCGGGAAGAGTTTGCAGCGATCTATCGGATTGCCGCGTCGTTCGACGACGGCCTTCCGAATGTCTCAGGCATTCGACCACTGACCCACAAAGTGAGGGTCGCAACTGCTGGCGAGCAGTCCATGTCCGCAGCCGGCGCTCCTCGATTTATTCCGCGGGAGGCACCAAATCATCTCCGCGCGGTTCGTCAGCGTCGAGAAGTCCAAATTGTCGATCGCCGAACAGTGCTTGCACCCACGGCGATTGTCGAGAATGGCTCGTTTGAAACGGCGTCCCCGGAGCGCCGCACAACAGCCAGCACCGGTCCAATCCCAACGGCATCCAAGTCAGTTCGGTCGGTTCGGTCGGTCGGGTCGGCTGGGTCCGTGGGCTCGTTTGGTTCGGCGGGAAGCGGTCGAATCGGCCCTCGGATGCTAGCCGCCGCTGGCCGCCAACACGACGCGAGTTCGACAACGTTTGCCGTTGGAGCGCTTGCCCTCGCTCGTGCCATTCCCGTCGTATCGGGCAACGCGACCGGCGAAGCAAAACCAACTCGTCCCGTGCTGCGCGCGGTTGCGGCAGCTCCGAAGAAGTTTGCTTCCTATGGGGTCGTTGCGTTCTGGGTGATGTTCGTCATGGCATTCTTGTTCGTTGCGGTGGTGATGCATGCGGGAATCGCCAACCGCCAAATGACTTTGGACGAGATCAACGTGCGTCTTGAACAGTCCGAATACAGCAACTCACAGCTACGCGTCGAGGTTGCATCGCTACAGTCGCCGACGCGGATCGCCGACGCAGCATCGCGCCTCGGCCTTAGCAGCCCAACCGGCATTCGATTCGTTCAGGCGATCCCTGCCTCGATCGCGCCAGCCTCGACGCCGTCAGTTTCGGTCAACCGGGGCGCCGACCAGGCCACCCCTGCCTCCGCAGTCGATCAGACTGGCGGCTGACCATGGGTTTCGAAGGGCGCCCTCCGGCCGCATCGCGCTCATTCGCTCCTCGGTCGCTCCCGCCCCGGAGTCCCGGACAAACACGCCCTGGGCGCGTCTCATCGGCTGATTTGTCAGATCATTCGTCAGATCGTTCAGCGACCCGCGCCTCTGTGAGGTCTCGGACCGGATCCCGAACTCCTCGAACACCATCTCGAACACCATCTCGAACACCATCTCGGACCCCGTCTCACACCGGGTTGCTGGCCGGTGTTCGGGCACCTCACGGTCGAACGTCGCCGTCTGCACCGCGTCGTGCGAGGGCAAGCACCAACCCAACTCGAAAGGGGACGCTGCGCGAACGCGATCCGCGGAGCGGCCAGTCAGCGAGACGGATCGAGTATGTCGTTCCGAGCGAGACCCCGTTTCGACCTCGGGTCGAAGACCGCGCGGTTTCGCAACGACCCGCACATTGGTGGCGCGGCCGACCCGGTGTGATGAGCGTGTCGGTGATCGCACTTTCGCTTGTTGTCACTGCCCGTGTCGCGCAACTGCAAATGGCCGGCGAAGGCGCCACAATCGCAACAGAACGCAGGCAGGTTCTCTCCGCTGCTCGCGGGGATTTACTTGATCGAACTGGCCAGCCGCTGGCGGTCAACGACTCCGTGGGCGACGTCTTCATCGACGCGATCGGCGTCACCAACGGGCTCACTTCGTGGGGACCGAACGACAAGGCCGCGCTGCAACGCGATCTCGATGAGGCGGGAACCGTGCTCGGCCTGACCACGGCGGAAATGACGGAAAAGGTTGCATCTGGATCGCACTGGGTTTCGCTGAAAAAGGGTGTGCCTGCCGCCGACGCTCGACGCGTTCGAGATATGAAACAGACCCTGATCACGGTGAACGATCGCCCCCGCCGGGTGTACCCGGATGGTGACATCGTCCGTGGTTTGGTCGGTTCCGTTCAGGTGAGCAACACTAAGACTTCCGGCGGTGACATCGTTGATGACCTCACTGGCCGCAGCGGGCTGGAAAAGTTGCTCGACAAGGAGCTCACGGGCATCCCAGGCGAGCTCCTCACAGAACGCGGCCCCGGCAATCGTGAGATTCCGTCGCCCAACCGCCGGCTGGTACCGTCGAAAAAGGGCACGTCGTTCGTGCTCTCCGTCGATCGGTCGTTGCAATACCAAACGGAGGAAAATCTCCGGCGTGCGTTGCTGGCGTATGGGGCGGTCGGCGGGTATGTCGGAGTGATGGACGTCGAGTCAGGTGACTTGCTTGCGTCGGTTGCTATGCGCGTGAATCCAGAAACGGGCCTGGTCGAATCGAAGGGTTACAACGCCGGTGTGATTGACACCTACGAGCCTGGCTCCACAATGAAGCCGTTCACGATGGCAGCTGCGCTGGACTCGGGCACGGTCACGCCAGAGAGCCGATTCAACGTGCAAGATCATCTCATCATGAAGTTCCGCAAGGAACAGAAGCGTTTCAAGGACGACACGCCACACAAAGAGCAGTACTGGTCGGTGCGCGACATCTTGGTGAACTCCTCCAATGTCGGCACGATTACGGTCGCCCGCAAGTTGGGCCCCGAGGCGGTTAACGCCAACCTGAAGCAGTTCGGGTTCGGAGCGAAGACCGGCATTGCTGACCCCAAGTCCGAATCTCCCGGAATTATGCGCGACGTGAAGGATTGGTCCGGCGTCGACATCGGCACGGTCCCGATTGGGCAAGGCATTTCCGTTTCGCCGGTGCAGATGCTGGCTGCAATGAACTCGTTGGCAGCAGACGGCACCTACGTGACTCCACGGTTGGTCACCGCTTCAATTGCTGCTGACGGCACTCGCACCGAACGCCCGGTGCAGCGGCGTCGGGTTGTGCGAAGCGACACCGCGGCTGAGGTTCGTTCAATCCTCGCCGACGTGGTTCGCGTCGGCACAGGAAAGCGTGCGGCGGTCAGCGGCTACGAGGTCGCGGGAAAGACCGGTACCGCACAGAAAGCAGAAAAGGGCCGCTACTCCGAAACCGCATATGTGGCGAGTTTCGCAGGGTTCTTTCCTGCCGCAGCGCCAAAGCTGTCCATCCTGGTCATTCTCGACGAGCCGTACGAAGAGTACGGCGGCCTCACAGCTGCGCCGGTCTTCGCTGACATGGTCCGAGTCACAGCTCAGCGTTATCGCATCGCACCTCGACGCGAAACTGGCGACGACGCGCCGGCGTCACAGGTCCTGGTGACTCCCGAGTTGCGTGCCGTCAACGACCCGACGCGCCATGCCGTTGCTCCCGTTCGCTCTGTGCCAGCTTCGATCGACGCTGCTTCGACCGACGCTGGCGCAACTGGCTCGGACGGAGCTGCTCCGTCGGACGCGAAGAGCGTCCTTCCTACGACCGCACCGAAAAGCTCATCTCGGAGCTCGCAGACGACGAAGGACGGCGAACAGTCAGTACCGACCGCAGCATCCTCGGCAGCGAAGGTCCAAACCGCGGATGGGGCGTCGAGTGACCAGTCCGCAAAGAGCACGTCGACGACCCGGGCTCAACGGACCCAATCTGCGAAGCCTGCATCGAACGCCCAGCCGACCGTTCAGCCGCGGACGAAACGCAGTTCCGGCGTTGGGGCTGGGGGGACAGATGGGGGAGCGGACCAAGGAAGCGGTGCAGAGAACTCCGGGGCGGTTGGACTCGCCGGCGACGCGATCACAAAGGTTGAACCGTGAGCGACGTTGCCCGATCGCTGGATGCGGTCGTCGCCGATCTGCGCGATCGAGGCATTGCAATAGCGAGCAATGCGTCCGGCGACGTGCACCTCACCACACAACTCACCACACAACTCACCGGCTGTACGCACGACTCCCGTGAAGTTCAGCCGGGATGGTTGTTCTGCTGTGTCTCCGGGCTGAAGTCCGACGGACACCGTTTTGCGCAGGCTGCCGTTGATGCTGGCGCGGCGGCGCTCTTGGTTGAGCGCGCTGTGGTGACCGAGCCCGCAGTGCCGCAGCTTCTCGTGGCGAGCGTCCGCAACACGATGGGTCACGTTGCCGCTTCGGTGCACGGGCACCCCTCTGAACAGCTCACGATGATCGGCGTGACCGGAACCAACGGCAAGACTTCAACCGCGCACATGCTGGTCGAGGTTCTGATGGCTGCCGGGTACAAGGCCGAGGTCGTCGGAACGCTCACGCAGACCCGCACGACGCCCGAGTCGACTGACCTACACCAGCGCTTGGCTGAGTTCGTACGTGATGGGGTCACCCACGTGGTGATGGAAGTAACCTCGCATGCTCTGGTCCTCGGCCGTGTCGCAGGGATGCGGTTCGCAGTCGCAGTGTTCACGAACCTCAGCCAAGACCATCTTGACTTCCACGAAAATATGGAGGCTTACTTTCGAGCAAAGGCCGAGTTGTTCACTCCGGAGTACGCGGACCGGGCCGTCGTCAACGCCGACGACCCGCGGGGGCGCTTGCTCTCGAACGCTGCATCGATCCCCACGGAAATGTTTTCATTCGCACAGGCCGAGAACCTCGAAACGGGCACGATCAGTACCTTCACGCTCCGAGGAGTTCCCGTCACACTTCACGTCGGCGGTCGGTTCAGCGTCTCCAACGCGCTTGGCGCCGCTGCGGTAGCAACGCAATTGGGGATCTCCGACGAGACCATTGCCGAAGGTCTTGGCCGTGCGGTGGTTCCCGGTCGTTTCGAGCCGGTCGTGGCCGGACAGTCGTTCGCGGTGATCGTCGATTACGCCCATACTCCGGACGGGTTGATCCGGGTCCTTGAGTCTGCACGGTCTATGACCCCGCTCGGCCGAAGGCTGTATTGCGTGTTTGGATGCGGCGGTGACCGGGACAAGACGAAGCGACCGTTGATGGGTACTGCAGCGGCCGACCTCTGCGACGTAGTGGTGGTCACGGCCGACAATCCGCGTTCCGAAGAGCCACAGGCAATCATCGCTGACATCCTTACTGGCATTCCCGAGCGCCACCGAGCCGAGATCCTTGTCATCGGGGATCGTCGCGAAGCGATGGCGTCGGCAATCAATGCAGCAACGGCTGGCGATGTGGTCGTGATCGCCGGCAAAGGCCACGAGCAGGGACAAGACGTCAACGGAGTCATCTCCCCATTCGACGATCGCGTTGTAGCCCGAGAGCTCATCGCTGCCCGAGGTGCCGAGTGAAGTACTCGGTTTCAGCTCTTGCGCGCGCAACCGGTGCGGTGCCTGCTGCTGTTGAGCACCTGCCGGTCGCAAATCTGATGGTGGGTGGGTTTCGGACCGATTCACGCGAAGTCATTCCGGGCGACCTGTTTGTGCCGCTGGTAGCGGAACGTGACGGGCACGATTTCATCGATGCAGCGATCAGCCGTGGTGCGGTCGCGTGGTTGACGTCACGTTCAGACGACAGACCGGGTGCCATTGTCGTATCGGACACCTTCCAGGCGCTCGAACTGCTTGCCGAGGACGCGCGACGTCGCATGGGCGGCTGGGGAACCACGGTTGTTGGGGTGACTGGATCGAGCGGCAAGACGTCGACCAAGGACCTATTGCGAGCGATCTTGATGAGCCATGGTGCTGCGGGTGCAAGTGAAAAGTCATATAACAACGAGATCGGCGCACCGCTCACGTTGCTCAATTCGCCCGACGAGTGCTGGGCTGTCGTTGTTGAAATGGGCGCCAGGGGCATTGGCCATGTGGCTCGCCTATGCGAGCTGGCCAAGCCGCAAATAGGGATCGTGACCAACGTCGGCACCGCACACCTTGGAATGTACGACGGGCCAGCTGGCATTGTGTTGGCCAAGGGTGAACTGATCGAGTCCTTGCCATCGTCTGGTGTTGCAGTCCTCAACGCCGCCGATGCCTCCATGACTGTCCACGCTGCGCTCAGCAAAGCACGAGTGCTCTCCTTCGGAATGGCTTCGACCTCGGCCGACGTCGTCGCAGACGACGTCCAGTTGGACGAATTCCTCCGAGGAAGATTCATGTTGCGATCTCCTTGGGGAAACGCGCTCGTTCATTTGGAAGCGAGGGGTGAACACCAGGTATTGAACGCGCTCGCTGCAGCGGGTGCCGCGCTTGGCGCGGGCGCGACGCTCGAGGAGGTTACCCAAGGCCTGGCGACAGATGACCTGTCGCCATGGAGAATGGAGATGGGCCGCACTACTTCAGGCGCACTGCTGATCAACGACGCGTACAACGCCAACGATCAATCGATGGCAGCCGCACTGCGGGCCCTTGCAACCATTCCAGGCCGTCGCAAAATCGCAGTTCTCGGAACAATGGCCGAGCTCGGCGAACATTCCACTGCCGCGCATCGGTCGATTATCGAGACTGCCCGCGAACTGTTGATCGACGTCATCATCGCGGTGAACCAGCCGCTTTACGAGGACGCTGATCACAACGTTCAAACGACTGACGCGACAGTTGCGCTGCTTGCTTCGCTTGACCTTGGAGACGGCGATGTGGTGCTCGTAAAAGGCAGTCGAATGGCGGGGCTCGAACGGGTCGCGCAAGCACTTGGCAGTGTTGAAGATTCTTGCCGCTCAACCGGCGCGGACCAGAAAGAACATCGATGATCAACCTCGCCGTCGCCGGCATCGTGGCTTTTCTCGTCACGCTGTTCGGTATGCCCTTCCTGATGCGTTGGCTGTTTGCCAAGGGCATTGGCCAACCGATCAGGGAAGAGCTTTCGGCGGAGCAGCAATTGAAGAAGGGTACGCCGACCATGGGCGGGATCATGATCGTGATCGGTGCGCTGGCGGGGTATGTGGCCCCCCACGTTCGTTCAGAGCTGCCCTTCAGCTTTGGTGGCCTCGCTGTGGTCTGGGCGTTCGTGGGTGCAGGTGCGGTCGGTTTTGCCGACGACTGGATCAAGGTTCGTCGCAAGCGCAGCCTGGGCCTCAACAAGACGGCCAAGTCCGGCGGTCAGCTTGCCGTGGCAGCGATTTTCGTCGCCTTCGCAGACATCAAGACGGACCTAGCGCCGCGGATCGGGTTCACCCGCATGGATAACCCTGGCTGGAAGATTCCGACGTTGGTGTTCATGGTTCTTGCAGTCGTGTTGGTCTATGGGTTCTCGAACGCCGTCAACCTGACCGACGGTATGGACGGGCTGGCAGCTGGCACATCGGTCTACTCCTTTGGCGCATTCACCCTCATGTGCTTCTGGATGTTCCGTAACCCGGCGGTCTACAAGGTCGACCAGGCGCTTGATCTTGCCGTGATCGCTTCAGCCATGGTTGGAGCGTGTCTCGGTTTCTGGTGGTGGAACGCTGCGCCGGCGCGGATCTTCATGGGTGACGTCGGGTCACTTGCGATCGGCTCTGCATTCGGAGCGATCGCTGTGCTGACCTACACACCGCTTCTCCTCCCCGTGATCGGTGGTCTGTTTGTGATCGAGACCGTGTCGGTGATCCTCCAAGTGGGTTCGTTCCACCTGTTCAACAAGAAGCGGATCTTTCGTATGGCCCCGATTCATCATCACTTCGAGCTGAAGGGGTGGCCTGAGACGACGGTGACGATTCGGTTCTGGATCATCGCAATGATTCTCGTCTTCTCCGGCCTTGGCATGTTCTTCGCTGATTTCATTTCACTCCCGGCAGGAGCACGTCCATGACGTCGGTGATCGATAGCGAACGGGCCACACGGCGCGCACGTCGCGAACCGCTTCGCGGCGGAGTGGGACGACGCGTGGGCGGTTTGAATGGGTTGCCCTACGTCGGGTTCAACTCCGATCCCTCCGTCCGTCCGGTCACTCCTGGACGGCTGCGTGCCACCATCCCGTCGACTTCGAGTCGACATTGGAACTCGGAGTCCGTGCTGTTGTTGGCTATTGGTGGACTGCTGACGTTGATCGGCTTGGTCTTCGTGCTGTCTGCCTCATCCGTTTTCTCGCTCAGCACGACGAAGAGCGTGTGGGGCGTGTTCCTGCGCCAGCTGCAGTGGGAAGCTCTCGGGATTGTGGTGTTGACCATGTCCGCTGCAC
Source organism: Acidimicrobiia bacterium (assembly GCA_043720595.1). Lineage (GTDB taxonomy): Bacteria > Actinomycetota > Acidimicrobiia > Acidimicrobiales > JANYDT01 > JANNBN01. The sequence continues at coordinate 45,763 of JAYSSK010000221.1, forward strand.
TTGGTGTTCAGTTCCTACGCAAGAGTTGGGCTGTTCTCTGGGGGGTTGCTGTCGTGCTGCTGCTGGCCGTCCGGTTCACGCCGCTCGGCGTTACTCGCAACGGCTCTGTGCGATGGATCGGCCCGACATCGTTCGAGATCCAGCCTTCAGAGCTGGCCAAGCTGGCCGTTGTGACCGCGCTTGCGCACATGCTGAGTCTTCGCAGGGACTACACGGATTGGCGCGTTGCGGCACGCTACCTGGGACCGTTTGCTGGGCTTCCGATTGCGCTGGTTGCGGTCCAACCGGACCTCGGCACGACGTTTGTCATTGCCGCCGCCGCTGTGGCCGTGCTTTTCGCCGGCAACATCAACGGCCGTTGGCTTGCGGGGATCACGCTCGGTGGTGGGGTGCTCGCAGCATTCAGTGTTCACCTAAACGAGTATCAGTGGGCCCGGGTCACGGCGTTCCTCAATCCTCAATCAGAGGCTGGGTTCCACATCAGGCGTTCGCTCGCAGGTATCCAAGCGGGCGGACTTTTCGGTGTCGGGATTGGTGCCAGCAAATCCAAGTGGGGCTTCCTTCCGAACGCCCACACCGACTTCATCTTCTCGGTCATAACGGAGGAAGTGGGGCTCATCGGTGCAGCGGTAGTCGTTGCCCTGTTCGCAGCCTTTGCCGTGCTTGGTGTTCGGATTGCGATGCGTGCCCCTGACCAGTTCTCGCGGCTGCTTGCGTTCGGCATTACGGGCTGGATCACCTCCCAGGCGTTCGCCAATATTGCAGCTGTTACCGGTCTTGCTCCCGTCACCGGGGTCCCCCTGCCGTTTGTGTCTCAAGGTGGTACAGCTTTCGTGTCGTTGATGGCTGCCCTCGGCGTGCTGCTCGACGTTGCTCGGCGGGGAACGGATCGTCGGCGCACCAAAGCTCCGCACCCGTCGATGCGCGGTGCCGTCGATGGCTGATTCCGTTCTGCGTCTCCGAGGAGGAGAAGCAGGACGCATCGTTCCTGATCTGTCGGGCGATGTTCCGCCCGGCCACGCGCATGTGGTCGCCGCCGGCGGCGCAGCCATGAACGCGATCTGCCGCATCCTGCGTTCCCTCGGTTGGAATGTAACGGGAAGTGACCAAACAGGGTCAGAGTCGGTGGATCGTCTGCGCGCAGAAGGTTTCACCATTCATGTCGGGCACGATGCTGCCTATGTCGGCGACGCCGATCTGGTCGTCGTTTCGACCGCCGTCAAGCCTGGAAATGTCGAGCTCGACGAAGCTTTGCGACGGGCCATCCCGATTGCCGGACGGCCCGAACTGATGGAAGCACTTGGGCGCATCCGCAAGGTGGTCGCTATCTCGGGAACCCATGGCAAGACCACCACATCAGCGATGGCGACGTTCGCCACACAACAACTCGGGTGGAACCCGTCGTTCATTGTCGGTGGTGTAGTCAACGGCATAGGCACGGGGGTCCGCTGGGCGGACTCCGACCTCTTGGTGGTCGAAGCAGACGAGTCGGACAACTCGTTCCTCCGGTTCGCTGCTGACTACACCGTTGTGACCAATATTGAAGCTGACCATCTCGACTTCCACGGCGATATGGACCACCTGTGCGCAGCGTTCGACCGGTTCGTCGAACAGGGCGGTGGCCCAAGCGCGTTGTGTGTCGACGACGTCGGCTGTCGAGCGTTGATTCAGCGGGTCGCGAAGGGTCCGAACAAATCAAGGCGGGACCAGATCGTGGGATATGGGTTCTCCGAAGCAGCTGATTACCGAATCGTCGGTGCGGTGGCTGAAGGTCTCCGGACCCGCTGTTCCATCGAACTCCACGGGGCAACCATTGCTGAACTCGACCTTCGGGTGCCAGGGCTGCACAACGCCTTGAACGCTACTGGTGTCTTCGCGTTACTCCACCGAATGGGCGCAGATCCCGGGCGAATCGCGGAAGGGCTTGGTTCGTTCACCGGTGTCGGACGCCGATTCGAGTACCGAGGCGAAGCAAACGGTGTGACGTTCGTCGACGACTACGCGCACTTACCGTCCGAAGTGTCTACGGTGCTGGCTGCAGCACGAGCCGGAGGGTGGGGGCGCGTGATCGCGGTGTTCGAGCCGCACCGGTTTACGCGCATTCGCGACGTGGGCGTTGACTTCGCGCATTCGTTCGTCGACGCAGACGTCACCATCATCACAGCGCTGTACCCGGCGGGGCAGGCACCAATTCCTGGGGTTGACGCCTCGGTCGTGTCCAACGCGGTGCAGGCTGCCCATCCCGAGGCCGCAGTCCATCTCATCGAGGATCAGGACCAGTTGGATGCGTTTCTCCGGAAGTCCGTTCGGCCAGGCGATGTCGTGCTCACGATGAACGCTGGCACGCTGACCGAACTTCCCGATAGGTTGTTGGCTTCGGGCGGGGCTAACTGGTGAACGGCCACGTGGGCGGCTCGCCGGGTCCGGCGCAGGACTCTGCGGTCGGCGAGAGGATCGTTGCCCGCCTATCCCACCTCAACGGACGTGTCCGCGCTGAGGCCAACCTTTCTGAATTCACGACCTTCGGCGTCGGCGGGCCTGCCGTCGTCCTGGCTGAACCTCGTTCCATCGACGAACTCATCGACGTTGCACTGGCGGCCCGCAACGAAGGTCTTGCCGTCGTCGCTGTTGGACAGGGTTCCAACCTGTTGGTCGCGGATACGGGCGTCAACGCATGCGTCGTTGTTCTTGGTGCCGAGTTTCAGACAATCACGAGGGCGGCCGCTAACCCTCAGGTAGTCGTTGCTGGTGGTGCGGTGAAACTGCCGGTCCTTGCCCGTCAGACGGTCGCCATGGGCCTCACCGGCCTTGAGTGGGCAGTGGGAGTACCTGGTTCCGTCGGCGGTGGAGTCCGGATGAACGCTGGGGGGCACGGGTCGGATATTGCAGCAACGCTCGTTTCCGTGATCGTCGTGCGTACGTATGGAGATCAGGGGCCATCGGTCGTCGCGCGCGTCGAACTCGCCGCCTCAGACCTGGGGCTTGGGTACCGACGAAGCAATCTGATCGACGGCGACCTAGTCGTATCTGCAACATTCCAGCTCGAGCCGGGGGACCAGCAACGAGGCGAAGCCGAACTTCGCGAAATCGTTCGGTGGCGGCGAGAGCACCAGCCGGGTGGCGCCAATTGCGGCTCGGTGTTCACCAACCCGCCGGGAGATTCTGCGGGTCGACTCATTGACGTTTGCGGCCTGAAAGGACACCGCGTCGGCACAGCTGCCATTTCTGAGAAACACGCGAACTTTATCCAGGCTGATCCGAATGCCAGCGCTGAAGACATCAGCGCGCTTATTGTCTTTGTTTCACTGCACGTGAAGGAACGTTTCGGAGTCGATCTTCACGCCGAGGTCCAAACTCTCGGCATCAATTCGCTTCGGCGCTACAACTCGCCGTCCAGCGTTCAAGCCAACCCTGAATCGTCCCGGAGGACACCACGATGACCACTTTGCTCGAACATGGACCCATCGATCCATCCGCGACGGCTGTCATAATCCACGGGGACCAGCTGCTGCTGGTCGGAGCCGACGCAGATGGGTTGAAACCGGGCGACTTCGCCCATGACATGCTGCCGCCCGAGTACCAACACTCGCGGCCGACAGCAGCACGCCTTCCTCGATCGCGGTCGGACCAGGCAGACGTCACCCGTCGCTCTGTCCCGGCGCCGGTGCCTACATTTGGACGAGCTACGGCTTCGGGACAGGCGTTGGAGCAGCCGGTACCACCGCAATCGGAACACCAGCGATTCGCCGATCGTCGAGCATCCATTGCGATCGATACGCGCACTGCCCGGCGTCGTCGGCGTTCTCGATTGGTCGTGGGCACGCTTGTCGTGGCCGGTTGCGCCGTTGGGGTCGTTGCTTCCCCTGTTCTTCGTGTCCAACGTGTGGAGTTGGTCGGATTGTCTGGGCTCAACGAAGAAGCCGTGATGCGGACGATGGCTCTCGGCGATCACCCGTCGATGCTCAGCCTGAAGACCCGTGACATCGAGCAGCGGCTCACGGAAGTACCCCTCATCCACTCAGCGAAGGTCTGGAAGGAATGGCCGAACCGAATCGTGGTGGAAATCTCTGAACGCTCCGCCGTCGCAGCGATCCGCTCGAACGGTGGATGGCTTGTGCTTGACCAACACGGCGGCGTGCTTGACACCCGTACGGTCCGGCCCGATCTGCCGCTGCTCGATCTTGGTGGACGTGAAGTCGATGAAGGGTCCAAAGACATCACAGCGCTGCTGGAAGTTGCCAACGCGGCATCGGCGCGCCTTCGTCGAGAGATCGACGTGCTGTCCATCGAAGGTGGCGGGGTAACCGTGCAAATGCGAGATGGCGAACTTTCTGCAGCAGGGACAAAGGTTCGAATCGGGCATGCTGATGACGTCGAAGCGAAGCTTCGGGCGCTCGCGACGATGATGGATGACAGCACGGCGGTGTCATTCGAGGGCATCGCAACGTTAGATCTCACCGTCGCGGATCAACCGGCGCTAATCCGCGCAACCACCCTGCCATCAGTCGTTTCAGCGGTTGGGCCAGTGACAGGAACGGTTCCGGCGAGCAGTGAATCTGGGGTTGCGACCCCGGATGCCACGTCAGCGGGTCCCGCAGGCTCTAACCTGAAGCAGTAGTCGCGCCTCAGGAGGCTTCCCCGTGGTACCACCGCAGAACTATCTCGCTGTCATCAAGGTCGTCGGAGCTGGCGGCGGCGGTGTGAACGCGGTCAATCGGATGATCGAAGCAGGTCTGAAGGGCGTCGAGTTCATCGCAATCAACACAGACGCACAGGCGCTGCTGATGAGCGATGCCGATGTCAAGCTCGACATCGGTCGCGAACTCACCCGCGGCTTGGGTGCAGGCAGCGATCCCGAAGTTGGCCGTCGGGCCGCCGAAGAGCACCACGACGAGATCCACGAGGTGCTGAAGGGTGCCGACATGGTGTTCATCACGGCAGGCGAGGGTGGCGGCACCGGAACCGGTTCAGCGCCAGTCGTTGCCGAGGTTGCCAAGTCGCAGGGCGCGCTTACCATCGGAGTGGTCACGCGCCCGTTCTCCTTCGAGGGCCGACGTCGTGGGGTGCAAGCCGAAGTTGGCATTGCTCAGTTGAAAGAAAAGGTCGACACGATGATCGTCATCCCGAACGATCGTCTCCTCACCGTCGCAAGCGACAAGACCACCATGGTCAACGCGTTCAAAATGGCCGACGAAGTTCTGCTGCAGGGTGTGCAGGGCATCACGGACCTCATCACCATCCCAGGCCTCATCAACACCGACTTCGCCGACGTGAAGATGATCCTCAGCGATGCCGGGTCTGCGCTCATGGGAATTGGATACGGGTCAGGTAACGGCCGTGCAGCAGCCGCAGCTCGCCAAGCAATTTCCAGCCCTTTGCTCGAGGCATCAATCGAAGGCGCCCGCGGCATCCTGTTCAACATCTCGGGTGGTTCAGACCTTGGCCTCTTCGAGGTCAACGAGGCTGCGGAAATCATTCATGGTGTGGCCCACCCCGACGCCAACATCATCTTCGGTGCAGTCATCGACGATGCAATGGGCGACGAGGTTCGCGTCACGGTTATCGCCGCCGGCTTTGATCGCTGGGACGACCGCCGCCAAGCTCCACCTGCTGCGACTGGTAAGCCGGCCGATGCCGGTGCGGCGCGCCCCGGAAAAGACCAGCCGAAACTGCGTCCGGTCCCGAACCCCGCAGACGATGTGTTCAAAACCGACGACGACCTCGGTTTCGGCGACGACGACGATTTCGACGTCCCGTCCTTCCTGAAGTAGCTGCGTTCGAGCATGCCATCCGCCCGCATCCGCTGGCGGGTCACCGAACGACCAGAGTCGTGGGATCGCGAATCGATTGATCGATCCCCCGATCGACCCCCCAATCCATCGCCGGAATTCCCGGGTCGGGCAGACCCGCGGTACTCGCGGTTCACGTGGCTGAACCAGGTCCACGGCACCGCGGTTGTCACTGTTTCCTCGGTTGGTTTGCATCGGGGCGCAGCAGCTGACGCTGCTGTGACGACGGTGCCCGACGCTGTGCTGGTCGTACGCAGCGCAGACTGCGCACCGGTCCTGTTCGAAGGTGTCGACTCGAACGGCGTAGCGGTGCTGGGTGTCGCGCACGCCGGTTGGCGGGGGCTCCTCGACGGGGTCATCGAAGCCACCGTGCGGGCAATGCAGGACCTTGGTGGGACGTCCATCGGCGTTTGGCTCGGTCCGTGTATTGGGCCGGAGTGCTACGAATTTGGAGCCCAACCGCTGGACGAGTTACAGCGCCGCTTCGGCGACTCCGTCGAATCGGTCACCGCGTGGGGAACCAAAGCCCTGGACATGCCAGCCGCAGTCCAGTCTGCCGTGGTGAACGCTGGAGCGGGCTGGCGAGGAAGACTCGATGGCTGGAGCTGCACGTCTTGTGACCATGTTCGTCGGTTCTCCCATCGTGCTCGAGGTGACCATGGGCGGCTCGCTCTCATCGCTCAGATTCGGTCTGATGCGGTGGATGCGGTAGATGCGGTCGCAACAGAACCAGTATCGGAGAGCCAGCAATGAACACAGCCGAGAACCACCGGGTCTCCGCTCAGGACTTCGCCCATAACCTCGCAGTGATCAAAGACCGAATCGTCGCTGCAGGCGGTGACCCGTCTGTGGTGAAGATCGTGGCGGTCTCAAAGGGGCAGCCCTTCGAATCAATCGAGTCGGCGCTTGACGTAGGTCAGCGGCTCTTCGGCGAAAACTATGCAGATGAACTGGTCAGCAAGGCCACTGCCATCAACCGCGTCGGCACAGTGCCCACCGCCCATCCGGAATGGCATTTCCAAGGTCGGCTTCAGTCAAACAAGATCAACCGGTTGAAACCCTTCGTGTCTGTCTGGCAGACGGTCGATTCCGTCGAGCGGGCAAACGCCCTTGCACAGCGGGTACCAGGAGCGACTGTCCTGGTGCAGATCAACTCGAGCAGTTCGATTGAGCATGGCCGTCCGGTTGCGCAGCACCGCTCAGTTGACTCAAATCCAGACCGGTCGGGCGCGCCGATACAAGATGTTGCGGGCATAGTTGCCCATGCGCAGCAGTCGGGGCTGCTAGTGGTGGGGCTCATGACGGTTGCGCCGTTGGCGAACGGCGGACCCACAAGAACGACCACGGAACAGGCGTTTCGGTCCTTATCGGAGCTCGCTGACCAGCTTTCACTACCCGAACGATCGATGGGAATGAGCGACGACCTAGAGATCGCGATTCAGGCCGGAGCCACAATGCTGCGGGTAGGTGCTGCGCTGTTCGGCCCACGTCGCTAGCATCGGGGCCAGCACCTCGCGCTGTTCAGGCGCGTCACACCGAAGGTTGACCAATGGCAGGCTTCTTCAAGAAGGCGCTCGATTATCTCGGGCTCGACGACGACGAGTACCAGGATTACGACCCGTATGAGGATCAACAACAGCCGCAATCGCGGCGCGTTGCCGCTCCGGCACCCGAGCCCGAACCTGGCCCAGCGTTGGTGTATCCGCGCCAATCCGGGCCTGCCAGCTCGCCGCTCGGTACCAGCGGTGTCGGTGTTGTGCTGCACAACACGTCGTCGGAATCCGGCGTTGCGTCCGTCGCAACCCAGCCCCGTTCGGTGTCACCTGCGGTCCGCACCATCACGCCTACTCGGTCGGTCAAGGTACACGTCTGCGTTCCCGACGGATTTGGTGAAGCTCAAGACATCGGGGAGCGTTTCAGGTCTGGCCAAGCTGTAGTGATCAACCTCCGAGAGACAGATCGTGACGCGTCCAAACGGTTGGTGGACTTTGCCAGCGGGCTCGCGTTCGGGCTCAACGGCGAAATCAAGAAAGTCGAAGATCGGGTTTTTCTCTTGCGACCTTCCAACGTCGAAATTTCCGCCGATGAACAGCGCAGGTTGCGTGACGCGGGGTTGATGCGTTGACGTCCATCGAGCCTCGCGCCGCCGCAGAGCTGACCGTAGGCACGCTTCGGGACGTGCAATTCAGGCAGAGCTGGAAGGGCTACGACACCGTTGAGGTCGACGATTTCCTCGACACGGTAGCTAACGGCGTTGCGCTGCTCAACGAACGACTCGCCGTCGCTCAGGAACGCGCTGTACTTGGGATGCAGGCTGCGGCTCAGACGCCCGCACCCACACGGTCGGAATCCGACGAGTCTGTGCGACGCACGCTGGTTCTGGCCCAGCGGGCAGCCGACCTGGTGGTGAGCGAGGCCAAGTCTGTTGCGGATCGAATTGTGGCGGATGCTCATTCGGAGGGCGCTGCGATTACCGGTGCGTCCCGCGCTGTCGCCGAGCAGGCTGAACAGCAAGCTCGTCAGAAGGCTGAACAGATTTTGTCCGAGGCGTCGGCCATGGCAGAACGCCAGACCGCTACTCGTGCAGCAGAGTTGCACAGCACTTTGGAGAATCTCGTTGAGGAGCAAGGCCGAAAGCGTTTCGAACTTGAGCAGCTTCGGTCCCAGGTCGACGCTTATCGGGCCCAGTTGCGATCGGAGCTGGAAGCTCAGATGCGCCGCCTTGAGGTTGTCTCAGAGCCCCCGCATCCGCTCCTCACGGATTTTGCTCAGCACCGAACCCCGGATTCGGAACCAAGTTTGCTGTCGGGCCTGCCGCACCTCACGGCATTTCCAGCAGATGGGTCGCCTGACCTCCGCGAATGATGCTGGCTGACCTTGCCGACCGTCCACAAGCACTCCGGTTGGCGAGTCGATGCACCGTCATAGCGTCATTGGGTGGTACTGTCCCCGGCTCTGAACAGCGCGGAGGCCTTTTCGGCTCTTGCGGCTGCGAGCGTCCAGCACAGGGAGTGAGATGGCCAAGAGTTCCGCGAAGTCCGTCAGCAGTCCAGCGCGTCCGGTAAACCCACCGAAACGCGAGACAAAGCCAGCAGCTGCTGCACCTGTTAAGAGCACCAGTTCGGCGAATACGAAGCCGGGCGCTGCCAAGGTCGATCTGACTGCCAAATCCAAACCGGCTCCAAAACCGGCACCCAATCCAAACGCGACATCAGCTACGAAAAAAGTAGGAGCGGCAAAACCTGCATCTACAGCGCCTAATCAGGCGAAGCTGCCGTCGAAAAACACATCCAAGTCGAACGTTGCGCCTGTTGCGAAGTCGGCCCCTCCAAAGGCCGCTTCGGCGGCACCTGCCACGAAAGCAACGAAAGTCCTTCCTGTGCCCTCTGTGTCGAAGTCTTCCCCCAAGTCCACCGCTCCTGCTCCTGTTGTTGCCGCGCCAGTGGCCGCGAAGTCCACAAGTCCCGCTGCAACCCCGAAGGTAGCTGCAGCAGCAAAATCGTCCGCAGCAAAGGTAGTCTCGAAGCCAAACCTGAACGGATTCGCCAAAACACAGGCGAAGCCGGTGGTGACGAAGGCGGGCAAGTCAGCGGCCGACGCAACATCCAAACCCGTCGCAGTGAAGGGCAAGGTTGCTGCACCGTCGGTTCAGTCCGTTCCGTCCGTGCCAAAGACACCAATTGCGCCGGCTGCTACGAAACCTGCCAAAGCCTCGGGAAAAGCCTCGGGTAAAGGGTCTGGCAAAGGGTCAAAGACCGTTGTAGTCGAAGCCGTTGCTGTCCAAGCTCCGGCGGCTGCGCCGGTCGCTGCACCGGTGAAGAAGGCTGCTCCGAAGGCCGTCGCAATCGTCGCAGCCAAATCACCGTCGCCAGCAGCGAAGTACCCGCCGATCCATCCCGACGACGAGTTCATCGGCATCGAGAAGCTCACAGAACCAGAGTTCATCGCGCAGCAGCTCGACATGCTGCGCCACGTGTTGTCGGTCGCACTCGGCCAGGCGCACATGCTGCGTGCCGAAGCGGATCAGCTGGCAGCCGAAATGGAACCAGGTGACGTGCAGTTCGATGACGAGTCAGGTGAAGGGGCCTCAGCAAGCATGGAGCGTGAGAAGGACCTCGCGATGGCTGCCGAAAAGATCTTGGCCGCCGAGGACATAGAGCGGGCCATTACGCGCCTCCACAACAACGTTTACGGGGCATGTACCAGTTGCAGCCGCCCGATCCCTCGCATGCGCCTCCGTGCTTTGCCTCAGGCCACGCTGTGCATCGAGTGCAAGAACGGCGGGCTGTCGCGCCGCTCATGATCTGTTCATGATTCATGACGCTGCGCCGGCCTCGGCGAAAACCGCAGCAGTGCGCGTCCTGACAGCGGTGCTGGCATTTGTTGTTGCTGCGGACCAACTCAGCAAGGTGTGGGCGGTCAACGAATTGCCGCCGCAGCGCACAATCGATCTGGTATTCGGGGTGCGCCTTGTGCACGCCCGTAATACCGGTGTTGCGTTCAGCCAGGGCCGTGGCATGGCGGGAATCATTGTCCCGATCCTGGTCGTCATTGGGTTGATCGCATGGTCCGCAAAAGCTGACTTCAACCAGCCGGGCGGGCCGCGGAAATCTGCGGCTGTTGGCTACGGCCTCATCCTTGGTGGCGCGCTCGGCAATGTGACGGACCGGTTGTTTCGGGGTTCAGGATGGGGGAGAGGTGCCGTGGTCGACATGGTCGATGTGGGATTCTGGCCGGTATTCAACTTGGCCGATGCTGCATTGTGCGGTGGCGTTGGGCTGACGCTGCTGTCATTGTTCTGGAGTCGGCGACCCGCCGAGCCTGCTGCTCAGGTTGGTGGCTCATGATTGTGCTCGTCCCGCAGGCTCTCGATGGCGAGCGCATCGACAAGGTCATTGCCACCATGGCCGAGGCAACCCGGCAGGAAGTTTCAGAGGCGATCGACAAAGGTGTCGTATCCGTCGGCGATGTCGTTGTCACGAAACCCTCGCGACGAGTCCATGGGGGCGAAGAGATCACTATCTCGGCCGGGCTGAAGGCTCCTCCAATCGAGCTCGCAGGCGATCCAGGCGTTCCGTTCTCGGTCGTCTACGAGGACGCCGATGTCATCGTCGTTGATAAGCCCGCAGACGTTGTGGTGCACCCGGGTACCGGTTCCCACACGGGAACGCTCGTCCAGGGCCTCCTGGCTCGGTTTGAAGACCTCGCCAGCCTTGCAACTGGCGACCGTGCGCTGCGGCCGGGCATTGTGCATCGGATTGATAAGGGCACTTCGGGTCTTTTGATGGTGGCGCGCTCGGTGGCTGCAACCGACGCGTTGCAGGCTCAATTGGCAGCGCATACGGTCGAGCGCCGTTACCTCGCACTTGCCTGGGGCCCCTTCGAATCGAGTGCTGGCATGATCGACGCTGCGATCGGCCGGAGCAACGCCGATCCGACCAAGATGACCATCTCTGCGGCTGGGCGTCCGTCGGTCACGCACTACACGGTCGAGCACGCCTTCACCGAGCCAGAAATCGTCACGTTGGTTCGTTGCGAGCTCGAGACGGGCCGAACGCACCAGATACGGGTACACCTTGCAGCAATCAATCACCCGGTGGTTGGCGACCCGATCTACGGCGGCGCAAAACGGTCCTTGCGAATCGGTCGTCCGTTTCTGCACGCCCAGACGCTTGGATTCGTACACCCCACCACGGGCGAAGACATGCAATTCACCAGCCCCCTTTCGGCGGACCTCGTCGCTGTGCTGGAAGGCTTGCAGCCGCGCTGGGAGGGCTGAGCTGAGCCCCGCTGCCTGCTCAGCTAACCGTGAGCGTGTTCCACACGCAGACGGCGGGCAGGAAGACCTCGTGCTTGGTCGACCATGTCGGCGAGGGTGTAGCCCTGAAGGTGCGAGCGCATGTGGTTGCCGACTTCGCCCCAGACGGTGAGCAGCACGCATTGGCCCTCGTGGTCACAGGCCCCGTTTTCGTGAGGGTTGCCGAAGTCTCCGGCCTGAATTGGACCATCGACCGCAGCGATGATTTCCGCCAGGCTGATCTCGTCGGCCGAGCGAGCCAAAAGGTAACCGCCACCCACACCACGCTTTGACTTCACCAAGCCTGCACCTTTGAGGGCAAGCAGAATCTGTTCCAGGTAGGGCTGGGGCAGACCGGTGCGTTCCGCAACGTCCCGGACGGACTGCGGTCCGAGCGCGTCGACATGAAGCGCCATCGACAACAGCGCGCGGCTGGCGTAGTCACCCCGGGTAGAGACCTTCACGTCTGGTGACTCTAGAGCGGATGCTCGCCTACCATGCGTCAACCTATGAGCGATCATTCCAACTTTGATGGCGGGCAGCCCTCTGCGGCCGCTCAAGCCGACGCCGCTGCAGACCAAACCGTCATTGTCCCAACCGAACTGATGTCCGTCGAAGGGGCACCGGCGGAAGTGCCAACGGAAACCGTTTCCGAGCCGGGCAAAGTCATGCGTATCGGCTCGATGATCAAGCAACTGCTCGAAGAGGTTCGCCAAGCGCCGCTGGACGAGAGCAGCAGGGCGCGTCTGTCCGAGATCTACGAGACGTCCATCAAAGAGCTGTCCACGGCGCTCAGCCCTGACCTCCGCGCCGAACTCAACTCGTTGGCATCGCCATTCGGTGATCAGGTGCCGTCGGAATCCGAGCTTCGCATCGCCCAAGCCCAACTTGTCGGTTGGCTGGAGGGCCTCTTCCATGGGATTCAGGCCACGCTGATGGCCCAGCAGATGGCTGCTCAGGCCCAGCTCGCCCAGATGCGCGCCCAGATGCAGGGCCAGCCCGGGCTGCCTCCCGGCATGGTCCCTGCGGCAGGCCCGGGCATTGCTCCTCGCTCAGATGGCACACCGGACAACCGCCCCGGTGTCTATCTGTAATCTCGTTCCTGCCGGATCACATCGGTGTGATTCGCTCCAACACACCAGGCTTGAGACCAGACTCGGGAGGGTAGGCCAATGAGCGCGTCCTTCACGCATCTCCATCTGCACACCGAGTTCTCCATGCTCGATGGTGCTGCACGTATCGACGAAGTCGTCGCGGCTGCCCGAGCTGACGGTCAGCCGGCAATCGGTATCACCGACCACGGCAACATGTACGGGGTCCTGGACTTCTACAAGGCGTGCAACAGGCAGGGAATCAGCCCAATCATCGGCACCGAGGCGTACATGGCTGCGGATTCCCGCCACGAACGACCACGTCGATCCGGTCGAGAAGACGACGGCGGCGGCGGTGACGCGGGCAACAAGCTCTACTACCACCTCACTTTGCTGGCCGAGAACAACGTCGGGTATCGCAACTTGTTGCAGCTCTCTTCGCTCGCGTACCTCGAGGGGTACTACTACAAGCCCCGCATGGATTGGGAGCTCTACGAGCGCTACCACGAGGGCATCATCGCCACCACCGGCTGTCTCGGCGGTGTCGTGCTGCAGGCGCTGATGTCCGGCGACGATCAGCTTGCGTTAGAGCGTGCCGCTCGGCTGCAAGACATATTCGGCCGAGACAATCTGTTCGTCGAGATTCAAGATCACGGTATTCCCGAACAACACCAGACCAACCCCAAGCTGATCGAGATCGCCAAGAAGATCAAAGCACCGCTGTTGGCGACCAACGACAGCCACTACACGCACCGGGAAGACTCGGTTGCGCACGACGCATTGCTCTGTGTACAGACAGGTTCGTTGATGGACGACCCAAAGCGATTCAAGTTCCACGGCAACGAGCACTACCTCAAGTCCGCTGCCGAGATGCGCAAGCTGTTCAGCCATTGGGAATCTGCCTGCGACAACACGCTATGGATCGCCGAACGGGCGAAGGTCCAGATCGAATTCGGCCGCACAGATCTGCCAGAGTTCCCGTTGCCCGAAGGTTTCACCACCCAAGAGCAATACCTTCGGCACCTCGTGTACGAGGGTGCGGCCGATCGTTACGGCCAACCGTTCGGGGTGGGGGTCACCGAACGCATCGACTACGAACTGGGCGTCATAGAAGAGATGGGCTTCAGCGCCTACTTCCTCATCGTCTGGGATCTCATCAAGCATGCGAAGGACAACGGCATTCGCGTCGGCCCCGGCCGTGGCAGCGCTGCTGGTAGCGCGGTGTCGTACTGCCTCCGCATCGTCGACCTCGATCCCATCAAGTACGACTTGTTGTTCGAGCGTTTCCTCAATCCTGGCCGCAAGCAGATGCCCGACATCGACATGGACTTCGACGAGCGTTACCGCTCTGAAATGATCCGGTACGCGGCCGAGCGCTACGGGTGGGACCACGTGGCACAGATCGTCACGTTCTCCACCATTAAGGCTCGGGCAGCGGTGCGAGACGCAGCACGTGTGCTCGGCTACCCGTATTCCGTCGGCGACAAGGTTGCCAAGTCCATGCCGCCGTTGGTGATGGGCCGCGACACCCCTTTGTATGCCTGCTTAGCACCGCACCCGAAATTCGAAGACGGCTACAAAATGGCCGCCGATCTTCGATCCATGTACTCCGTCGACCCCGATGTGAAGCGTGTTGTTGACGTGGCCAAAGGCCTCGAAGGACTTCGCCGCCAAGACGGTATTCACGCAGCGGCTGTGGTGATCACCCGGTTGCCGCTCACGGAGTACCTGCCGATTCAACGAAAGCCAGCGGCGGGCGGCAGCATCGACGACGCTCCAATCGTTACGCAGTACGAAATGCACGGCGTCGAGGAACTCGGCCTGCTCAAGATGGACTTCCTGGGGTTGCGCAACCTGTCGGTCATTGATCGGGCCATCGACCTCATCGAGCAATCGGTCGGCATCCGAGTCGACATCGATATCGTTCCGCTCGACGACGAGAAAACCTACGAGATGCTGCGTCGGGGTGACTCCATTGGAGTGTTCCAGCTAGAGGGTGGGCCAATGCGCTCACTGATGCGATCGCTTGCACCGACAAGTTTCGACGACGTCGCAGCACTCGTAGCGCTATATCGGCCCGGCCCGATGGCGGCCAATATGCACAACGACTATGCCGATCGCAAGAACGGCCGCAAACCCATCGAGTACTTCCACCCCGACGCAGCTGAGCTTCTGGCCGACACTCAGGGCCTGATGATCTATCAGGAATCGATGATGCGAGTTGCACAGCGGTTTGCCGGGTATTCCCTCGAAGAAGCCGACAATCTTCGCAAGGCGGCCGGAAAGAAGATTCGCGAGGTGATGGCCAAAGAGCGCCAGAAGTTCGTCGACGGTTGTGGGGCAACCGGGTATGGTGCCGAGCTCGGCTCGAAGATCTTCGACATCATCGAGCCCTTCGCGGACTATGCGTTCAACAAGAGCCACTCATTCGGGTACGGCTTCGTCAGCTACCAGACTGCTTGGTTGAAGGCAAACTATCCGGCTGAGTATCTCGCCGCGTTATTGACAAGTGTCAAAGACGATAAGGACAAGACTGCCGTCTACCTGTCCGAGTGCCGCACCATGAACCTCTCGGTGCTTGTCCCAGACATCAACCATTCGCTGTCGGACTTCAGCGTCGACGGGGTCACGATTCGGTTCGGGCTGTCCGCTGTTCGCAACGTTGGCGAGGGCCTAGTTGCCCAGATCGTCGACGAACGAACCGCGAACGGTCCTTTTATCGATTTCTACGACTTCGTGCGGCGTGTACCTGTGCCCGTGCTCAACAAGCGAAGCATCGAATCGCTCATCAAGGGCGGGGCCTTTGATTCGATGGGCGAGCCGGGCTCGCACCCGCGCCGCGGACTGATGGATGTGTACGAGAACATCATCGACCGGGTCGTCGCTCGCCGCCGCGAAGAAGAGATCGGCGTGATGAGCTTGTTCGGCGAACCAGAGGGTAACGGGGGAGGCGAAGGATTCGATGACGCCCGCGTCGACATTCCTCAGCACTCCTGGGACAAGATGCTGCAACTCGGATTCGAAAAGGAAATGCTTGGGTTATACGTCAGCGACCACCCGCTGCTCGGTGCGTCTGCGGTGTTGCGTCGTTACACGGACTGCACCATTACGGAACTGCGCGAGATGACCGCCGATCCAGCAGCCGGTTGGACCGAACGCAACGCAGACCTGAAGACCGTGGCCGGCATCATCACAGGGCTGCAACGCAAGTACACCAAGGCCGGCGACCTCATGGGTGTGTTCACCATGGAAGATCTCGAGTCAGCCATTGAGGTCATGGTGTTCCCCAAGACGATGTTCGAGTGCAACCACGCACTCGCTGAAGACGCGCTCGTTGTGGTCAAGGGCCGGCTTGACCACCGAGACGACATGCCGAAGCTCATCGCCATGACCGTTGCCCGGCTTGAGGTCAGCCTTGACGGTGGCGGTCCTCCGGTGCGCCTACAACTTCCAACGCATCTGGACGAGGGACGGGTGGCCGACCTCAAGGGTGTTCTGCTGAACTATCCCGGTGATTCCGATGTATTCGTGCACTTCGGGCGTCAGGTGATGAGGCTCCCAACGGCTTTCCGAGTCAACTACGGAAAAGAGCTCACGGCTGAACTTCTGGTCTTGCTCGGCTCGGAAGCGATTCTGTCCTGACCCCTGTTGGATGGGTTGCTCCACCTCGGGTTCACTGCGATCCCTCCGTTCACCGCTCGGCCGCGCCCGTGTTTGACATGTGGAAGTTCAGCCGCCCGAGGGCGGTAGACTGGCTGCCAAGTAACTCGTCTGGGCCCGCTGCAGGCATCGCCTGCCGTTGTCCCAGGCCCCAGGGCTGGAGTGACCGAACACATGGCGATGGACGTCGAAACTAAGGACTGCACAGCGCTCAGCGATGCCGAGTTGGGTGAGTTTGCCGATATGACCGAGGGTGGGCCCGCGGGCTTCGACATCGGCCTGCTTTCCAAGCAGCGTGACTTGTGGGTACTGGTCACCCAGGTCCGCGAGGCTGAAAAGCTGATGGGCTACGGATTCTGCACGCTCGAGCGCATCGGTGGTACACCGTGCGTGCTCCTCGGGCTGGCAAGCGTCCGCCGCCACGCAAAGCGTGAGACGGCGCTCAAGACGATGGTCTGGGACATGCTGCGCCGGTCGCTGTTGGCGTTCCCAGACGAAGACGTTCTGGTTGGCACCCGAATGATCGACGCCGGCGCCTACGCCAGCTTCAAAGGCTTGGAAGAGATCGTTCCTCGCCCCGAGCACAAGGCGTCCGGAGAAGAACGTGCGTGGGGTCGCCGTCTGGCGAAGCGCTTCGGAGCCGAGCACCGCGTCGACGACCGTGCTTTCACCATCCAGGGAGACGAGTCGCCTGCCCCGGTACTCGATCACGAAACGCTGAAACCAGAGTCCATCAACCCTGACGTCGCCGCCTTCTTCACATCGCTTGACCACAAACGTGGCGACAGCATCGTCACGTTCGGCTGGGCAATGGCCGAGGATCTTGTCGCACGTCGCGACAAGGGCATCTGACCCTCGCCGGTCCCCTCACCATGCGGTCGACCCGGGTGGCCTCCAATGCCGTGCCTGGGTATGGTTCCCCAGATTCGTCGGCGTCCGATTTGGGGGTTTCTCCGGAACCTGATGCCACTCGACGCCGCGTCGGACTGGTGCTTGGTGCAGGAGGGATGGTCGGCTTGGCGTACCACGCCGGCGTCCTCCGGGCGCTCGATCGGCACAGTGGCCTCACCCCGTCTCGCATCGACGTAGTCGTCGGCACCAGTGCTGGATCAGTAGCCGCCGCCTATCTGCGGTCGGGATACTCGGCCGACGAATTGTGGGAGCTTGCCCTCGGCACGCACCCAGCGATGGAGGCGCTCGGGAGCACGCCCGCCGAACGTCGAGCCGCTACTGCATTCACGCCGTCTTTCGCGACCCCAAGCCAGTTCGCGGGGCGCGTGGTCGGCGCTGGCCTGGCAATGGTTCGCTCCGTGGCGCGCATGCCGACACCCCGAGTTCCGGAACGCCTTCACCCCTTACTCAACGGCGGGCTGTTCACGATGGAGCGCGCTGCTCATCGGTTCGATTCCGATCTTGTTGCGGGTTGGCCCTCCGCAGAGACGGCAATTTGTGCGGTCGACCTCGGAAGTGGGAGGCGCACCGTGTTCGGGCCTCAGTCATCGCCGGTGTCACTCTCCGACGCTGTTGTGGCTTCGTGCTCCATTCCGGGTTTCTACGTGCCGAAGCGTTCCGGTGGCCGAACATACGTCGATGGGGGAGTGCACTCGCCGACCAACCTCGACGTGGCGGCCAGGCTCGGATGCGACCTCATCGTGGGCATCGCTCCGATGGCCTATGACCCGACCGACGAGGTCGCCCCGTGGGTGCGTGTCGCACGGCGAATCGGAAACGGATCACTTCGTCAGGAAGCCCGAATCGCGCGTGCTCGCGGCGCCGAAGTTCTCCTGATTCGCCCGACGATGAAGGACATCGACGTGCAGGGCATCAACTTCATGAGGGCATCCGGTGCTGAGCCTGTGGCACGAGTTGCGTACGAGACGGTCAGCCGGCTGTTAGACACCGATCGATACCGCCTGACCCTCGACGAGTTGGGTCAGCGAAGCAGCGCCACAGCGGTTTTGTAGCAGTACCCGTTGGAAGGTTCGCTGAGCGCCAACAAGAGGCGTCGCGGATAAAACCCCATCACGTGGGCAAGCGACCGTCCTGCGACGGGGCTTTCAGGCAGCCAGTCGAGGCGTTTGTTCACCCGAGAGTCATCAACAGGGAGCTGATAGGTGTGGGCTCGCCACCGGAATCGGACAGCGGTGCCGCGTTCAGTCACGGTGACAGCCAAGTCCGATTCCGGCTCGACGAGGCTGACTCCGCTTGTGGTGTTGTCGACAGCCCACATCGGCACGGCCGGTCCTTCGCATCCAAAGAGCGAGCGTCCCGTGCGGTGATGCAAGGGGGCAAGGGTCTTATCGATCTGGCGGGGGGTCATGTGGCCCACTCGACGGAGCGGAGCGAGAAGCACCGTGTTTTCAGCGGGCTGCGCGCCGGAGGCTGCTTCAGGATCCTCCCCGATCTGACCGATAGCTACGTCACCGTAGCGGGGGGCTGATTCACGATGAATCGGCGCGGCGTGATGCATGCGGACAAACGCGCCGGAACCGAGGTCAACTCCGTAGGTGAGGCGCTGCGAGGGCGCAAGCACCAGCACGTGCATCGCTGCGCCTGGAACGTTTGGCCGGGCCTCTCCACGGGGAGGTTTGAGTGCACTTCGCATGGACACTTATGATGATCGACACAGCGGGATTGGTGGTGGATACCCCGTGTACTTATTTATGAAGGTTCGAATGTCTGCTGAACAGTTGAAGCTGCCTAGAGAGGGTTATGCCGACCGGCTATTGATGGACACGACGTTGTCCGCCGGTTCAACCTCAGCAGCCGGCGGCTCTTCGATGGAACGGTCGAGAACGCTTGCGGCCCGCTTGAGCACTGCGCCGAACGTCTGCAGGAGGATCGCGAGGTCAAGCTGAACCGACCAGTTCTCGACGTAGAAGACGTCGCAGCGTTCGTAGTCCGCGAAGGAAGGCGAGTCTCGGCTTTCAACCTGCCAGAGACCGGTGATGCCTGGACGCACGAGATGGCGAAGCATCAGGCGCTCGTCGAAGGTTGCAACTTCACGGGGCAGCGCGGGCCGTGGCCCAACCAGGCTCATGTCACCCTTGAGTACGTTCAGGAGTTGCGGCAGTTCGTTCAGCGACGTGGCGTCCATGAAGCGGCCGATGCGTGTGAGTCGGGGGTCGTGCTTGAGTTTGAACAGGGGACCGTTGCGTTCGTTCTTGGCCATCAGTTCGGCAAGACGAGCTTCCGCATCAACGACCATGGTGCGCAGCTTCAAGATGGTGAACGGGACGCCGTCCAGGCCAATGCGCTGCTGGCGGAAGAACGCTGGGCCACCGTCGTTGCGCCGGACGAGCAGCGCCAGCACACCCATGATGGGGCCAGCAAACAGCAACAGGAAGAGGCTGATGAGGATGTCCATCGCCCGCTTGACACCGGCCTGCCACCCTTCGAGGGAAACCTGTTCGAGATAGAAGGATGCTTCCCGGCCAATGGGTGCGCGCCGGAGACGGTTGGCGGAGATGCCAGCCAGACCGCCCGAGACCTGCACATGAATTCCAGCCGACGTGAGCGCTCTGACCACGCTGTTGAGTTCACGGAAATCGAACGCCGTTGCGCCGATGATTGCGTGTTGAGCCCCGGCCGACATGACGTTCTCAACGACGTTCTCTGCAGAGCCGAGGTACGGAACGCTGAACCCGAGTCGAGACACGGACGCTTCTTCTCCGATGACACCGCGTACATCGAAACCGAGTTCTGGTTCTTCGCGAAGGATCTTGAGAAGCTCGAACGCTTCGTCGCCGGCGCCAACCAGGACAACGGGTCGCATGAACCGGCCATGACGGCGCGAGCGCTTGAGCATCGTCCGGTAGAGGTGCCTGCCGACAAGTACGCCCATGAATATAAGCGCCTGTGTGAGCACCATTCGCCGAACGCGCATCTCGGGAAAGATGTTGGGCCGGACGGCCAGCGCGATCACCGTCGCGATGAGCACCGCGCGAAGAAGCGTGGCTGTTTCGATTGCTCGGAGGCTTGCGGTGCGGGCGAGATACAGCCGATTCAGCCCGAACACGGCAATGTTGAGGACCACCAGCATCGCGACGATCTGTAACCGGGTGGCCCACTGCATGCGGTCCCCCCAGCCCAACCCTGGCGTGAGACCGGCCAACGTGGCAACCGATACGGCACCAACGTCTGTGGCGACGCTCAGCCACCTCAAACGACGGCTGCCTTTCGGCGCGTCTTGGGGACGATTGACCAAATATTGGCCCATGGGGGATGCGACTTGTTGAGCGCCCGTCGAGGGTCTATCTGAAGACACGTTCATAACCGAAGATCAGTATGACAGTGACGGAGGGTGCTGGACAGGAACCCTACCGAGATTCATCAGTTTTGGTTCTATGTCACGTTTCAGATGGGGCTTCTTCCTATGTACCTGGCGTTAGCGACACATCCTTAGAAGGTCGACCCGAGGCGCAGCGGTCCCGAGAACGGAATTACACAGAAGGAATTCAACCTGGGAATATGCACTCTGCGTGTGATGATCCGCCCTTAGGTTCGGCTGGCCAAGCGCCGACAAAGAATGAAGGACTTCGACAACCGCCGTTCACGTTCGTGCAAGGTTCGTTGGCCCCTCCGACGCCGGTCTGCCTCGTACACTTCCTTTCTCATGACTTTGACCGTTCACGCCGATGGGATCGTTCCCAATAGCCCTGCGCCGGGCCATCAGGTCGTCCGAGTCATTCCCGGAACTTTCTCGTCAGAATCGTCATCCGCCCGCGTTTCGGTGGTCGTTGCCACCTACAACCGGCCGGAGTCGCTCGGACGGCTTTTGGGCGACCTGACAAACCAGTCCTTCACAACCATGGGGCCTGCTGATATCGAGGTTGTTGTCGTCGACGATGGCGGCGTTCACGACGTTGCGTCCGTCTTTCCGTCCGCTTCGCCGTTCACCCTCACCCTGGTATCCCAACGAAACGGAGGCCCCGCCTCCGCCCGACACCGTGGGATTGCTACTACCCAAGGCGCTGTCGTCATTATCTTGGACGACGACATGAGAGTCGGGCCGTCGTTCGTGCAGGCCCATCTCGATGCACACGACGCAAAGGCCGAGGTTGTCTACGGCCTCATACAGGGCGACGACGGAAAAGGACCCCTGTTTGCTCGATACCACCAAATGCACATCGACCGATGGCTTGAGGAGTGTCGGTCAGGTGCGGTTCCTCGTGGTGACCGTCTCTGCACCGGGAACGTTTCTTTCGCCCGGGCTGCCTACGACGCGATCGGCGGATTCGACACTTCACTGGTTCGTTGCGAAGACCGCGATCTAGGCATTCGTCTCGAGCAGGCCGGCTACCGATTTGCCTATTGTGAACCGGCGTTATCCACTCACGAATCGGGGATCCACGACCGAGCTGATTGGCGCCGCCGCAACGAAATCTACGGAGAATCTGACGTGATCATCTCCACTAAACACCAAGGGGAAGCGGCCGTCTCCCCTTGGGCGTTTCTCGCAGAACTGCCAACAGTCATCCATCCACTGCTTATTGCGGTGGCTGCAATGCCACGGCTCAGTCGGCCAGTTGGCGCTGCGGTGTACTGGGCCGGCGAACGACTTGACCGCGCCGGGAAGACATCGGTTGCGATGCGCTTCGCCGGGCTGACTTACGGCGTCGATTACTACGGAGGTGCTGGACGTCGATGGGGAAGCCTCGCCGCTACACGCAAAGCGTTGCGTCACTGGCGTGCTGGCCGACCCGCAAGCGTCAGGTCGCCCGGAACGACCGGAGCAACGCGGTGAGCGCGTTCGGCACGTTCAAAGTTGCGGTTCGTGCGGATCGTGCGGCCGTGCACCACTTCGCCGACAGATACAACGGCGACCGGGTTGAATCTGGTTCGCTCGTGTCGGACTTGGTACGCCGGGTCGGATTCCAGATGTTGGTGGCTGTCCGCGTGATGCAGCTCGGCCGAGACCTTCGTATTCCGCTCGCAGGTCCATTCGTTTCCCGGCTCATACGGCACTTGTACGCGGCCGAGATTCACTGGGAAGCCGACATCGCGCCGGGGATTGTCATCGTTCATGGCAACGGTCTGGTGATTTCGCGGTCTGCGTCAGTCGGCAGCGGATGTCTGCTGTTCCAGGGTGTCACGCTCGGCGAGTCGATGGACCCCGTAACGGGTGTTCAAGGTGCGCCGACCCTCGGGCGTAACGTCCATGTGATGCCGAACGCAGTGCTGATTGGTCCCATCACGGTAGGAGAGGGCAGCAAAGTGCAGGCCAATGTCACACTTGGTTCGTCGGTCCCGGAACGAACTTCGGTTCGTGGCGCGAAACTCGAATTCATACCGCGAACTGGTGTACCGCGGAGCTCCGTCAGCCACAAGGATGCTCACTGATGACCCGTTCAGATGTTTCGCCGGGCACAAGCCTCGACGCGCATTCCTACGAACGCGTCCCGCTTGGCTCGCTGTTCGCTCACCGCGTCACCGAGCAAGAAGCCATTGAGGCAATCGTCAACCGGGCGCGGACCGGGCTGGGCGGCTACCTCGTCACACCGAACGTTGACCATGTTTGCGTTGCCCAGGTATCGGAGCCGTTCCGTGACGCGCACCGAGCCGCGTACCTCTCGTTGGTGGACGGCACCCCGCTCATGTGGTTGTCGGCCGCATGCGGGAGCCGCCTACCAGAAAAGATCTCCGGCAGCGACCTGATCATGCCGCTTTGCCGTCGGGCGGCGGCCGAGGGGCTCACGGTTGCTCTGTTCGGCGCGTCAGAAAAGTCGTCGAAAAAGGCGTACAACGAGCTGATGGCCAGCATTCCTGGCTTGCAGGTCACCACTCGTGTGTGTCCACGTTTCGTACCCGACGGCACCAATCCTTCCGCCGATGCGGAGATCCGCAAGGCAATCGAGGCCGTAAAGGCCGCCCGACCAGCCATTGTCTTCGTGGCCATGGGGACCCCGAACCAAGAACTGTTCATGAGGCGGTTCGAATCGGAACTGATCCCGTCGTTCTTGTGTGGGATTGGTGCTGGCCTCGACTTCATCGCGGCCGAGCGGCGTCGAGCGCCTCAGTGGGTGCAAAAGGCCGGCCTCGAGTGGATCGTCCGGTTGATCCAAGAGCCGTCTCGGCTTTGGCGTCGATATTTGGTGCGGGATCGGGCCATTTTCGGGATTGCGGTTCGTCAGATCCGGAGCGCTCGTTCCGGAGGAATAGGTAAAGCGTGACGCCCCGGCGTACGCCGCGTTTCGCTGAAGCCAAGCTTGCAAGGGCGGCGAGCTCAGCGCCAGGCGCGCCCCTCGGCACCGGAGTTGAATCCGAGGTGGAGCAATCCTTGGGGCCGGGCCTCTGGTCCATCGAATCAGTCAATGCCGTCGCCTTGCACTCCCATCCGGTCATCGCTGACGAACCGCCCTCGGCGGTTCGTGCCGACGATGGCGCTGCGCAGCAGGCCGAAAATCGATCGGCCGCCAAGAACGGGGCAATGCTCGGCGGTTCACTTTTCTTCACCGCTTCTGTCGGTGTGTTGGTTTCGTTGTTTGTCGTCCCTAACGTGGTTGGTGACCGGGACACCGGCATTCTTGGCTTCGGTGAAGCTCTTGCAACCGTTTCGCTGGTCATGGCCGGCTTTGGTATGGACACGTACCTTCGCAAGGAGGTGGCAATCAAGCACGAACACGCGAATCGGTTGTTCGCTTCGGTACTAGCCGTCCGGCTGTTCGTGAGCGCGCTTCTCACTGTCGTTGCACTCGGGGTGCTTACATTCCGGCAATCCGACGTCGGCGCAGGGGCAAGAGACCGCACCCTGTTGGTGGTGCTCCTCTTTTGCATGGCGCAGTTTTCGCAGCAGACGGCCGAGTCGTATGCGGCCATGCTTCAGGCGGTGGGTCAAGTGCGTCAGCAGGCAAGGCTCACCATTTGGACCAAAGTCACCTGGGCAGTGATCATCATTGGGGGGCTGCTACTCGGCATGGGCATTTGGGTGGTCCCCCTCGCACTGTTCGTCACCGAAAGCGCGAAGACGGTCGTGCTCGGCATCTCGGCCCAAAGGGTCTTCACGATCGAGTGGAAGCTGCACTTGCGCGAGGCGTGGCCGATGATCAAGGCCGGATCTCCGTTCCTGGTCACGGCAGTCTCGGTCAAGGTGATCGCGTGGCTCGACGTTGCGCTGGTCAAACTGCTCACCGGAGACGATGCCGAGACCGGCTATTACCACATTGCATTGCGCATCTCTGCCCTCGCGTTGCTGCTTGCCCCGCTTATCCAGTGGGTTGTCCTCCCAATGGCAGCGCGTGCCGCCGAGCGTTCTCGGCAGGATTTCGCGGAGTTGGTGAAGCGGTCATTCCAGTGGGTGTTGTGTGCTGGTGTGCCGATGTCGCTGTTGCTCGGTCTCAACGCCGACGTACTCATCGAAACAGCGCTTCCTGACTTCGCGCCAAGTATTCCAGCACTGCGCATTCTCAGCGGGGTCATCGCCCTTGCCTACATCACCATGCTTGGCGCAACGCTGCTGATTGCCGATGGTCGCAGCTGGCGCGTGGTTCGCATCACGTTTCTGACGATTGCTGTCGACACGGTGATGAATCTCTACATGATCAAGCACGGCTGGATGTGGTGGGGTCGTGGATCCGGCGCATTGCGGGCGGGTGGAGCCGGTGTCGGCGCTGCCATTTCGCTGGTCACATCTGAATGTATCGCCGCGGGCCTCATGGCCTACGAGTTGCGCCGAGTTGTCCGCCGCATTTCGGATTCCCAGGCGCGTCGCTCGGTGGCAGCGATGCTCGGTTCGTGCGCAGTCGTCATAGTCGTCGACTTCGTCGCTCGCCCGCTCGGTGTGGTTCGGCCGTTGATCGACTTGTTGGCGATGGTCGCGACCCTTACGGCTGTCGGTGTCATTCGGCTCGACTGGTATCGGCTGGTCTTGACTCGAATCGGGCTAGTCAAACGGCCTGGTCAATTGGCCGAGCTCCCCGAACCGGCAAAGCGTTGAACATCCGTCCAGACACCCCGAAAGCGACCCGCCAACGGATGAAAGTCACCTCCGGTCCGGGCTTGTCATCATTGATGGTGGTTCGCGTCGGGGCTGAACGCGGCATCATGGTTTGCGCCCGAAAGGAAACATTGTGTCGATGATGGACCGAGAACTCGCACCAGGAGAAGCAGGCGAACTGCTCGACGTGCGTCAAGTACAGCTCATGACTGGAATGCTGCTCCGGTCGGTGCGGCGCCATCTGACCCGATCGTTGTTGGCTTTCCTGGCTGTTTCGAGCGCAGCAATCACCCTTGGCTACTCGACACCGAAGCAGTACAGCTCGGCTTCAGTCATGGAGCTCAAGCCCACCGACGTCACCAGCGAGCTGATTGCGCCGGGTGAACCGCGCACAACGAAGGATCCGCGCAAGGGTGTCCGCGAGACCGTTTTGCAGCAAGGCAACCTCGAATCCATCGTGGATGAGCTCGGGCTGGTCGCCGAGCTGAAAGCCAACCAGAGTCCTATCGGTCGATTGATGTCGAAACTCCGCCCCGTGGAAGCGGATCCCGTTCAGGACAAGCGCGACGCAGTCGATGAGCTACGGGCCAACATCGACGTGGTTGCGGCTACTTCCGAGGGCGATTTCGAGACCATCATCACAGCCACATGGTCCAACCCTGTTACTGCCACCAACATTGCAAAGCTGCTGCAAGACAACTTCATCGCCGTTCGGCGTTCGAATGAAGTGACCCAGATCGAGCGCATCACTGCTGTCTTGAAGGACGATGCCACTGCGGCGCAGGGCTTTCTCGACGAAACCACGAACCGAATCGGCAACGTAGGCACGCTTGAACTTTCCGCGGCCGATCAGGCGATCTTGAACAACGCTCAAGCCCGTCAGGCGTCGGCGCAAGAGGTCTATGAAAAGGCGTCGCTCACTCTCCGGTCAGCAGAGATCGATTTCGGCACCAGATACTCGGTGACACAAGAGCCGCAGGTTCCGAAGCGTGCGCTGAGCGGACGTTCGAAGTCCTACATCACCGGCATCGGTGCCGGCCTACTTGCCGCATTCCTTGTCGCAGCCCTGGCCGACCTCACCAAGGGCTCGTTCGTTGAGTCCTGGCAGATCACTCGCAAGCTCAATTTGCCGGTCCTTGCGGAGCTGAAGGACTCGGCGACCGGCGCATGAGCAACCTCACTACCACAGCGTTGCGCGTCACAGATCTAGCGGTCGGGGCTGCAACTGTTCCAGCCGCCGCAGCTGGCCTGTACCTCGCCGGGTTGTCGGTTCCGTCGCGTCGGCGTGTTCCTCCGGTCAACACTGCACAACACCTAGCTGTGGTCGTGCCAGCACACAACGAGGCTGCCGACATCGAAGCGACTGTCACGAGCTTGCTTGCGTCGGACTATCCAGCTGAACGTCGTCGGGTGGTGGTTGTTGCAGACAACTGCACCGACGCGACTGCCTCGTTGGCTCGCAATGCCGGTGCTGAGGTTCTCGAACGTACAGACCTCACGAAACGCGGCAAGGGTTACGCCCTGGAAACGGCGTTTGCCCACGTGTTCGACAGGTCAATTTCTAGCAACCGACCCGACGTTGTGCTGGTTGTCGATGCCGACACGCTGGTCAGCAGCAACCTGCTCACAGCGTGCAGTTCTCGCATCGCCGCTGGCGAACTGGTTGTGCAGGCTGACTATCGGGTCCGTCAGGCACAACGCAGTTGGCGTACTCGGCTCCTTCACATTGCGTTCACGGCTTTCCACGATGTCCGCTCTTCTGGCCGTGAACGGCTGGGAGTGTCGTGTGGGCTCCGCGGAAATGGGATGGCGTTCTCAGCCGAGGCGTTGCGTCGAGTCCCTCATACGGCATTCTCGATCGTCGAAGATCTCGAGTACGGCATTGCTCTTGGGCGTGCTGGCATACGCGTGGCCTACGCCCATGAAGCCTGGGTGCAGGGACACATGCCAACGGATGCCAAATCGTCCGAGAGTCAACGAGACCGATGGGAAGGTGGGCGTCGGCTGATTCGCAAACGCGATGGACGAAAGCTTGTCACCGAGGCCGTCCGGACCCACGACCCTGTGCTGGCCGACCTTGCGGCCGACGTTTACGTTCCACCGCTTGCGCAATTGAGTTCTGCCTTGGTCGGGCTTTCGGCGGTTGCTTTCGTCGGGTCAGCGTTCAGCGTTCGGCTCACCGGAAGGTCGTGGGTTTCGCCATTCATCGGTGCAGCTGGACTGGCAGGTCTGGGTGCCCATGTTGCGGAGGGCTGGCGGCGCTCTGGTACTGGACTTGCGGGGCTGGCCGACCTTGCCCGTGCCCCGATGTACGTGGCTTGGAAAATTGGGCTCAAGGTGACCGGCCGCGGACGTGGTGCCGCGCCTGCCGAGTGGGTCAGAACCCAACGAAGTGACGCTCAGGAGGGCGCAGCATGAAGGCAACGACAGAGTCAAAGTCCAAGTCCAAGTCGAAGAAGCGTCAACCAAACTCGACCACGCCCCCAGTCCGCCAAGAGCCACAGGAGTGGGTGTGTGACCCAGCCGACGTCAACGACCTTCCGTCTGTTCCGGTACAGCAGCTGTGGTTCGAGTTGCGCAGCTGGGCTTGGAAAAGCCTTGCCATCGTTCCAACGGTGCACAACGGCTCAGAATTCGAGCTGGCCGAGCAGGTCGTGATGGTCGGCGTTTCGAACACCAACCGCCGCATGAGCCTGATCTCCGCCGAAGGTGCCGGAGTTGGCGACACGGATCGTGTGATCGCCATGATCCGGGCCGCCGAAGCGCGCGGCGACCGGGTCGTCGTGGTGACCGATGCCGTCATCGACAACCCTGCATCTACGCCCATCATCCGCGCCGTGAACGGTGTCATCCCAATCATCACGCTCGGACAAAGCGAGCGGTCCGTCGTCGAGAGGACTATTCAGGCTGTTGGTCGGAGTCGCGTCATCGGCGCTGTCTCCCGGCAGCCCTGACTTCGTCCATTCTGGTAGTCATGACAGCTCGGTTGACAGTTCGGTCTCGACTCCGCCTCATTGGCACGCTGCTGGCAGTGTTCATGCTGACATCCGTCGTGAATGGTCACAGCGTCGCCACTGCGGCAGCACCCGAGATGGTCGCCTACCAAGGTTCACTTCAGAACGGCTGGGTCGACCTTGGCTGGGGGCCGCGAACGCTCGACAAAGGACCTGCCAGGATCGACGTCGGTGGGTGGCAAGGGTGGATACTCGGCAAAGTCGGCATTGACTTGGCGGACTACTCGGCATTGTCTGTTCGCATCCGAATTCCGGTAGGCGAAGCGGCGCCGCTGATGCTGATGCGAGTGGGGTTTGAAGGCGACGACCAGTTTCCGACACGCGTGTTCAGCGGCGGCACGACCGATGCCCAGCGTTGGACGAGATACGACGTACCCATAGGGTCCCTTAACCCAGACGGTAAACGCTTCGATCGTTTGTTGTTCATGGCCAGCCGCGAAGTGGCCCCGGGCACGTTCGTCGAACTCGACACCATCGTGTTGCGGGGTCAGGGCCAGCAGGTTGCGGCCGCCAAGCAGTCCTCAGCGGCCACGAAGTCGCGCCCGGCGGCCGTCGGGATTGATTGCCAAAACGCCCGCCCCATCAGCCCGGCAATTTATGGCATCGCCTTCAACGCCCTCACTGAAGAGTCACAGCGTTCCCAATTCACCATTGGCGCAACCACACGACGGTGGGGCGGTGACCCCACCAGCAGGTTCAACTGGGAGCTTGGCAACGCGTGGAATCCTGGCCACAACTGGTACTGGCGCAACATGACGGTGCTGCAAAGGGGCAACGCGTGGGAGACGTTCTTTAAGAACAACGGGTCGAACAAGATGACCAGCGCGCTTACTGTCCCGATGCTCGGATGGGTCGCCAAGGACACAACGAGCTTTTCGTTTCCGGTCTCGCAGCGCGGGGCTCAGCAACAGGTTGCCCCCGAACTTCCCGATGCCGGAAATGGAAGGGACGCAAGCGGCGCAATTCTGGCCGGTCCACCACCGCAGCAGACCAGTCGACAGTCGACCCCGGCTTGGGTCGGACAGTGGGTCGCCAAGATCAACTCCGGCGGTTCGTCAGCAGCATCGCCGCTCGACATGGTCTTCCTCGACAACGAGCCAGACCTCTGGAGCGAGTCGCACCGCGACATCCGATCCGAGCCCACCACCTACGACGAGCTGTTGGAGAAGGGCATTTCGTACGCGTCGGCGGTTCGAGCCGCAGATAGCGACGTCAAAATCGCAGGTCCCTCCGCGTGGGGTTGGTGGGGCTACTTCTTCTCAGCCGCTGACGCCAAGGCGGGGTTCCGCGTCAAGCCGGACCGGTTAGCCCACGGCGACAAACCGTTCCTCGAGTGGTATCTCGCCCAGATGGCTGCTGAGGAAAAACGCACAGGGAAACGCCTGCTGGACGTGCTCGACGTGCACTATTACCCGTCTGGGGTTGGTGTGTATTCGGGCACTGGCGGCAACACCGATCGGGCCACCAATGAACTCCGCGTTCGCTCCACTCGATCCCTGTGGGACCGGTCCTACAAGGAAGAGGGGTGGGTAGATTCCAATGTGTTTCTGCTCCCGCGCCTCAAAGAGATCGTGAGGACCTCCAAGCCTGGAATCGGAATCTCGATCGGCGAGTACAGCTTCGGCGGGGAACGCCATATCAGCGGAGCGGTGGCGCAGGCTGAAGCGCTTGGCCGGTTTGGACAGTTCGGCATCACGGCGGCGTACTTGTGGACGCACCCAGCTCAGAACACCGAGCAGTACTGGGGGTTCCGGGCGTTTCGCAACTATGACGGCAAGGGAAGCAACTTCGGTGCCCTCGGCACCGGAAGCGAAGTGAAGGGATCAAACACCTCCGGCCTGTCGGTGTTTTCGTCTACCGACGAGTTCACTCGTCAGAAGACCGTGGTCATCGTCAATCGCTCATCCAGCGTCGCCTTCGAAACATCGATCTCGTTTTCCCGTTGTGGTCGCGCCTCCACCGGCGGCCTCTGGACCTACTCGGGCGGACCATCGGGCTATGTGCGGCGCGCCGTCCCCGTGAACAAAGGAGCGGTGCGTACCCGTGTTGCTCCGTGGTCCATACAGGTGCTCCGTGTCGAATAGTAAGTACGCGAGTTGCTGGTCCGACAGCCGCCCAACTCCCACTCGAAGCACTTGCCCCGACCCGTCTTCGGCAAGACTTCTGGCTCTCTAGTCCTGTCAGTACCTCCTACTCCTCTACCTCTCACCCCGAACGAGCGTTCCATGTCTTCACAGTCTTCACAGTCTTCACAGTCCTCACAGTCTCCCGAATCGAACGCAACTCAGTTGACCGAGCTCATCGCCGCGGTCATCGATGTCGACGCCGAGTTAATCTCTGCTTCCACACTCCGTGCCGACGTCGACGAGTGGGACAGCCTTGCTCAACTCGGTGTGATCGCTGCACTTGAAGAGACGTACGGTGTGATGTTCAGCACAGCGGACATGCAGAGCTGCGAGTCCGTGGCGGCCATCCGAGCGGTGCTGTCTACTCACGGAGTCCAGGCGTAAGGACCTCCTCCAGATATGTCAGCACCTGAACGAAAGCTCGACCGAAAACTCGAACGAAAACTTGCGTGGCGCAAGGTTCTCAAGGCCCGAACTGGTGAACAACCTGCTCTGCGGATAGCAGTGCTGAGTACGTTCACCGCTCAGCCAGCCGAACCGTTCATCGGGATGTCGTTCGAGGACAAGCTGATGCCGGCAACCGTGTGGACCGGCCCGTATGACCAGATCCTCGGTCAGTGCTTGGCACCAGGCTCAGAAACGGAATCGTTCCGCCCAGATGTTGTGGTGATCTGGCCACGGCTTGAGGACTTATGGAGCGGGCTGCCGTCGCCATTGGTAGACCCTGTCGACGGCTACGCATCGGCCATCCTCGATCTCGTCGACGCGGGTGAACAGGCTGCGCGGCGTTGGGCTGCCGCGCTTGTCTTTGTGCTGCCCGTGTTTCCTGAATTGAAGCCCCTCGGTGTCGGCGATGCTGCTAACCCAATGGGAGTCACCGCTGTCGCAGAAACGGTGCGCACCGCAGCGCGGCGGGCATTGGCCGATGCCTCGTGCCTCGTCGTTGACGCCGAAGAGTCCGTGCGGCGGCTGGGCTTGGCCGCCTCGCTCGATGCGCGGCTCATGACAACTGCACGCGTTCCGTACACCGAGACCTTCTTCGACGATGTAGCAGGCAAGATCGCCCGTGTTGTCGCGCTGTCTCGTCGAGGCGCTGCAAAGGTCGCAGTGGTCGATGCAGACAACACGCTGTGGGGCGGTGTGGTTGGCGAAGATGGAGCCGACGGAGTCGACCTGCTCGACAACGGACCAGGCGAGGCCTACCGAGCTTTTCAGCAGTGGCTGCTCGACCTCCGGCGCGCGGGATTGCTGATCGCTGTTGCGTCGAAAAACAACGAAGACGATCTTTGGCCCGTGTTCGACCGGCGCGAAATGGTGCTGCGTAAATCGGACCTCGCTGCGTGGCAGGTCAACTGGGACCCGAAGTCGGTGAATCTCACCCGACTCGCTGACGAGTTGAACCTTGGCCTGTCCAGTTTTGTCTTCATCGACGACAACCCAGTCGAAGTTGGGTCGGTCAGCGACACTCACCCAGACGTGGTGTGTCTCCAGATGCCGCAAGACCCTTCTGGTTGGCAGCGCTCGATTGCCGAGACGGGAGCCCTGGATCGGCTGCGCCCCACGACCGACGACCTGCGCCGCGCCGACGGCTATCAAGTTGAACAGACCCGTCGCGAACTCAGGTCCACGATGACTCCCGAGGAGTATCGAGCAACGCTCGGTGTGGAAGTCGGGCTGTTTCGCCCAGCCGCGTCAGACCTGGCGCGCCTTGCCCAGCTTGTTGCGAAAACGAACCAGTTCACACTTGGCGGTCCTCGCCGTACCGAAGCCGAACTTGCAGCCCTCATCGACGATCCACGTTGGGCGGTGCGGCTGATCAGTGCGAAAGACCGTTTTGGGGACTATGGCATCGTCGGGGCGACGCTTGCCAAACTTCCTGATGCCGGCCAAACGCAAGGGGCGTTGGACACATTTGTCCTCTCATGTCGCGCAATGGGGCGCGGAGTCGAGGAAGCAATGCTCGCGGACG